>DASWAA010000513.1:0-7962 GCA_036391385.1 Streptosporangiaceae bacterium
CGGACGAACCCCAGGACCGTAGGCCGCTCGCGGGTCAGGCTGCGGGCCATGCCACGCCCTAGCCTGCTGCGGATCCATCCCCTCTCGAGGCTGCCAGTCCGCGGCGGGATGTCCGTTCTGATCTAGGGGCGGGTAGTCACCAGGCCGGTATACCCCGTCCGGCCTGCGACGCCCGTCCTGGTCGTACCGGGACCTGGGACGACCATGTGAGTCGTACTCGGCCGGGGGACCGTAGCCGTTCTGTACTGGCCCGTACTGTGCTGGTCCGTACTGTGCTGGTCCGTACTGGCCAGGCCCGTGCTGGCCAGGCCCGTACTGGCCAGGCCCGTACTGCGGCGGCCCATGCTGAGCAGTCCCATACTGCCCTGGGCCGTATTGAGCCGGACCATTGTGTTGCACTGGACCGTAGTAGCCCTGGGCCGGTGCGAACTGTCCGCCTCTCCCGTATCCATCCTGCGGTGGACCGTAGCCGTTGGGCGGTGGCCCGTAGCCGTTGGGCGGTGGCCCGTAGCCGTTGGGCGGTGGCCCGTAGCGGTCCGGCGGCGGCTGCCGACCGTCCGGCCGCCCGCTCTGGCCGGGTCGCCCGTTCTGACTCGGATCGCGGTACTGATCCGGGTCGCGGTACTGACCCGGGTCACGGTACTGGTCTGGGCCGGCGAACTGGCCCGGCGTGCCGTACTGGCCAGAACGCCCGCTCTGATCAGGGCGCCCGTACTGCTCGTGCGGTCCGTACTGCTCGTGCGGTCCGTGCTGATCGTGCGGTCCGTGCTGATCGTGCGGTCCGTACTGGCGGCGCGGGCCGTACTGCTCAGCACGGCCAGATTGCCCCCGAAAACCGTCCCGGCGTCCCGGCCCGCCCGGGGCACCGTAGCCAGCACCGCCGCCATAGCCATTCGGGGGCAGCCCCTGCGGGTAGTACTCGCCAGGCTGTCCGTAACCATCGCGTCCGCGGTAACGTCCTGCCCCGGCTTCGCCGGGCGGTGGGTAGCCACCCGGCCCGGGCGCGGGTCCAGGTCCTGACCACGACCGATGGCCTGGCGAACCAGGCCGTCCTTCCTGGTGCCAGGACTGCCGGGAATCTGGCCCGTAGTCGCCGGGCCCCATGCTGGTCTGGCCGTTCCCTGGCCGCGGAGCGTTCGGCTCTTGCCAGCCTTGGCCTCCTGGCACCGGACCAGCAGACTGCTGGTAGCCAGCCTGGAATCCGCTCCCTGGTCGCCCGCCCTGACCAGCGGGGCCAGGGGGACCCGAGCGACCGCCGCCTGTACCGCCAGTACTGCCGGGACTGGCCGGACCGCCTGGAACGACCGGACCGCCTGGACCGGCCGGACCAGCGACTGCGCCCGTGCCGCCCCGACCACCAGTTGGGTCGGTCCAGGCCGGCCCGCCTGGACCAGCCGGCCCTGGCTGCGCCTGATGGCCGGCGGCATAGCCCTCAGCGTGCGGTCTCCACGGGGACTGGCGTGCCTGAGGCTGAGTGATCGGCCCGTTTCCGCCGTGGCCGGCCGATGGATCGTTCCGGCCAGGTTCAGGGCCGTAGCCACGATCATCGGGCTCGTGCCAGACCTGAACTCCGGGCTCAGGCAGTCCCGGGCGCTGCGAGATGACCGGCCTGATCGGGCTCATAATGCGGAACGGCGTGAGCCACTGCTCAGCGTCAGCATCGCCGGAGTCGTCGGACTGACCGCGCCCGGACCGACCGCGCTGCGGCTCCGGCGCGCCGCCGGCCAGCGGATCTTCGTCGGATTCGTCGTGTCCGGCCTTACGCCGGCCCTTGCGTCCGCCAGCCATCTCTAGGCCGACCGCCACTGCACAGGCAGGCTTGCTGCTGCTCGCGTGAATTCCGCGTAGCGCGACAAGGCAGCCCGCACCGACAAGACCCCACTACCTCCGCCAGAACTGGTCCGCGACATGCCCGCGGAACCTCGCAGGAGGTCATCGGCACGATCACGGGCCACGGGCAACGCCCCCGCCAGTCACGGCCATGCTAACTAGCAGACTTATGCAGGTTAGCCGGCCAGCCCAAGCTGACCGTCCAACGATTACACGGCCGCGAGAGTGCCGCAACCGATCCGATGCAGGTCAACCCTGCCGCAGCGGGGCGTTCGGCGGGTAACTTACGCACATCATGCTCGTGGGCTAGGTTGTTGGAACCTGAACAGCACCGGCTCGTGGCCTGACGCCCGGGAGGTAATCATGACGAACCAGGTTAAGTACGTCCTGCAAGAGTCCGAGATGCCACAGCAGTGGTACAACATCATTCCTGACCTGCCTGCCCCGCCGCCGCCGCCGCTTCACCCGGGAACTCACCAGCCCGTCGGCCCGGATGATCTCGCGCCGCTGTTCCCCACCGCGCTGATCATGCAGGAGGTTTCCGGGGACCGGCACATCACGATCCCCGAGCCCGTGCTGGATGTCTACCGGCTGTGGCGTCCCACTCCCCTGTACCGGGCCCGTCGCCTGGAAAAGGACCTTGGCACGCCCGCCCGGATCTACTACAAGTACGAGGGCGTCAGCCCGGCCGGATCGCACAAGCCCAACACGGCGGTGCCGCAGGCCTACTACAACGCCGCCGAGGGCGTGCGCAAGCTGACCACCGAGACCGGCGCGGGCCAGTGGGGCACGTCGCTGTCGTTCGCGGGTGCGCTGTTCGGCATTGACGTCGAGGTATGGATGGTCCGCTCCTCGTACGACCAGAAGCCGTACCGCAAGATGCTGATGGAGACCTACGGCGCGACGGTGCACCCGAGCCCGTCCGACGTGACCAGCGCCGGGCGGGCAATCCTGGCCGCGCACCCGGACTCGACCGGCAGTCTTGGCATCGCCATCAGCGAGGCTGTCGAGGTCGCGGCAGGCAATCCCGACACCCGGTACGCCCTCGGAAGTGTGCTCAACCATGTGCTGATGCACCAGACGATCATCGGCGAGGAGGCGATCAAGCAGCTGGCGGAGGCCGGCGACACCCCGGACGTGATCGTGGGCTGCACCGGCGGCGGATCCAACTTCGGCGGCCTGGCCTTCCCGTTCCTGCGCGAGAAGATGGCCGGACGGATGAACCCGGTCATCCGCGCGGTCGAGCCTGCCGCGTGCCCGTCGTTCACCCGGGGCAAGTACGCGTACGACTTCGGTGACACAGCGGGCATGACACCGCTGCTGAAGATGCACACGCTCGGGCATGAGTTCATACCGGACCCGATCCACGCCGGAGGGTTGCGTTATCACGGAATGTCACCGCTGCTCTCGCACATCTACGAGCTCGGCCTCATCGAGGCGGTCGCCAAGCCCCAGTCCGAATGCTTCGCGGCTGGCCTGCGGTTCGCGCGGACCGAGGGCATCGTCCCGGCGCCCGAGCCGACGCATGCCGTCGCCGCGTGCATCGAGGAGGCGCTGCGCTGCAAGGAGACCGGCGAGGAGAAGGTCATCCTGACCGCCCTGTGCGGTCACGGGCTACTGGACCTGCAGGCTTACGGTGACTACCTGGCCGGCCGGATGCAGGACCTCGACCTGTCCGAGGTTGCGCTGGCCGAGGCGATGCGCGGCCTGCCGGCCGGCGTCTGAGTCCAGAAGCGGCGCCCGGCAGTCTTCGAGATCTCGGGATGTTCAGCTGATCTCGGAGGCTGTTGGGCCTACAACCCCCAGCAGTCTCCGAGATCACGGACTCAGCCGGGGGCGGTAAGCACGTCCAGGATCTGCTGGCCGTACTTTGCTAGCTTCGCCTCGCCGACGCCGCTGATACCGGACAGCTCTGCCAGCGACCCGGGCGACTGCGCCGCGATCTGGCGCAGCGTCGCGTCGTGGAAGATGACGTACGCCGGAACGCCCTGCTCCTTCGCCGCCGACGTTCGCCAGGCCCGCAGCCGCTCGAACACCTCCGCATCGGCCTCCGACAGGTCCGCGGCAGCGAGTGCGCCGCCTGACCCTGAGCCGGCTCCAGCCCCCCTGGCCGCCCGCGTCGAGCCGCGCCCGGCACGCGCCGGCGGGGGCGGCTCTCGTCGCAGCAGGACCTGGCGCTCCCCGGACAGCACAGCGCTGCTCGCCTGAGTCAGCGCGAGCGTCCCGTACTCGCCCTCCACCGTGAGCAGTCCCTGGGCCAGCAGCTGGCGCACCACACCGCGCCAGTCGCTCTCGCGCAGTTCGTCCCCGATGCCGAACACGGTCAGCGACGCATGGTCGTTCTCGATGACCTTCGGCGTCTTGCGGCCGAGCAGGATGTCGATGACCTGGCCGGCCCCGAACTTCTGGCCGCGCTCCCGGCGCAGCCGGAAGATCGCGGACAGGAACTTCTGCGCCGCGACCGTGCCGTCCCAGGTCTCGCACGGCGACAGGCACGTGTCGCAGTTGCCGCACGGCCCGGACTCCTCACCGAAGTAGGCGAGCAGCTGGGCCCGGCGGCACTGCACCGTCTCGCACAGCGCGAGCATCGCGTCCAGGTGGGCCGATTGTCGGCGCCGGTGCGCCAGGTCGCCGTCGGACGTGTCGATCAGCCGCCGCAGCTGCACCACGTCGGCCAGCCCGTACCCGAGCCAGGCGGTCGCCGGCAAGCCGTCCCGGCCCGCCCGGCCGGTCTCCTGGTAGTAGCCCTCGACCGACTTGGGAAGATCCAGATGCATAACGAAGCGCACGTCGGGCTTGTCGATTCCCATGCCGAACGCGATCGTGGCGACCATCACCAGCCCGTCCTCGCGCAGGAACCTGGCCTGGTTGGCCGACCGGGTCCGGGCGTCAAGACCGGCGTGGTAGGGCAGCGCGGCTATCCCGTTGCGGTCGAGGAACTCGGCGGTCTTCTCGACCGAGGCACGGGACAGGCAGTACACGATCCCCGCGTCGCCTGGGTGCTCGGCCCGCAGCAGCGCCAGCAACTGCTTCAGCGGCTCGGCCTTCGGCTCGATCCGGTACCTGATGTTCGGCCGGTCGAAGCTCGCCACGAAATGCCTGGCCGACTCCAGGTTCAGCCGGGTCGCGATCTCCGCTCGGGTGGCCTTGGTCGCGGTCGCGGTGAGCGCGATCCTCGGCACCTCCGGCCAGCGCTCGTGCAGCGCGGACAGTTCCAGGTAGTCGGGACGGAAGTCGTGCCCCCACTGGGACACGCAGTGCGCCTCGTCGATCGCGAACAGCGCGATCTTGCCCTGGTCGAGCAGCCGCAGCGCGGACTCGGCCCGGAGCCGCTCAGGGGCCAGGTAGAGCAGGTCAAGCTCGCCGGCCAGGAAGTCCGACTCGACCTCGCGGCGCTGCCAGGAGTCCTGCGTCGAGTTGAGGAAGCCGGCCCGGACCCCGAGCGCCCGCAGTGCGTCGACCTGGTCCTGCATCAGCGCGATCAGCGGGGAGATCACGACACCGGTGCCAGGCCTGACCAGCGCCGGGATCTGGTAGCACAGCGACTTGCCGCCACCGGTCGGCATCAGGACGAGCGCGTCACCGCCGCCCATGACGTGCTCGATGATCTCCTGCTGCTCCCCGCGGAACGAGTCGTAGCCGAACACCCGCCGCAGGACTCCGGCGGTCTCGTCCGACTGCAAGCCCAGTGCCTCCAACCTCAGTGCTGCGTAGCCCCCATGCTAGGGCCAGCCGCCGACAGCTGGCCGGAGTACGCCGACGATAATGTCCTCCTTGGCAGATCGGGGAGGTTGATGCCATGTCGGGGAACCTGCGCGGCGCGGACGAGACGGGGCTAGCGAGCGTAGACGCGGACAGGCTGGAGCAGCTGAGCAAGCGCGAGCGGACCGCGTACGCCGCCCGCCACCCTGAATCGCTGCGAGCGTTCGAGCACGCAGGCGAGCACCTGCTTGGCGGCGTGCCGATGACCTGGATGCGGATGTGGTCGGGCGGCTTCCCGCTGTACCTGGCCACGGCTCATGGTGCCCGGGTGACCGACCTCGACGGGAACATCTTCACCGACTTCTGCCTGGGCGACACCGGCGCGATGGCAGGCCACTCCCCGGCCCCTGTCCAGGCTGCCATCGCCCGCAGGTACAGCGAGCTTGGCGGGGCAACGACGATGATGCCGACCGAGGATGCCGCCTGGGTGGCCGGCGAACTGGCGCGCAGGTTCGGGCCGACGCACTGGAGCTTCACGCTGTCGGCCACCGACGCGAACCGCTGGGCGCTGCGGCTGGTGCGGCAGGTCACCAGGAAGCCGAAGGTCCTGGTGTTCTCCTACTGCTATCACGGCAGCGTGGACGAGTCGTTCATCGTCGTGACCACGGACGGGCCGGCCAGCCGGGAGGGTAACACCGGTGCGCCGGTCGACCCGACGCTGACCACCAGGGTGGTCGAGTTCAACGACGTCGCCGGGCTGGAGCGTGAGCTCGCCCACGGTGACGTCGCGGCCGTGCTGATGGAGCCTGCCATGACCAACATGGGCATCGTGCTCCCCGAGCCGGGCTTCCTGGCCGCCGTCAGGGAGCTGACCCGTGCCTACGACACCCTGCTGATCAACGACGAGACGCACACCTTCAGCGCGGGGCCAGGCGGCTGCACTCAAGCCTGGCGCCTGGCGCCCGACCTGGTGACGATCGGCAAGTCGATCGGCGGCGGGATCCCTTGCGGCGCCTACGGCCTGTCCGGCGAGCTGGCCGAGCGAATCCTGGCGGACGATTCGGCCGACATCGTGGACACCGGGGGCGTCGGCGGCACGCTTGCGGGTAACGCGCTGTCGGTCGCCGCGATGCGAGCGACCCTGGAGCACGTGCTGACGCCGGACGCGTTCACCGTGATGACCGCACTGGCCGAGCGGTTCGCGGCTGGCGTCCAGGGCGTGATCGACAGCCGCCGCCTGCCGTGGAACATCGTGCGGCTCGGAGCGCGCGCGGAGTACCGATTCTGCCCGCAGCCGCCGCGCTCGGGTGGCGAGTCCCACGCCGCCGCCGACCCGGCGCTCGACGAGTACCTGCATCTGTACCTGGCCAACCGCGGAGTGCTGATCACCCCGTTCCACAACATGGCGCTCATCTGCCCGGCGACGACGAGCGCGGACGTAGACGGGCATACGGAGCACTTCGCGGCCGCGGTCGACGAGCTGATCGGCTAGCCCCCGCACGTACCGCTCGATGACGGCCCGCGGCCGTCATCGAGCCAGCCGATACCGAGCCAGCCGACGCCGAGCCAGCCGACGCCGAGCCCTCACGGGTCAGCGCTATGAGAAAGAAATACCTCGGGATCAAGCGTAAATGCAAGACGCAACTTAGCCAGCGCTCTGACGATCCGAGAAGCCGGGATATGCCCGGCTCACGCCAATTACACTCGTCAATCATCTCTCAATCATTGCTCAATCATCTGAAAATGATCTGGATGCCATCACTGTCGATGTAGCGTGCGATAAGACGCATTCCGGTTATCCGCGAGCGGAGGTCTGAGTGGGCACGAGCCAGGGGCGGTCTTTCCTCGATTCGCGCTGGGGGAAATCACTCATCCTTGGCCGTGCCTCGCCCAAGTCCAACGGCGCGGCCAAGCCCAACGCCGCGGCCAAGCCCAACGCCGCGGCCAAGCCCAACGGCTCGGCCAAGCCGAACGGCGCTGGTCGGGCCGACGGTGCCCACCGGCCTATCGGCACGAGCCGCAAGTCAGGGCACCAGCCGTCCTCGCAGGCGGTGCTGACCGAGCAGGCTCAGCGCTTCGTCATGCAGTACCACGAGGAGAATCCCGCCTCCGGCACGCCGCGGGACCGGCTGAGCCAGGTGCGCCATGAGATCGACTCGACGGGCACCTATACGCACACCGGGGCTGAACTGGCCTTCGCCGCGCGAGTCGCCTGGCGCAACAGCAACCGGTGCATCGGCCGTCTTTACTGGCGGAGCCTGCGCATCAGGGACCGGCGTGACGTCCGTGCCGCCGCCGAGGTCGCCGCTGAGGCGATCACTCACCTGCGGGAGGCCACGAACGGCGGCCGGATCAGGCCGGTGATCACCGTCTTCGCGCCTGACCTACCGGGCAGGCCAGGCCCGAGGATCCTCTCCCAGCAGTTAGTCA
>DASWAA010000514.1:0-5111 GCA_036391385.1 Streptosporangiaceae bacterium
GCTCAGACCCCGGGATACCTGGCTCCCTGGCTGGAGCTACCCGGCGTCACCGAACAGATCGGCAGCTGGTCCGAGCTGATCGGCTGTGACCTGCTCAGGTACGGGACGACCGCGAGCGCGGACGAGATCAGGGACACCGCCATCGCGCAGCCGCTGCTCGTGGCCTCGGCTATCGTGGCGGCGGCAGCGCTTGGCAACCACGGCGGCATGGTCGCAGGTCACAGCGTTGGCGAGCTCGCGGCAGGTGCAATCGCCGGGATCATCACGCCAGACGACGCCCTCCGGCTGGTCGGGGTGCGCGGCCGCGCGATGGCGCAGGCTGCGGCAGCCGAGGCGACATCGATGACGGCAGTGCTCGGAGGCGACGAGGCCACGGTCCTGGCCAGCATCGAGCGGCACGGGCTCACGCCGGCCAACATCAACGGAGCGGGCCAGATCGTGGCCGCGGGGACCGTCGAGCAGCTAGCGGCCTTCGCCGCCGAACCGCCGGCGCGCGCCAGGCTGATCCCGCTCCAGGTTGCCGGCGCCTTCCATACCAGGCACATGGCCGCCGCGGTCGATGCCCTGCGCGAGGCGGCATCGAGTGTCAGGGCACACGACCCGGCACTGCCGATCGCTTCCAACCGCGACGGTGCCATCGTCAGGACCGGCGATGACTGGCTGGAGCGGATCTGCGCCCAGGTCAGCGCGCCGGTCCGGTGGGACAGCTGCATGTCCACGATGAGCAGCCTGGGCGCTACGGCGTTCGTCGAGCTGCCCCCGGCCGGGACCCTGGTCGGCCTGGCCCGCAGGGCACTGCCCGGCGTCCAGCTGCTCGCGCTCAAGACGCCGGAGAACCTCGACGCCGCCCTCAAGCTGATTGCCGAGCACGCCGAGGGGCACTCCGACCAGCACGCCCAGCCCCTGGTCAGGCTTCAGCCAGCCCAGCTAGCGAGCACCGAGGAAAGGCAGTAAGCGAATGCGAACCCACCAAGGCTCCGCGGGCGCCAGAGTCCTGGCATTCGGCGGGTACCAGCCAGCCCGCGTCGTCACGAACGACGAACTGGCGGCCACCGTCGACACCAATGACGAGTGGATCCGCAGCCGGGTCGGGATCGAGAGCAGGCGGCTGGCCGGACCCGACGAGACGGTGGCCGACATGGCCGTGGCCGCTGCCGGGAAGGCGCTCGCGAACAGCGGGCTCTCCCCCGCCGAGATAAGCCTGGTCATCGTGGCGACCTGCACGCCCGAGGTGATGATCCCGAACACTGCGGCCGTGGTCGCGCGTCGGCTCGGCATCGTCGCGCCGGGCGCCTACGACCTCAACGCGGCCTGCGCCGGCTTCTGCTACGCGCTGGCCGCTGCCAGCGACGCGGTCCGGGCCGGCTCGGCCCGGTATGTCCTGGTCGTGGGCGCCGAGAAGCTGTCTCAGTGGGTCGACTGGACCGACCGGTCGACCTGCATCATCTTCGCCGACGGTGCAGGCGCCGCGATCGTGGGCCCGGCCGAGTCCGACGACGCCGACGACAGCGAGGCAGGCATAGGGCCGGTCGTCTGGGGTAGCGACGGCGACATGGCCGACAAGATCTATATCAAGGACCGGAATTCGTTCATCGTCCAGGAGGGTCAGGCTGTCTTCCGCTGGACGACGAGCTCGCTGCACCCGGTCGCCCTGAAGGCGTGCGCCGAGGCCGGCGTGGACCCGACCGAGCTCGCGGTCTTCGTCCCGCACCAGGCCAACCTGCGGATCATCGAATCGGTGGCGCGCAAGATCGGCGCTCCGCAGGCCAGGGTGGCCAATGACATCGTCAATTCGGGCAACACGTCCTCGGCCTCGATACCGCTCGCGCTCTCGCGGATGATCGAGCGGGGTGAGGTGTCCTCGGGCGACAAGGCGCTGCTGATCGGCTTCGGCGCGGGCATGTGCTACGCCGCGCAGGTGATCACGGTACCCTGACCCGCGCCCGGGTTCCGGGCGCACGACAGCATGTCAGTGCAGGACAGTCCTAGCCAAACAGCACGATGACAAAGGGAGAGTACGGGCAATGGCCATGACCCAGCAGGAAATCCTCGCCGGCCTGAGCGAGATTATCGACGAGATCGCGGGCGTGCCGGCCGACGAGGTGACGCCGGACAAGACGTTCGTCGACGACCTCGACATCGACAGCCTGTCGATGGTCGAGATTGCCGTCGCGGCGCAGGACAAGTTCGGTGTGGAAATCCCCGACGACCAGCTCAAGGACCTCAAGACAGTCCAGGACGTCATCGACTACGTCGGGCGCGCCTCCGTATCCGCCTGACCGGGGCCGTGCGCGGCGCCGAGCCGGCGTGGTCCGTCCGGCGCCGCGTTATCCCCGACCAGGCCGCAGCGACCAGAGGAGACCACACAAGTGCGGAATGACCCGACCCGAGTCGTCGTCACCGGGCTCGGTGCGATCACGCCGCTAGGCGGTGACGTCCCTAGCACCTGGCAGGCCATGCTGGCCGGGCGCAGCGGCGTCGCGACCCTGACGGACGAGTGGGCACAGCGGCTGCCGTGCCAGATTGCCGGCCGGGCGGCCGTGGAGCCGACCACCCTCATCGACCGGGTGCAGGCACGCAAGCTCGACCGGTGCGAGATGTTCGCCCTGATCGCGGCCCGCGAGGCGTGGGCGGACGCCGGATCGCCCGACGTCGACCCGCTGCGGCTCGGGGTAGCCGTGGCGAGCGGGATCGGCGGCATCGGCTCCCTGCTGTCGGCGTACGACACGCTGCGAGAGAAGGGCTGGCAGCGGCTTTCCCCGTTCACCGTGCCGATGCTGATGCCGAACGGCTCGGCAGGCTGGATCGGCCTGGAGTTCGGCGCGCGGGCCGGAGCGCACACGCCGGTCAGCGCGTGCGCATCAGGTGCCGAGGCAATCGGCTACGCGATCGACATGATCAGGTCCGGACGCGCGGACGTCGTCATCGCGGGCGGGACCGAGGCGGCGATCCTGGAGCTGAACATCGGGGCGTTCGCCGCGATGCGGGCGCTGTCGCTGCGCAACGACGAGCCTGAGCGGGCGTCCCGGCCGTTCGACAAGGGCAGGGACGGCTTCGTGCTCGGTGAGGGCGCCGGCGTCGTCGTGCTCGAATCTGAGAGCCACGCGGCCAGCCGGGGAGCACGCGTGTACGCCGTCGCGGCTGGAACTGGCTATTCCGGCGACGCGCACCACATCGCCCAGCCGGATCCTGCAGGGGCAGGCGCCGTGCTCGCCATCCGGCACGCGCTGGAGAACGCGCGCGTCTCGGCGGGCCAGGTCGTCCACGTGAACGCGCACGCGACCTCGACCCCGGCCGGTGACCTCGTCGAAGCGCAGGCGATCGCGCGGGCGCTTGGCGATGCCGCCCGCGGCGTGGTCGTCTCGGCGACCAAGTCGATGACCGGTCACCTGCTCGGCGGTGCCGGGGCAGTCGAGTCGGTGGCGGCGATTCTCGCGCTGCACGACAAGACCGCGCCGCCCACGATCAACCTGGACGATCCGGAAGAGGATCTCGGCGTCGAGATCGCGGTGAAGCCAACCGACCTGCACCCGAACGACGGCGAGCCCATGGCAGTGATCAACAACTCGTTCGGTTTCGGCGGGCACAACGTCGCGGTCGTCTTCACCAGCGCCTGACGAGCCGTCGGTTAGGCCGGGCGCCCCGGTCTAGTCTTTCGACGGCGGCGCCCAGATGTCGCGGTCGTGCATGAGCTTGATCTGCTTGTCGATCACTTCCTTGCGGTAATCCGCGTGGTTGTACGGGGCGCGGTCCAGGTACAGGTTCTTCGGGTAGACCGGCTCGGAGTAGATCAGCTGGTACTGCTCGGTGGTGAGGTCCTTCATCCAGTTGTCCCACTGCGCGCTCGCGCGGAACTTGCGCAGCGCCTCGACGTCGATCGTCCCGGCGACCCAGGACGACCCGCCGCTGTAGTCGTGCCTCCCGACGATCTGGCCCCGGTAGTCGATGACCGCCGACCCGCCGCCGAAGGTGTCGATCGGGACGTCTGAGTCGGTGTGCAGGTAGTAGGTGCCGACATTGCAGGCGATCAGGTAGAAGTTGTTGTCCAGGGCGCGGGCCCGGTTCTGGATCTCGAACAGGCCGTTGCCCGTGTGCGGGTGCGGGTACGGCCCGCGGTAGACGACCTCGGCTCCGTTCATCGCCAGGCCGCGTGCGTTCTCCGGGTAGGAGCCCTCGTTGGCCATCAGGAAGCCGAGCCTGCCGATCTCGGTGTCGGCCACCGGATAGAAGGCGTCCAGGCTGCGGCCGTACAGCTCGATCCACTTGTCCCAGACGTTGTGCGGCGTGACCGAGTGCTCCACCGGAAGCAGGGGTACCACCTTGTGGTGGCGCAGAATCAGCTCGCCGTCCGGGTTGAGGACGAAGCCGACGTTGAAGAACCTGCCGGGAAACTCCGGGTGCCGTGCCTTGGCCTGGGCCATGACGTAGGCGTTCCACTGCCTGGCCAGCGCGCCGAGGTAGTCGGTCTCAGGACCCGGGACGTCGATCGCGCACTCGCGGGCGAAGTCCTCGTGGTCGAGGTCGAGCACCTCGTCGTTGAACCCCTGCAGGGCGCCTTCGGGAATCGCGATGAGGCGCACCGGAAGGTCTAGGCTCGACAGCCAGGAGGCGGCCTTGATCAGGTGGGACAGGTGCTCGAGGTTCGCGGCGATCTCGTCGCGGTGGCGGATGCCGCGCATGGTGGGAACGAGGCCGATGGCCTGGTAGGGCTCGATCATGAGGCTTCCCTTCGATCAGCCGGGCAGCGCTGCCTGCTCGCTGCCGTCCTACTTTGTTCTACAGGCCGGCCCGCGGCTTGTCTGCACAGCGCGCAGGCCATATGTTTGCCTGACTAGCGGCGACTTCGAATGGGGTACTCCCCACCAGGTGCTAATGGCTGCTAGCTTGTCCCGCAATACTGTGAAACCGCCCCGGGCGAGAACACTCGGCCGGGCAGCCGTGCGATGCCATGCATCGGAAGGCAGGGAGCCACGTGAGCATCCTAGGCACCCGTGTGGTGCGGACCGAGGACCCGCGACTGCTGACTGTCGGCGGCACGTACGTCGACGACCTGCGGGAGCCTGAGCTGGCGCAGGCGGCGCGCGTGACGTTCGTCCGCAGCCCGATCGCCC
>DASWAA010000515.1:0-4484 GCA_036391385.1 Streptosporangiaceae bacterium
GGCGGTGGAGGATGTGATCTTCGGCTGCGTGGACACGATCGGCCCGCAGGCCGGCGATATCGCGCGGACAGCGTGGCTCGCGGCCGGGCTGCCGGAGGCGGTGCCCGGGGTCACCGTGGACCGGCAGTGCGGCTCATCCCAGCAGGCCGTGCACTTCGCGGCGCAGGCCGTGGCGAGCGGATACGCCGACCTGGTGGTCGCCGGCGGCGTGCAGAACATGAGCCAGATCCCGATCGCGGCCGCGATGACCTCAGGGCAGAACTTCGGTCACGACGACCCGTTCAGCGGGTCGGACGGCTGGCGGGCGCGCTACGGAGACCAGGAAGTCTCCCAGTTCCGGGCGGCGGACATGATCGCCGCCCGGTGGGGGATCGGCCGCGCCGAGATGGAGGACTTCGCGCTGGCCAGCCACCAGCGGGCGATTGCCGCGATCGATGGCGGGCACTTCGCGGCCGAGATCGAGGCATATGGCGACGTCCGCGATGACGAGTGCCCGCGCCGGGACACCTCGCTGGAGCGGATGGCGAAACTGGCCTCGCTGCGGCCCGCCGCGGACGGAGGCGTGACCACCGCTGCGCTGTCTAGCCAGATCTCCGACGGGGCGGCGGCACTCCTGATCGCGTCCGAGCAGGCGGTCGCCGAGCACGGCCTGCGGCCGCGAGCCAGGATCAGGCACCTGTCGGTGCGCGGAGACGATCCGGTGATGATGCTGACCGCGCCGATACCGGCTACCGGGCACGCTCTGCGCAAGGCCGGGATGGACCTGGCCGACATCGACCTGATCGAGATCAACGAGGCGTTCGCTTCCGTGGTGCTGGCCTGGCAGCGGGAGACCGGTGCCGACCTGAGCCGGGTCAACGTCAGCGGCGGCGCGATCGCGCTCGGCCATCCGCTCGGGGCGACCGGCGCCCGGCTGATGACGACGCTGCTCTACGGGCTCGAGCGCACCGGAGGCCGGTACGGCCTGCAGACGATGTGCGAGGGTGGCGGCCAGGCCAACGTCACGATCATCGAGCGACTCGGCTAGTGCCTCAGGCCCGGGTTTTAGGGTCTAGACGTTCAGCTGCAGCGGTGTTAGCGTCGCGTTCTTAGGGAACCAAGAACCGTCTATTGGCGTGCCTGTGATACGGCATTTTAGGAGTAGCTGGATCATTTGGGGTCTAACCCCGCGAGATTTCCTGCGATGCGCTAGCCATCGCTTTCCCGTCGCCTGAGTCCCAGGTCAGGCGACAGAGGCACCCGCGACTGAAGCGTCATCCGGCCTGCCGGTGTCCTTGCGATGCCCGGAAACGGGAGGTGGTGGTGCGCTATTGCGAATCCATCCTCAGAAGGTGAAGTCGTCACCCATTCGGGTGAATGCAAGGGGGAGGATCAAAATGCGACGACTTCTGTTGTTCATCACCGCACTGGGCGCTACGCTCGGCCTGCTCGGGCTGGGGACGGTCGCCGCGCAGGCAACTTCCGGTGCTCACTTCATGAAAGACACCAGCGCCTCGGTAACCGATGGCGGTGCGCTGTCGATCTTCATCGACGAGGCAGGCGTCGGCAACCAAACCGTCAGTTACACGCTCGACTGGCATGCAACCGCCAATTACGGATGCATCAACGGTGGCGGCAAGCACCCTCAGGCCTCCAACAAGGCGACGAGTGCCGCGGGCGGGAGCACATCGTTCCCAGAGTCGCCGATCAACGGTCGAGTCATGGCAACAGTGCCGGAACCGGGGACGCCTCCACCGGCGCCCAGTGGCTTCTCGTGCCCGTCGGGCCAGACACTGGTGCTGGCTGACGTGCAGTACTCGGCGACGCTGACGGACATGACCAACAACAACGTCAGCATCACGCTCACCGCGTCCAGGACGTTCTTCACGTTCAGGAAGTGACGCCGGGGGACCTCTGATCCTTCTCGCCACGAAGGACCTTGTGCCCTGGCCCCGGCGGGACAGCCGGGCCAGCCTGAAATGGCAGGCCCGGAGGTGGTTCTCATGTCGGTCACCACGCAGCGTCCCGGTCAGCGGGACCACGGCGGCACCAGCGACCAGCGGCCGCGGAATGAGGCTCGCGCGTCCGTGATCATGCTGGCTGTCTTCGTCCCCTGGACGATCGCGTTCATCCTGCTCAGCGGCTGGCTCAGCCCGGCCAGGGGCGGCGAGGTCGGCTACATCAGGGCGTGGCTGCCGTGGCTCGGCGTCACGGCGGCGTGGATGCTTCCCTTGCTGACCGGGCTCGGGCTCGGACTGCATGCCAGGCGCCGGGGCGGCGGTCGTCTCGCGCTGGTCGGGATCTGGCTCAATGCGGTCGCAATGGCCGTCGTCACGCTGCCGTCCCTTGCCGACCGGCTCATCTCCGGCTGATATAGCCAGATCAGCCGCCAGGCGACGCTATCCGGGTCAGGAGTGCCGTGCCTATCGTCACGACGGCGAAGATGGCCGCGGCCACGACGCTGCCCTCGGCGGCCAGGCCTGCTGCCGCCGCGAGGAACAGGACGACCTCCGCAGCCATCCGCCACGGATCGGGCCACCGGCGCTGAGCTCGCGGCGCGATCCCGATGGCCCAGATCACGCCGGCAACGACTGGCCCGAGCACCGCGAGCGCGATCCGCCCGGCCAGCCCGGTACTGGCGTTGACGCCGACGACCACCAGCGCGGCGAGCAGCGCCAGTTCGGTCGCGAATCGTACGGCGAGTACCGTCGCCCGCAATGGGCTGGGGCTCGCCGGGCCTGGCGGGAGATTCTCGTTCTCGCTAGTCATCCCGGCACGCTACCCGCGAAGGCTCAGCGCTTGTACCCCGCCTGCTGTCAGATCCGCGGGTAGCCTCCTAAGATGGCAGACTTCGTGATCAGGGAATGGAATCTCGCGCCCTATCCGGATGACCAGGCGCCACGTCACATTCATCACCGCTCTGACGAGGCTTTCTACGTCCTTGACGGCCAGCTGGAAGTGCTCGTCAACGACGAGCGGCGAACGCTCGGTGCCGGCGAGCTGGTGCACGTCTCGGCTGGTACCGTGCACACCTTCGCCAACCGGGGCCCGGCCTACGCCCGCGTCCTCGTCGTGATGACGCCCGAGGTGGACGAGCTCATCGCCGCCCTGCACCTGCACGGCGGCCAGCCCGTGCCCGACCTGGAGGCGATCTGGGCCCGCTACAACTCCTCCGTGCTGCCGGCTTACTGAGCCGCTCCTGCCCGTCCTGCTTGTCGCGGAGAAGCTCGTTGTCAGCCAGCCGACCTGCGGCGAGCCGTTCAGTTCAAGGCCCAGATCTCGCCGGCTTCGCCGTAGCAGTCCTCCTGGGCCAGCGCGGTACCGGGCCCGTTAGTACCGGGGTCGGCCAGGCACTTGCCGGTATAGGCGTTGATGAGCTCGCCCCCTGGCCCGGCAATCCACGACCCACTGCCTGTGGGGGTGTAGCAGGCGTCGCCGACCTGAATGGGTGACCCGTCGGTCCTACCGAAGATGTCGACGCACCAGCCGCCAGGAGGAACCTGGAGAACGCCCCGAGCCGTCCAACTCCACTGCTGGCGCGGATCGGTAGTGCACGTGCGGATGCGGAGCGACGATCCATAGGAGCCGCTCCAGCCAAGACACAGGCCGCCGACGCCGGAGAGCACGTGCCCGGCCGGGAGCTGCCAGCCCTGACGGGCGTTGCCGCACGGCTCGGACACCGCCTGTGAGCTTGCGCTCACCTGCGTGAGGCATAGGCCGGAGTTCCGGTTCTGGAGCAACCCGAACCCCAGCAGCTGCCACTCCTGGCTCGACGAGCTATCGCAGGTGCTCACCGTCGCCTGCGATCCCTGGCTGGCCGCCGCGCTCAGGCACATCCCGTTCACCGTCATGGTGCCGGGATCTCCGGGTGCGCCGCCGGGTAGGTAGCTCCAGACCTGGGTCGCGAGCTGATTGTCGCAGGTGGCCGTGGTCACCGCCGAGCCCGCGGTTAGCGCGCTGGCGGTCAGGCACGGCCCGCCCCAGCCGAGCGTCACGTGGCCGGAGGCGGGCGCGGAGTCGAGCAGCGAGCCCGTGCTGACGATCCTGAAGGTGACCCGGCCGATCTGGCCCGTACCGGCGTCCTTCGCGGCTAGGGTGACCGTCGCGGTCGCCGCTGTCGCAGGCAGCGTTCCGGTGATCAGGCCATCCAATGACCCCGGGACCGAGGCGACCGACAGTCCGCTAGGCAGCCCGGTGGCGGTGTAGTCCAGCGACGTGGCGCGAGCGCTAACGTCCAGCGCCCTGATCCGCAGCGAGACCACCCGCCCTGCCCCGGCGTCCTGAGTGCCGGGATCGACCAGCGTGACCTGCTGGGCTCCGGCGTTGGAAAAGCCGGCCGTTCCGTTCGGCGTGCCGAGTCCGGTGGGACCGTCGTACCCGGGCTTGCCGTTGCACAGATAAGAGCGGAAGTACTCGCACTTGCCGTTGTTCACGGAGGTGACGTCGTAGAAGTCCCTGGCGTGCCGGTACGGGTACTGCGCCGGGTAGGTGTGATGCGCGGGTGC
>DASWAA010000516.1:0-1507 GCA_036391385.1 Streptosporangiaceae bacterium
CTGATCGTCGCGCAGCGGGTGGCGACGATCAGGCACGCCGACAAGATCATCGTCCTGGAGGCGGGCCGCATCGTGGCCTCCGGCACCCACGACGAGCTGATGGCAGCCGACCAGACCTACCGGGAGATCGTGCTCTCCCAGCTGACCGAGCAGGAGGCAGCGGCATGAGCTCGGACCTGCGGCCAGAGCCCGAGATCGGAGACCTGGACGGGGCCAGCCTGGACGGGGCCGGCCTGGGGGAGGCCGGCCTGGGGGAGGCCGGCCTGGGGGAGGCCAGCGAGCCGGATGGCACCGGTGGGCCGGACGTCCAGCTCGGCCCGGGGGAGCGGCCGACTCCCAAGCGCGGGCCCGGCCCGGCCGGCGGCGCGATGGCGCACGGCCCGGCCAGGTTCATGGGCGGCATGTCCACCGAGAAGGCGCTCGACTTCAAGGCGTCCAGCCGCAGGCTGCTGCGGACGATGTCGCCGCAGCGCGCGCTCCTCGCCGTGGGCCTCGCCCTCGGCACCGGCAGCGTCGCGCTGTCGGTGCTCGGGCCGAAGATCCTCGGCAACGTCACGAACCTGATCTTCACCGGCTACATCAGCGGCAAGATCCCCCCTGGCGTGACCCAGGCCGAGATGGTGGCCAGGCTCAGGGCCGAGGGCAGTACCACCCGGGCCAAGATGCTGGCGGCCATGCACCTCACGCCGGGACAGGGAATCAACTTCGACCAGGTCGGCCGGACGCTCGCGCTCGTCGCGCTGATCTACCTGGCGGCTGCGGCCTGCGGCGTCTTCCAGGGCCGCGTCATCGCGGTGATCGTGAACCGCGCCATCTACAAGATGCGGGAAGACATACAGGCCAAGCTCTCCCGGCTCCCGCTGAGCTACTTCGACCGCCAGCCGCGCGGGGAGATACTCAGCCGGGTCACCAACGACATCGACAACCTGTCCCAGTCCCTGCAGCAGACCCTCAGCCAGGTCGTCACCTCGCTGCTGATGATCGTCGGCGTGCTCACGATGATGTTCTGGATCTCCTGGCTGCTCGCCCTGATCGCGCTGGTGACCGTGCCCGCGTCGATCCTCATCGTGGCCAGGATCGGCAAGCGGGCGCAGCCGAACTTCGTCCGGCAATGGTCGACCACCGGGCGGCTGAACGGCCATATCGAGGAGAACTTCACCGGCCATTCGCTGGTTAAGACGTTCGGCCAGGGCGAGGCGTCGATGGCCGTCTTCACCGAGCAGAACGAGCGGCTCTTCCAGTCCAGCTTCCGGGCGCAGTTCATCTCCGGCACCATCCAGCCCGCGATGATGTTCATCGGGAACCTGAATTACGTGCTGGTCGCGGTCGTCGGCGCGCTGCGGGTCGCCTCCGGCGCGCTGTCGCTCGGTGACGTGCAGGCGTTCATCCAGTACTCGCGGCAGTTCAGCCAGCCGCTGACCCAGGTCGCCAGCATGGCCAACCTGCTGCAGTCCGGGGTCGCCTCGGCCGAGCGGGTCTTCGCGCTGCTCGACGCCGACGAGCAGGA
>DASWAA010000517.1:0-2086 GCA_036391385.1 Streptosporangiaceae bacterium
GCCGGCCTGAGTCATGGCGACTGCGCGCTAGGCGCCAAGCACGAGGGTCCGTTATCATGGGTTTCGGGCCATTCTGGCTGTAGTCAGATAGCGCCAGGAGCGCCTTGCGCAGGCGACGAGCCGGGCTTGCTGGAGTGAAGATGGGAGCACCTGCGCGCCAGCTACCTGATGCAGGCGGGCGCAGTGCTCCAGGCTGTCGCCGCGGTCATCGCGCTGCTTACAGACAGGCTCTTGTCTGCGGCCTTGTTCGCGGGTATCTCGCTGGTCGCGATCATGTTCTGGCGGTGGGCGGCGCGCGCGGCAAGGCGGGCCGAGCCCGGTACCCGCGCCGCGGCCGTGATCTTGTTCGCCTGGGCCACAATTGACCTGGTGAAGTGGTGGAGACACAGCCTGGGGCCGCAGCCAGTCATGATCGTCTTCACGCTGGAGTGGCTGGCCGGGCTGGGGGCGACGGTCCTGCTGTTCGGGAAGGGATCGACCGCCTACTTCAGGCGGCACCGGGCCAGCGGCCGGGCTGCCCGCCTGAAGCGAGCCTGGCGGTAGGCGGCTGCAGCCTGGCAGGGCGGGCGGTGACCTCGCTGACACAGCGACGAGCTGCCGCGTAGCGGTCACGCCACCAAGGCAGAGTGAACGTGAACACTCGATCATCGCCGGGCAGACCCAAAGGCCGACTACGGCACTAGCGTGGCCGAAGTTAGGTCTCACGGCGGATGCGCAGGAGCGACCGCATCCTGACCGCTGGGAAAGGGATTCCTCGGCGAGTGACCAAGCGAGTGACAGAGAATAAGGAGGTAGCAGCGTTATGACGGATACCACCGCAGGAACAGCCGCGCCAGGTCAGGGTCTGGCCGGGCGAACGCTCTTGATGTCAGGGGGCAGCCGCGGCATCGGCCTGGCAATAGCAGTCCGGGCGGCTCAGGACGGCGCGAACGTCGTCCTGCTCGCCAAGACCGACACCCCTGATCCCCGCCTGCCGGGCACGATACACACCGCTGTCGAGGAGATCGAGGCCGCGGGCGGCCATGGGCTCGGGGTCGTCGGAGACGTCCGCCGTGAAGAAGATGTCGCCCGCGCCGTCGACCAGGCTGTCTCCCACTTCGGCGGCATCGACATCCTCGTCAACAACGCCTCCGCCATCATGCTGGCCCCGATCGGCCAGGTACCGGTCAAGCGCTACGACCTCATGCTGGACATCAACGCGCGGGGCACGTTCCTGATGACCAGTGCCGCGCTGCCGCACCTGCACGCGTCCGAGAACCCGCACATCCTGACCCTGTCCCCGCCGGTCAGCCTCGATCCGCGCTGGCTCGGCGCGCACGCTCCCTACACCGTGAGCAAGTACGCCATGACCATGCTCACCCTCGGGGTCGCGGCACAGGTCCACCCGCGCCCGCTGGCGGCAAACTGCCTGTGGCCGCGGACGACAATCGCCACGGCGGCGATCCAGAACCTGATCGGCGGCGACGCCGCCATGGCTGTCTCTCGCAAGCCGGAGATCATGGCGGACGCCGCGCATGCCATTCTCGCCCGGCCAGCCGCCGAGGCCACCGGTCAGTGCTTCGTCGACGAGGACGTGCTGCGCAACGCCGGGATAGGCGACTTCTCCGCCTACCGGTACGAGAACGCAGCCGAGGCCGACCTGCAGCTCGATCTGTTCCTGCCGGGAGCACAGGATGCCTGACACCGTGTCGCGTACCGCCGCAGCACGGTCACGGCGATGTCCAGGCCGCCCGCTCAGGTGATCGAGACGCCGCCGTCGACGACGATCGTCTGTCCAGTGATGTAGCCGCCCGCCGGGCTGACGAGCCAGACGAGCGTTGCCGCGCACTCCTCCAGCCGTCCCATCCGCCGGATGAGCATGCGGGCCTGCATTCCGTCGAGGTAGCCGGGCTCGTACTGGTCCGTCATCTCGGTCGGGAAATAGCCTGGCGCGATGGCATTGACGCGGATGCCCTTCCGGCCGGTCCACTGGGCCGCGAGATCGCGCGTCAGGCCCATCAATCCGGCCTTGCTCGCGCTGTAGGCCGCTTGCGGCAGCCCCGCCGTGGTCAGAGCGAGCACGCTGGAGATATTCACGATGCTGCCG
>DASWAA010000518.1:0-4021 GCA_036391385.1 Streptosporangiaceae bacterium
GAGGGTCATCGGCTGGTGCGCGAGCGCCTGGCCGCCGGGGTGGCCCCGGGTCGCTATCAGATCCTCGCAGCCATCAACGCCGTGCACACCTCCGCCCGCGACGTACGTGACACCGACTGGTCGCAGGTCGTCGCCCTCTACGACCAGTTCGTCCGCCTCGACCCCTCGCCGGTCATCGCCCTCAACCGGGCCATCGCGGTCGCCGAGATTGACGGCCCGGAGGTGGCGCTGGCGGCCGTCGACCGTCTTGCGGACAAGCTGGCCGGCTATCACGCCTACCACGCGACCCGCGCCGACCTGCTGCGCCGCCTGGGCCGCAGTCAGAGCTCGCGCGCGGCTTACGACAAAGCCATCGAGCTGGCGGGCAACACAGCCGAGACCGCCTACCTGACACGCCGTCGCGATCAGCTGGGGTAGACGCGTGCTTTTGTCGGCGGAACAGCGTACGGCCTGCACGCCGGAGGTCTCGGCGTTCAAGATGTTGAGCCGGCTTGCAGCGGGCACTGGTGCCGTAGCAGGCGGAGAATGCCTCATTTGTGCGGTAGGCAGCCTATCTTCTCGAAAGATCGTCGGCTATTAGCTGCCTAATGGCTTGTGGCGATGACGCTGCGGTATGCCGAGGGCGGCACGGTGCTGGGCGTAACCGGCCAAGAACCGGCATTATGTCCGGATGAGCACTGACCCCCCGCATAGTCGTAAGGCACCTCCGCAGAGCGCGGATCAGCGCATCGCTGTCGTCCGGCAGCTCCTCGACCTGATCGGCTCCCTCAAGGTCGATGCTGCGCTCGAATTCGTCACCGCCGATCTGATCCTCGAATTCTCATTTCGGGGTGACGGGGGTCCACGCCGGCTAGAGGGTGCCCGCACCGGCCGAGGCTCGCGCCGCCACCAGGATTATTCTCTTTGCATGGCAGGCCGCGGAGCCTAGCGTTGCGGAATGACCTGTGACCTCCGGGCGCTCTGCTTCGACGCGAACGACCCGTTCCGGCTCGCCCGCTTCTGGGCCGGCGTCCTGGACCGGGAACTGGCCGAGGACTCCCGCGACGGCGTTGCGCTGCTGCCGGGCGATGACACCGGGTTCCGGATCCGCTTTCTTCCGGCTCGGGAGCAGAAGGTCGGCCAGAACCAGATGCACTTCGATCTGACAAGCACGTCCCTGGAGGACCAGCAGCAGACGGTGGCGAGGTCGCTCGCACTCGGCGCCCGGCACATCGACATCGGCCAGCGCCCGGAGGAGGGCCATGTCGTGCTCGCCGACCCCGAAGGCAACGAGTTCTGTGTCATCGGGCCGGGCAACAGCTTCCTCGCCGGCTGCGGTTTCGTCGGCGCGGTCGCGTGTGACGGCTCGCAGGAGGTCGGGTACTTCTGGAGCGAAGCACTGGGCTGGCCGCTGGTCTGGGATCAGGACCAGGAGACCGCGATCCGCTCGCCGCGCGGCGGTCCGAAGATCACCTGGGGCGGGCCGCCACTGATGCCGAAGACCGGGAAGAACCGGCTGCATTTCGACC
This sequence comes from Streptosporangiaceae bacterium, assembly GCA_036391385.1. Lineage (GTDB taxonomy): Bacteria > Actinomycetota > Actinomycetes > Streptosporangiales > Streptosporangiaceae > Chersky-822. The sequence goes on from DASWAA010000518.1 coordinate 1,509, forward strand.
TCGCTCCGCCCGCCCACGGTGATCAGCAAGCGGAGGTCGACCGGCTCGTCTCCCTCGGGGCGACTCGCATCGACATCGGCCAGGGCGAGGTCAGCCGGGTGGTCATGGCCGATCCCGATGGCAACGAGTTCTGCGTGCTGACCCCGCGATAGGGCGACCAGAGCACGGCCAGCCCCGACCCGCACGATCGGGATCGCTTCCTTAGCCGGCCCGGACCACCGTCAGGGCATAGTCGTTGTGGCGGTCCTGGCCTGCGGCCGGGTCCCACTGCTCATGCCCGCGGTTCATCAGGGGCGAGGAGATCATGAAGTCAGCGGTCGCCCGGTTGCAGGCGACCGGGATGTTGCAGACGACCCCGACGCGGAGCAGGGCCTTGACGTCCGGGTCATGCGGGTGCGGTTCGAGCGGGTCCCAGAAGAACACGAGCAGGTCGATCTCGCCCTCCGCGATGCGTGCACCGATCTGCTGATCACCGCCGAAGGGGCCGCTCTTGAAGCAGGTGACCTTCAGATCCAGCTCTTCCTGGAGGAGGTGGCCGGTCGTCGCCGTGGCGAAAAGCTCATGCCGGGAGATGGCGCCGAGGTTGTACTCGGCCCACTCGAGCATGTCCTTCTTCTTATTGTCGTGCGCGATCAGCGCGATCCGCCTCGCAGTCCCGGAAGCGGGTGCCGGCATGGTGTCGGCCATCAGTTTCCTTTCGCCGTCCGTTGTCGGGCTGGCTGCCCAAAGGCTCCAACCGTCGGATCCTGGAAAGCCATACCGGCATACGTGCGGCGACCCCCGATCGACTGCTCGCGGCCGCTCGTCCGTTGCCACCTGCTCATGGTGCGGTAACCGGAGCAGAGGCGGGTAGCTGGAAAAGGGTATAGATGGAGCGTGGGGGCACGGGCGGAGAAGGAGGGCCGCGATGTTCGAGGCTGGTGATATCCGGGAGTGGCGCGGGCAGGATGTGGTCGACAGGGACGGGCACAAGATCGGGACGCTGGAGTCCGTCTACGTGGATACTGGCTCCGACCAGCCTGCGTTCGGGACGGTTACAGTCGGCCTGCCGACGCGGCATCGGCTGGTCTTCGTGCCGCTGGCAGGGGCGACGGTTGGCCCGGGATACCTCAAGGTCACCTATGCCAGGCGCCAGGTGCGCGACGCGCCGTCGATTGGCACCGACGGGGAGTTGCCTGCCGGTGACGAGGAGGCGATCTTCAAGCATTACGACCTCAGCTACGAACCCGGCGGGACCGGCGAGCGGCGCCTGGCGCGCCGCTGAAGGCGGGAGATCGGAGCGCGCGAGATGGTGCTTTTTCTGGTGCTGGTCATCGCGGCGATCGCGCTTGGGATAGTCGGCGCGGTCGTCAAGGGCCTGCTTTACCTGCTGTTCGTCGGCGGAGTGGTCCTGATCGCGGCCCTGGTTGTGCTCGGTGTGCGGATCAGGCGAAGTGGCAGGCGCCCAAACCGGTGACGACCGGACCTGGCCGACGGGTCAGGGTACGGCTCAGGTCGTCGGACGGGGGGAGGCTGGCCTGCCAATGGCGTGGAGGTGGCGTAGCGCCTGGGCGTAGGAGCCGACCAGGCTGCTCTGACAGTAGGGCACGCCTTTCTGCTGGCAGAAGGCCTCGATCAGGGCCTGAGAGCGGCGCAGGTTGGGCCGTGGCATCGAGGGGAACAGGTGGTGCTCGATCTGGTAGTTCAGGCCTCCGAGCGCGAAGTCGGTGAGCCTGCCGCCGCGCACATTGCGGGAAGTGAGTACCTGGCGGCGCAGGAAGTCGGTCCGGTCGGCGGCGGCCAGGACGAGCATGCCCTTGTGGTTCGGGGCGAAGGAGCAGCCGAGGTACAGGCCGAACAGGCCCTGCTGCACGATGATAAAGGCGACGGCCCTGACGGGTGACAGCACGAGGAACACCGCGGCGAGGTAGCCGACTGCGTGGGTGCTGAGCAGGCTAATCTCCCAGAACCGGTGGCGGCCAGCACGGCGGGTCAGCGCCCGGACGCTCGCGACATGCAGGCTGACGGCCTCGGCGAGGAGTAGCGGAAAGAACAGGTACGCCTGGTAGCGGAGTATCAGCCGGGGCAGGCCTCGGCGAGCGCGAGCCTGGCCGGCGCTGAAGGCCAGGGCGCCGATAGCGATGTCGGGGTCCGCGTCCTCCTGGTTCGGGTGCGCGTGATGGCGGTTGTGCTTGTCGACCCACCAGCCGTAGCTCAGCCCGATGCTCAGGTTGCCGAGCAGGACGCCGGCGACATAGCTGGCCCGCCGGGAGGTGAAGACCTGCCGGTGACCGGCGTCATGGCCCAGGAATCCGATTTGGGTGAAGATCACCGCAAGGAAGGCGGCCACCGCCAGTTGCCACCACGAGTTGCCCACGACGATGAAGGCGGTCCATCCGGCGGCCAGCAGCCCCATGGTGACCGCGATCTTCCAGGCGTAGTATCCCGGTCGCCGCTCCAGCAGCCCGGCCTCCCTGACCTGCCGGGACAGCTCCGCGTACTCGCTGCCTCGCTGCGACTCCGGCGCGGCAGGG
>DASWAA010000519.1:0-10977 GCA_036391385.1 Streptosporangiaceae bacterium
AACCCGTCGGCGTGCCTGCCGGGTGCGGGCAGGGTTCTCGCCGTCCTGGCGGCCGGGTGTCATGGCGGGCGGATCGGCGAGATCGGCACTGGCGCGGGCATCGGGAGCGCCTGGATGGCCAGTGCCATGCCAGCCGACTGCACGCTGGTCAGCGTCGAGATTGACGAACGGCTGGCCCGCGCGGCGGCCGGGCTGTTCGAGGCTGACTCACGGGTGCGGGTGCTGACTGGTGACGCCCGCGAGCTGATCACGCCGTGCGGACCCTTTGACCTGCTGTTCGCCGACGGCGGCTGGAGCGACAGTGCCGGATTCGGCTCGCTCGTGGATCTGCTGCGGGCTGGCGGCCGGGTGGTCATGGACGACGTGACTCCGGCTCGGCAGCCGCCCGCCGATTCGCCGCCGCGGTCTGGCGACGCCAAGCGGGACTTCTTCTTCGGCGACCCGCGGCTGATCTCGGCCGAGGTGGTCCTGCCCGACCTGCGCGACGCGCTGCTCGTCGGGACGCGGATAGCCTGACCCGGCCCCGGTACCCAGGGGCGTGCGCCGCGCGGTAGCCGAACCTGATGGCGCCGGACTCAGGCCGGAAGGCGGCCGTTGCCGGACAGGACGGCGACATTCCGCACGTTGCCGGCCGCCCGCATGATGGCGACCTGCTGCTGCTGGCCGTCCAGGTAGGCGTTGAGGAAGGCGAGCGTAACCCTGGCGACCAGGGGCTCGGGCTTGCCGTGGCCCTCGTACGGGGCGAAGTGGTCGGCCCCGAGCAGGGTCAGGAAGTAGCGGGTGCCGGCCTTGTCGGCCTGGTAAAGCCGCGTGCTCGCGGTCGGGGGGTTCCAGGTGTCGCTGGTGCCCTGGACAAAGAGCATGGGGGGTGTACCTGGCGGGAAGTAACGGCCGCCGAGCGGAGGCCATTGCGCACCGGAGAGGATCATGGCTGCCTTCACGCGGCTGTCGCGACAGCAGGTATTGGCGGCGACCGCGGCGGCCGTGTCACCGCCGTCAGAATGACCGGCCACGGCGATCATGGCCGGGTCGATCAGCCCGGCCAGCGGACTGGCCGATGATGCGCCGCCGGGGCCGGCACTTCCTGAGCCTGAGCCGCCCGAGCCCGGTCCGGTGCTCCCTGCGCTGGTACTTCCTGGGCTGGCACTTCCTGAGCCTGAGCCGACCGGGCTGGCGCTGACAGCGAGCAGCCTGCTGATGACCGCGGAGACGTCGGCTGGCTGGTTGGACAGGTCAGCCTCGTCGGGAACGGCGACGTGGCAGTGGGTGCGCGGGAACTCGACCGCCGCGACCACGTAGCCGGCGCTCGCCCAGGTCTGCAGCAGCGCGGCATAACTGGACCCGCACTGCAGGTAGCCGGGAGCGAAGACGACGAGCGGGAACGGCCCGCGTGCCAGCCGTCCCGAGGCAACCTCGGCGGGAGGGACGACCGGGAACCGCACCAGCACCGGCAGCCGTCTGGTTCCGAGCACGGGCCGGGAACGATCGAGGAGTACCAGCGAGGTCCAGCCAACCTGATAGGCACCGGCCTGGCCGACCGGCGGCCGCATCGGCGGCCTGGGCTTCGGCGAGTGATGCGGAATGGCGTGGGCAGGCCGGCTACCTGAAGGCATCAGCCGGAAAGCGAGCGCCGCTCCGGCACCAGCAATGGCAAGGCAGATCAAGGCGATGATCGCGCCCACGCGACGCCGACGGCGCCGATGTCTGGCCGCGGCACCTCGCCGCGGATCTGCGATAGTGCCCAGGTTCACGGTGATAGTTTTCTCCAGGAAAAGACTCCGCCATCAGCCGGCATACTGCCGCCTTCTTAACTGAATCTGAAGCCCTGCCAACGGGTTCCTTAGTACTTACGTTGCTAGCCTGACCGCGTGACAGATTCCGACATCAGAGGCTACAAAGCAACCAATAATAACGTGCCGGCTGACCCGGCCGCTAATCAGTTCTCCTCCGCTCGCCTGGCCCCCGACGCGAGCGCGCACGTCGCGGGCGTCGGCTCGATGGGCGCACTCGCACGCTTCGCCACCAGCAGCACCGTCCGCCGTCAGCGGCGGGTGTGGTCGCGCAGGGTCGACAGCTGGGATCATCACACCCCGGCCGGGCTGGAGAAGGTGACCGCAGCCGTGCTTGCCTCGGTGAGCCTCCCGCCCGGAGCCCAGGTCGTGGACCTAGGCTGCGGCACCGGTCAGCTAAGCCTGCCGCTCGCCGAGCGCGGCGCGAATGTGCTGGCGGTAGATGTCAGCGCGGCCATGCTCCGGCAGTTGCAGGAGAACGCCCGCGAGCGCAGGATTCTGGGCGTCGAAGGGCTGGCCATGCCTATCGAGCGACTGTCCCTGCCCCCGAGAAGTGCCGATCTGATCGTCACGAGCTACGCGCTGCACCATCTGCGTGACGCGGACAAGGGCCAGGTGGTAGCGGCCGCGTATCAGTGGCTCCGGCCTGGCGGCGTGCTGGTGATCGCCGACATGATGTTCGGTCGCGGCGGTTCCAGCCAGGACCGGGCGATCATCAAGTCGAAGGTCCAGGCGCTGGCGAAGAAGGGCATCGGCGGCTGGTGGCGGATCATCAAGAACAGCTACCGCTACCTGGTCAGGGTGCAGGAACGCCCGGTGTCGATGGCGGCGTGGACGGAGATGCTCACCAGCGCGGGCTTCACCAGCATCAGCGCGACCTCGATCGTCGCCGAGGCCGGCCTGGTGTCCGGACGGCGGCCCGGGTAACCTTGCCGGGCACCGATCGCGGAATCCCCGGATTCCTCGCGACGGCCCATTCGCTGGTCTATTAAGTCCAAATCCAATAGATAACGGGCCAGCGCGTCACCTTCCTAGCAAGAACTCCCGCATTACGGCTCCGCCATTATTGCTTATCTTGCTAGCCTGTCCCGGTGACAGATTCCGGGGTGACTATCCGTAGAGCAGCTGATGAGAATGCCGAGCATAAGCGTCTTATCGGGCTCGAGAAGGTCACCGCGGCCGTGCTTGCCGCCGTGCGGATCCAGCCAGGTGACCAGGTGGTCGACCTCGGCTGCCGCGCGGGGCAACTCAGCCTGCCGCTCGCTGAGCGCGGTGCCCGCGTGCTCGCGGTCGACCCCGGCAGGGCGCTGGTCAGCCGGCTGGACGAGGTAGCCAGGGAGCGATCGCTCCCTGGCTTCCGGGTCCGGGTGAGCCCGCTCGAGGAACTGGCACTGCCAGAGCGGAGCGCCGATCTCGTCGTCACGAGCTACGCGCTGCACCGGCTGCGGGACGCCGACAAGAACCTGGTGGTCACCGCTGCGTACCAGTGGCTGCGCCCTGGCGGGACCCTGCTGATCGCCGACATGATGTTCGGCCGGGGCATCACCAGCCAGGACCGCGCCATCATCAGGACCAAGATCAGGGTCCTGGCCGGGCGCGGTATCGGCGGCTGGTGGCGGATCGTCAAGAACAGCTATCGCTACCTGGTCAGGGTGCAGGATCACCCGGTCACCATCACCGCCTGGACGGCGATGCTGTCCAGGGCCGGCTTCACCGGCATCACCGCCTCGTCGATCGTCAACGAGGCTGGCCTGGTGTCCGGCCGTCGGCCATCGGACCCGCCTGAGCCAGCCTGATCAGAGCCAGCCTGATCAGCGTGCCGCCTGGCTACCTGGCCTGGCGAGCGCTCTGGCCGCCCTACAGCCGGCCGATGGACGGCGGCGCGCCGAACGGGGTCAGCACGTCAGGGACGGCAACCTTGCCGCCTTCGTCCTGGAAGTTCTCCATGATCGACAGCAGGGCCCGCGCCGTCGCTCCGGTGCCGTTCAGGGTGTGCGCGAACTCCAGCTTGCCCTCCCGGCGGAACTTGATGTTCAGCCTGCGGGCCTGGTAGTCGGTCGTGTTCGAGCAGGAGGTGATCTCCCGGTAGCGCTGCTGGGTGGGGAACCAGGCCTCGATGTCGTACTTCTTGGCCGCCGGAGCGCCGAGGTCGCCGACGGCGATGTTCATTACCCGGTAGGGCAGGCCGAGTTCCTGGGCGATCTCCTCCTCGTAGGCCAGCAGTTCCTCGTGGATCTTCCGGGACTGCTCAGGCAGGCAGTACACGTACATCTCGACCTTGTCGAACTGGTGCACCCGGAACATGCCCTTGGTGTCCTTGCCCGCGGCCCCGGCCTCGCGCCGGAAGTTCGTGGTGAAGCCGGCGTACCTGGCGGGCAACTGGTCTTCTTCAAGCCGCTCGTCGGCATGGATCCCGGCGAGCGCGACTTCCGAGGTCCCGGTCAGGTACAGGTCGTCCTTCTCGAGCCGGTACAGGTTCGATTCCTCGGTGGGCAGGAAGCCCGTGCCGTACATCGCCCGCTCGCCGACCAGGATCGGCGGCAGCACGGTCAGGAAGCCCTTGCCCCGCAGCTTGCTCAGCACGTACTGGTAGAGCGCCATCTCGGTGACGGCGACGTCGCCGATCCGGTAGGCGAAACGTGAGCCGGACAGCCTGGCGCCCCGCGCCATGTCGATCCAGCCGCGCGCCGATCCAAGCTCGGTGTGGTCCTTGGGCTCGAAGCCGAACATAGGAGGCTCGCCCCAGGTCCGCATCACGACGGCGTCTTCCTCGTCCATGCCGTCGGCAGCGCTCGGGTCGGGCAGGTTCGGGATCCGGCCGAGAAGTTCGTCGCGGTGCTGCGCGGCCTGCGCCTGCTCCTGCGTGGCCGTCTCGATGCGTGCGGACAGCTCCTTGAGCCGAGCCAGCTCGTCGGGGCCGGGCTTGCCTCTGGACGCCTTCTTCTGCTCCGCGCGCAGCGACTCAGCACGCTCGGTGGACTCTCGCCAGCTGGCGTCTGCCGCCAGCAGCTCGTCGAAGTCGTCGGCCGCGCCGCGCCGGGCGAGCGCGGCCCTGAAGCCTTCTGGGTCCTGGCGTGCCGCCTTGAGGTCAATCACCTTCGCGATTCTAGCGGTGCGCAGCCGGCGCGATCCGCTGAAATACCGGTGCCGCGGTACTGGTACCGGGCTCGGCCGGGCGGGCACGGGATACGGGGCCGGCCTCAGCCGGGCGGGCACGGGACTCGGTGTCCGGCCACAGCCGGGCGGGCAGCGGTCAGGAGCCGACCTCGGTGTCGGCCGCGGCCCGGGTCACGGGATCGCGCGCGGGCACCGGCACCGGATCGGCCAGCACGGTCAGGTCCTCGGCTGCTGGCGCCGACCGGCGGCCCGGCCTGGTCGCCAGCACCGAGCCGACCAGGATCGTGCCGAACGCGACCAGCATCAGCGGGGTCACCCGCTCGTTCAGCACCAGCACTCCGAGCGTGACCGCGATGGCCGGGTTCACGTAAGTGATCACGCTGGCCCTGGCCGGACCGGCCTCGGCGATGAGCCGGAAGAAGATCAGGAACGCGGCGGCCGTGCAGATCACGGCCAGGCCGACGATGGCGAGCAGGACGCTCGCCGAGGGCACCGCCGTCGGCCAGTTCAGCGCGGCGAGCGGCGCGTAGACCACAGCGGCCATGGCCAGGCAGACAGCGGTCATGGCGACCGGCGGCACCTCGGTCAGCTTGTGGTTCGCGATCAGCGGCCCGGTCGCATAGCACAGCGCGACGAACAGCACCTCGCCGACGGACCGGGCCGCCCCGCCGGTCGCGTTCGGCCCGATCAGGTTCGGCCCTGCCAGCAGCGCGACTCCGCCGAGCCCGATCAGCAGCCCGGTCCACCGGATGGCGCTCAGCCGGTCTCCGGTGCCGATGAACAAGCTCAGCACCGCGACCATGATCGGGACGGACGCTACGAGCAGCCCGGTCAGCGAGCTGCTGATCGAGCGCTCGGCCTCGGAGAGCGCGAACCACGGCGCGATGATCTCGACCACCGCGAACAGCGCCAGCCACGGCCAGACTGGCCTGATCGCGGCGAGCTGCTTGCGGCGCAGCGCGATCGGAAGCAGCAGCGCGGCGCCGATGCTCACCCGCGCCAGGACGAGTACGGGCACGGGCACGCCGCCGACAGCGACCTTGATCAGAAGGTAGGGCAGGCCCCAGATCACGCTCATCGCCGCGAACATGATCCAGCCGCGTCGGCTCACCGCACTGCTCCCTCCGTTGTCCCTCTTCTCATAGTCGCCGGATGCGCGGGTTATTCCGGCTCGCGTACGCGGATACGCTCGCAGGCAACTGCCCACTATCCGTGACCAGCCAGCCGGAGTACCTGTTGCACAGCAGCCGGGCCGCCGCACCGCACGAGGCGGCCGAGCCGGACCAGCGCGCCGGTGCGAGCACGGCGCGCGTCCAGCCTGGCGGGCTGCCCGGCTGGTGGTCGCTAGGCACCGCGATCGTCGCCGGGCTCGCGCTCGCGGCCGCATTCCCGCCGCTCGGACTCTGGCCGATGGCGATGGCGGGGCCGGCCTTGCTCACCCTGGCCGTGCGGGAGAAGAACTGGCGGGCGGCACTCGGCCTCGGGCTCAGCTGCGGCACGGTGTTCTTCGTTGCGCTGCTGTCATGGCTTGTCAATGTCGCCTGGTACGCGTGGATCGCGCTGACCGTGACCGAGGCGCTCATCTTCGGTGTGCTCACGATCGCGCTCGTGCCGCTGCTGCGGCTGCGGGCCTGGCCGCTGGCGGTAGCTGGCTGGTGGGTGGCTCAGGAACTGGTGCGCGGCACGTTCCCGTGGGGCGGATTCCCCTGGGGGCGGCTGGCGATGAGCCAGGCCGGCGCGCCGACCGCTGGCTGGGCGGCGATCGGCGGACCGCCGCTGCTCAGCTTCCTGCTGGCGCTGGCCGGTGCCACCATCGCGTACCTAGTCGTCGCTGTGACCGGGACCAGGAGGCGCGATCGCGGTGCGGACGATGGACAGATAGCCGCGCCCCGGTTCGGTTCGCGGCTGCGCCAGCTATCCCCGGCGATCGCCGCGTGCGTCATCGTGGCCGGGCTGGTACTGACCGGCGACCTCGCCTGGCAGCCAGCCTTCCGTAACGACCCGACGGCAGTCGTGGCGACAGTGCAGGGCGACGTGCCGCACGCCCGCAACCTGCCGAACCTGCTGCGCGCGAGCACCGTGACCGCGAACCACGCGGCGGCGACGGTCGCGCTGGCAGGTCAGGTACGGGCTGGACGGCGGCCGGCTCCCAGCGTGGTGATCTGGCCGGAGAACTCCACCGACATCGACCCGAGCCTGTCGCCCTCGACCTACCATGCCATTGCCACGGCCGTCGACGCGATCGGCCGGCCGGTCCTGGTCGGGGCGGTGCTCGACAATCCGCTGCGCAACGCCGGCCAGCTCTGGCTGCCGGGCCGCGGGCCGGTCGGAAATTACATCAAGCGCCAGCTCGTGCCGTTCGGCGAGGTGATACCGCTGCGCGGCCTGCTCGACAACGTCACCTCGCTCCCCTCGCTGCAGCCGGTGAACTTCACGCCTGGGCACCGCGCCGTGGTATTCGGAATCGGCAAGGTCAGGCTTGGTGACGTGATCTGCTACGAGGTCGGCTACGACAACCTGGTCAGATCGGAGGTACTGGCGGGCGCCAACCTGCTCACGGTGCAGACCAACGACGCCGACTACGAGCTCGACGGCCAGGTCGGCGAGACCGAGCAGCAGCTCGCGATGGCCAGGATGGACGCGATCTGGACCGGCCGCAGCGTGGCGGTGGCGTCGACCACCGGGATCAGCGCGATCATCGCTCCCGACGGCACGGTGCTGACGCAGAGCCGGATCTGGCAGCGCGCCGAGCTTGAGGCGCGCGTCCCGCTGGTATCGGCGCTCACCCCGGCCGACCGGGCAGGCAACTGGCCTGAGCTCGCGATCACCGGGCTCACCGGGCTCGCGCTCGCGTGGTCGCTGGCGCGCGCGTGGCGGCGGCGCTCGTTGCCTGAGCGCGCCTGACGTGGCAGGTTGGCCAGCATGGTTACTCGCGCCGTGCACGTCGTGATCGACGCGGCCGACCGGTCCCGGCTGGCCGCGTTCTGGGCGGCGGCGCTGGACTGGGAGGTCCGGACCGACGACCCGGACGAGGCCGTGGTCTGGCCGGCTGGGTTCACCTATCCGGGCACGTCGGCCCTGCCGCTGGTCTTCGTCTCAGTCCCGGACGTCAAGACAGTGAAGAACCGGATCCACCTGGATCTGGCCAGCACCTCGGCCGAGCATCAGGCCGCCCTGGTGGACCGGGTGCTCGGCCTCGGGGCGACCCGTATGGACATCGGCCAGGGTGATGTCGCATGGGAGGTACTCGCCGACCCCGAGGGCAACGAGTTCTGCGTGCTCGAGCCGCGGCCCGGCTATGCCGACACCGGGCCGGTCGCCGCTGTCGTGACGGACTGCGCGGACCCGGCCGCGCTGGCCGGCTTCTGGGCGGCGGCATCGGGCTGGTCGATCCGCGAGTCAGGGTCCGGCTTCGCGTCCCTGCGTCATGCCGGCGACGACGGCGCCAGCGCAGGGCCGTTCCTTGAGATGCTGCGCGTTCCAGACGCCAAGGTCGGCAAGAACCGGGTCCACGTCGACGTCGCCCCGCTGCGTGACGGCGATACTCAAGCCGAGGCGAGGCGGCTGACGGGTGCCGGAGCCTTCCCGGTGGACGTCGGCCAGGGCGAGGTGAGCTGGGTAGTGCTCGCCGACCCCGAGGGCAACGAGTTCTGCGTGCTCTCGCCACGCTGAAGCCGCGGTGACCAGGCCCGTGGCGGCGCGGGCCGACGGCGCCAGGTGGCGGTACCGGCGCCACGGGCCAGCGCGGGCCAGCGCGGGCCCGGCTAGCCAGCACAATGGACCCGTGGCTATCTGGCGCAGTTTCACGCAGCCCGCTCGGTATGCGACGCTGCTCGCCGGCGCCGTGCCCGTGCTCGCCTTCCCCGCGCTCGACCTCGAGTTCGTCGCCTGGATCGGCCTGGTGCCGGGGCTTCTGCTGCTGCGCGCTGCCCCGTCGGCGCGGGAGGCGGCCATCCGCGGCTGGTGGTTCGGCTCTGGCTACCTGCTCTTTGCCCTGTACTGGCTGACTCCCAATATCGGCCCCGCCCTGCTGCTCGTGGCGATCGTGCTCGGCGTGCCGTGGGCTGGATTCGGCCTGGCGGCCTGGTGGCTGCTGCGCGACCCCGGTGGCGCCCAGGTTCCCGAGACCGGGTCAGGGCGGGAGCCTGCGCCAGACGCCGGCCAGCCCGCGCCCAGTCCGGGCAGGGCGCTGTCCGCGCGGCGCCTGCTCGGCCCGCCAGGGCCGGGCCCGGGCCGGGCGCTCGCCGCCGTCGCCGTCCTGCCGAGTGCCTGGGTGGTGATCGACTGGCTCAGGTCCTGGCAGGGCATCGGCGGCCCGTGGGCGGTCTTCGGCACCAGCCAGTGGCAGCACCCGGTGGTCCTATCGCTGGCCGCCGTTGGCGGCGTCTGGCTGATCAGCTTCGTCCTGGTAGCTGCCAGCACCGGCATCACCGTGGCGCTGACCTCGGCCACTGGCGCGGGTCGCGCGCTGGGAGCCGTCGCCGTCGCCCTGACGCTCGCGGCCGGGCCGCTCGCGTGGGCGCTGACCTCGTCGGAGTACCCCAGTGCCGGGCCGGTCTCGCTGCTGCTGGTCCAGCCGGGCCTGCAGGCCACCCCGTGGGACACGGTCGCGCAGGAGATCCGGCTGACCACTCACGCGCCCCGGGCCGACCTGGTGGTCTGGGGCGAGAGCAGCGTCGGCTACGACCTGTACGCCAGGCCCGCCGTGCTGACCAGGCTCCGCAGGCTCTCGGCGTCGATCGGCCGCCAGCTTCTGGTGAGCCAGGACGCGGTGAGCCCCGCGGGCGCGAAGTCGAAGGTGGCCGTGATGATCGGGCCGCGCGGCATCGAGGAGAGCTACACCAAGTCCCGGCTGGTGCCGTTCGGCGAGTACATACCGTTCCGGTCGGTGCTCGGCTGGCTCACGAAGGTGAGCCGCGCCGCACCGCAGAACATGATCGAGGGCAACGGCGCGCACGTGCTGCACGCGACCCTGCCGAGCGGGCGCAGGCTGACCTTCGGGGTGCTGATCTGCTTCGAATCCTCGTTTCCCGACATGTCCAGAGCCGACGTGAATCACGGCGCCGAGGTCCTTATCTTCCAGACCTCGGACTCGACGTTCCAGGGCAGCTGGGCTCCCGAGCAGCACGCGTCCCTGACGGCGCTGCGTGCGGCCGAGACCGGCCGGCCAGCCGTCCAGGCGGCCCTGACCGGCGACTCCGTCGCCTTCGACGCTCGCGGCCGCCAGCTCGCCTGGGCCAGCACGACCGACCGGGGAATCCTTCGCGTCACGGTCACGGCGACTCGCGGCTCCGCGCGCACGCCGTTCGCCCGGTTCGGCGACTACGTGCCGTGGATCGCGATCGCGGTCGTGCTGATCGCCATTGCCAGCGCCCTGAATAGCGCCGGCTACCTGCGCCGATTCCGGCGCCGGTGACCGATGACGACCGCTACGGCACGCTGTGCGTGCGGCAAAGTCGGGTTAAGCATCACCGCACCGCGCGCATACTGTGAAGTGACCGGGGTACCCCGCTGGTGGATCAGGCCAGGTCCGCGGACCCGTAGCCCCCGTAGTTCGTTGGCTGCCAGGGCTCACTGGCTGATCGCACGCCACTATGCGGCGCCCCAGACGGGCAGGCCGGGAAGACGTCGGGAGGACAGCGTGCGGCAGGATGACGTCCCATCGCGGCGGCGCAGGCTGGTGCCGCTCGCAGCGGTATGCGCGGCAGGCCTTCTCGCCGCGGCCTGCCAGGGCAGCTCGGCAGGCGGACCGTCCGGCTCTGGCAGCGGTAAGCCTGCGGCACCCTCGGTGCGGCTCAGCATCACCCCGGCGACCGGAAGCACCGGGGCTAGCCCCTCGTCGGGCATCACCGTGACCGCCTCCGGCGGCAAGCTCAAGACAGTCAACGTCACCGGCGCCGGCCTGACCGGAACCGCGGCTGTCACCGGAACGCTCAACGCGGCCGCGACGTCATGGCACAGCAACTGGACGCTGCCCGTCTCCTCGACGATCACCGTCACTGCCACGGCCGCCGATCCGTCGGGTCGCACGCTGACGCAGTCGAGCACGTTCAAGACGCTGGCCCCGGCC
>DASWAA010000520.1:0-2098 GCA_036391385.1 Streptosporangiaceae bacterium
CTGACGGGCCGCCTCGCCGAGCTGGCGCTGCAGCCTGGCATTGCGGCCCGCGACGGCCAGGACGTGAATTCCGGCGGCGGCAAGCGCTTCCGCGGCCTGCCCGACCGGTCCGATGCCCCAGGCGCCGCTCATCAGCAGCACGCACGGCTCGCCATCCGGTATGCCCAGGCGGATACGCGCCTGGGTCTGGGTCGGCGGGTGGTAGAACCCCTGCCGGAGCGGTGCAGGGACGACCAGGACCCTGGCCTGCGGCTCGAACCTGCGCACTGCCCGCTCTGCCACGCTCGAGGTGACCAGGTACAGGTCCACATTGGGATGCACCCAGAGCCGGTGCGGCGTCACGTCAGTGCAGAAGACGACGTGGCTCATCGCCGGATAGCGGCCAGCTAGCTCGCTGACCGCGGATGCTCCGGTCGCGAACACCGACAGCACCAGGTCTGGCTGGCCGGCGTCCATGCAGGCGCGCAGCCTGGGCACGATCTGGTACCGGGCGGCCCGGTCGGCCAGGTCGGTGAGGCGGCTGCCGGTGCGCAAGGCGGCGAAATGGAAGGCGTCGTACAGCCCTGGGACGGCCAGCATCGAGCGGAACACAACTCCGCCGGCCGAGTCGCCGCCGCGGCCGAGCAGGCGCATGAGATCCAGGGTCCGGGTCGACCAGCCGTCGCCTTCCAGCGTGCTCGCGCACGCCTGCGCCAGGGTGTCGTGGCCCATGCCGATCGAGCCGGACAGCAGCAGGGCCCGGCGAGGGGTCACGAGTCCTCCTGGTCACCGAGCCAGCGCAGGTACCGGCGGACGCCTTCCGCCAGCGGCGTGACCGGCGACCAGTTCAGCAGTTCCTTGGCGAGCCGGTTGGACACGCTCACGCCCTCGTAGTCCGCGGACCGGCCGCTGACGTGCCGCACTGGCACGGGCCGCACCAGGTGCTGCACCGTCTCGGCGATCTCGTTGATCGTCACCGGCGTGTCACCTTCGAGGGCAAGCGTCTGGTTGGCGGCGGCCGGGGCGAGCGCCAGGACGTGCGCATAGGCCAGGTCCTCCACGTAGACGAAATTGCGCTGCTGCTCACCGGTCCCCGCGATGGTGATCGGCTCGTCGTCCCGGGCAGCCCGGACGAACCGGGCGACCACGAGGGCGTCGCGCATCCTGGGGCCGTACGGGATGCCGTAGCGCAAGATGGTGAACTCCTGGCCGTACATCTGCAGGTAGCTGTGCATCAGCATCTCGGCGGCGAGCTTGGTGGAGACGTACAGATGCCCCGACCGGCGCAGGTCGACGGGTGCCTCCTCGGTACGCTCGCCGACGCCGGCGGTGGCGCCGTAGACCCAGACTGTGCTGGCCAGGATGACCCGGCCGCAGTCAAGGTGCCGTGCCGTGTCGAGCACCCGGCCGACTGCCTCGATATTCAGCCGGATGGCATGCACCGGATCGGCGGCGACCTCGCTGACGTCGGCGACGCCAGCGAGGTGGAAGACGGCATCCCGGCCCGCCAGGACGGATTCGAGCGCGGCGGTGTCGAAGACATCGGCGACGACATAGCTGGCCGCCTCGTTGACCCAGCGCTTGTGCTTGTCCAGCACCAGCACGTCATGGCCGGCCGCCACGAGCTGGTCGACGACGTGGGAGCCGATGAAACCGCAGCCTCCGGTTACAGCGACGCGCACGCGGGCTCCCCGGGCTCGGCCGGAGCCGCGCTGCCGGCCAGGTCGGCGATTGCTGCCAGCACCTCGTCCACTTCGTCGTCGCGCATGTCCGAGTGGACCGGCAGGCAGACATGCCGCTCGCACAGGTCATCGGCGACCGGAAGGTAGTAGCCGGCCGAGTGCTCGGCGAGGACCGGCTGCCTGTGCAGCGGGAGGTCGTAGACCTCTCCCGACAGCCGAACGTCGTGCCGGGAGGCGAGCTGCTCCTTGAACCAGGCGCGATCGATGCCCGGAGGAAGCAGGGCGAGGTACTTGTAGATGTTGCCGCGGCTGCCGGCCGGCTCGGCGACCGGCTGCAGGAAGCCGAGATCAGCCAGTGCCGCGTCGTAGCGGGCGGCCACCTCGCGGCGACGGGCGATGAACTGGTCCATCCGCTTCAGATGGGTCAGGCCAGTCGC
>DASWAA010000521.1:0-4900 GCA_036391385.1 Streptosporangiaceae bacterium
CGCCTGATCAGGTCACGGAGTGCGCTGGCGATGTCGTCGCCGTTCAAGATGGCGTCGCCGAGGGCGTCGACGGCAGCCCGGGCGTCGTACGGAGCTTCCAGCGGATCGGGTCCGCCGTGGTAGGAGCCGTACCGGTAGCCGCTCACGGCCTGTCGCCCCGGTCAGCCACGGTAGAGCGCACCTCCGTCGACGACGTCCTTCGACAGCCGGCGCATCAGGTACAGCCCTTCGAGCGCGAACTCCAGGGCGGCCGCCGCCTGGCCGGGCGACTCGGCGCCCGCGCCGTCCAGCCGTTCCATGATCTTCGCAAGGCCCGGCACCTCGCCGATGCGGCGGAGCAGCTCGGCGGCGGAAAGCAGATCCGACGCCTCAACGCTGCCGCCCTCGGAGAATCTGGCCACCAGGCCCGACAGGTCGGCGCTGCCCAGGTGGGCGCGGAAGGTGTCGGCGGTCGCGCGGCGGAGCAGGTGCTCGAGTACCTCGGCCTCGCGGCCCTCCTCGCTCACCTCGAACTCGACCTTGCCGCGGAGCGTGCTGACCACGGCAGGCAGATCGCAGATCCGGGCGACCGGGCGGTCCTCGCCGCTGATCGCGGCGCGCCTGACGGCCGCGGCGACGACCGCCTCGGTGGCCGCGATGGCGAACCGGGCGGAGACCCCGGACCGGGCGTCGACGGCTGGCGAGCTGCGTACCAGCCGGGTGAACCGGGCGACCACCTCGGTCAGGTGCCGTGGCAGTACGGTGTCGGCGGACTCACCGCCCCACCGGACGTCGGCCTCCTGGCCGATGACCGCCAGCTCGTCGTCGAGCGAGAGCGGGTAGTGGGTGCGGATCTCGGCGCCGAAACGGTCCTTGAGCGGGGTGATGATCCGGCCCCGGTTGGTGTAGTCCTCCGGGTTGGCACTGGCCACGAGCACCAGGTCGAGCGGTAGCCGAAGCGCGTAACCTCGCACCGCGATGTCACGCTCCTCTAGCACGTTGAGCAGCGAGACCTGGATCCGCTCGGCCAGGTCGGGCAGCTCGTTCAGGCAGAAGATCCCCCGGTTCGTGCGCGGGACCAGCCCGTAATGAATCGTCTCCGGGTCGCCCAGGGTCCGGCCCTCGGCGACCTTGACCGGGTCGATGTCACCGATCAGGTCACCCACGCTGGTGTCCGGTGTCGCCAGCTTCTCGCCATATCGCACGTCGCGGCTGTGCCAGGTCACCGGCAGCTCGTCGCCAAGCTCGGCAGCCAGGCGGCGGCAGCGGACGCAGACCGGGTGATACGGGTGGTCATTGATCTCGCAGCCGGCGATCGCCGGCGACCACTCGTCGAGCAGCCCGGTGAGCGTCCGGATCAGGCGAGTCTTCCCCTGGCCGCGCTCGCCGAGCAGGATCACGTCGTGCCCGGCGATCAGGGCGCGCTCGAGATGCGGGCGGACCGTGTCATCGAACCCGAGAATCCCGGGGAAGGGGTCAGCTCCGGCTCGCAGCCGGGCGAGCAGGTTCTGCCGCACCTCGTCCTTGACACTCCGGAACTCGTGCCCGCTTGCGCGGAGTTCACCAAGCGTCTTGACTGCTGGAGCGGCCGTCGTGGCGGTGGCTGATGATGTCTGGCTGGGTGGCTGCACCATTCGACACTATGTCCCGCGTGGCGTGGTCCGCATCTTGGGAGGATTGAAATGGCGGAAAGCGGACCTGTTCTGGTCGCTGACATCGGCGGGACGAAGATCGCCGCCGGAGTGGCCGAGCCCGGCGGACGCCTGATCACCTGGACGCAGATACCGACACCACGGGACGTGGACGCTGAGCACCTGTGGCTGCGGCTGGAGGACCTGCTGCTGCAAGTGCTGGATGTCGCCAAGGTAGGTGACCCGGCGGAACTGTCCGGGCTTGGCTGCGGCTGCGGCGGGCCGATGACCTGGCCCGCAGGGCTGGTCTCGCCGCTGAACATCACGGCCTGGCGGGACTTCCCGCTCCGGGATCGGCTGGCCGAGAGGTTCGGCAGGCAGGGACAGCCGGTCCGGGTGCACAACGATGCCGTCTGCGTGGCGGCCGGCGAGCACTGGCGCGGTGCGGGCAGGGGCTGGCGGAACGTGCTCGGCATGGTGGTCTCGACCGGGGTCGGCGGCGGCCTGATCCTCGACAACCGCCTGATCGAGGGATCATCGGGTAACGCAGGGCATATTGGTCACGTGGTGGTCGACCCCGAGGACGGACCACCCTGTGAATGCGGCGGCCGGGGCTGCCTGGAGGCGATCGCCCGGGGCCCGGCGCTGGCCGCCTGGGCGCAGGGTGAGGGCTGGCGGGCCGGTCAGCCGGGCATGACGGCGAAGGACCTGGCCGGGGACGCCGCGCAGGGCCACGCTGTTGCCAGGGCCGCGCTGCGCCGGGCCGGACGGGCGCTCGGCATCGCGATCGCCTCGGCCACGAACCTGTGTGACCTGGAGGTCGTCGCGGTGGGTGGCGGGTTGTCACAGGCCGGGGCGCTGCTCTTCGAGCCGCTGCAGGAATCGCTCGCGGCGCACGCCAGGCTCGACTTCGCCCGAGAGGTACGGGTGGTCCCGGCGGCTCTGGGCCAGAACGCTGGCCTGGTCGGCGCCGCCGCGCTCGTCGTCGCCGGCGACCGGTACTGGAGCGGCGACTTACGGCTTGCCAGACTGCTGCCATGATCACGCAGCCGCAGGTCACCTACGCGGACATCGTCAGGGCGGCGGGCGCGCTGCACGGGGTCACCCGGCAGACGCCGATGCTGCACTCCAAGGTGCTGGCCGATCTCGCCGGCGGGCCGGTCTGGCTGAAGTGCGAGCACTTGCAGCGGGCAGGCTCGTTCAAGATCCGCGGCGCGTACTGGCGGATCTCCCGGTTGACGCAGGCGGAAAGGGCCGCGGGCGTGATCGCCGCCAGCGCGGGCAATCACGCCCAGGGGGTAGCCCTGGCGGCCGCGATCCTGGGCATCAGGGCGACTGTCGTGATGCCGGAGAACGCGCCGCTGCCCAAGCTGTCGGCGACCCGGGGCTACGGGGCGCAGGTCGTGCTGCATGGCGCGAGCATCGGCGACGCGCTGGCGAAGGCAGACGAGATCGCACGGCAGACCGGGTCGGTCTTCATCCACCCGTTCGACCATCGCGACGTGATCGCCGGCCAGGGCACCGTCGGCCTTGAGATCATGCAGCAGTGCCCGCAGGTCAAGACGATCGTCGTCCCGGTAGGGGGCGGCGGGCTCATCGGCGGCATCGCGATAGCCGCGCGCGGCGCGGGCGAGCCCGGTCCCGTCGTGGTCGGGGTTCAGGCGGCAGCCGTCGCGCCGTTCCCCGGATCGCTGGCGGCTGGCCACCCGGTCGGGATCAGCGCGGCTCCGACGATGGCTGACGGCATCGCCGTGGCGCTGCCGGGCGCGGTGACGTTCTCCATCGTGGCCGAGTTCGTGCAGCGAGTGGTTACCGTCACGGAGGAGGGACTGTCCAGGGCGCTGCTGATCTGCCTGGAGCGGAGCAAGCAGCTGGTGGAGCCTGCTGGGGCGGCCGGGGTAGCCGCGCTGCTCGAGCACGCTGGCGCCGTCGAACCGCCTGCCGTGATCGTGCTCTCTGGCGGCAACATCGACCCGCTGCTGCTGTCCCGGGTGCTGCGGCACGGGCTGGCCTCAGCCGGGAGGTATCTTGCCGTGCGCTGTCGCATCCCCGACCTTCCAGGATCGCTGGCAGGCCTGCTGGCTGAACTTGCCGCTCTCGGCGGCAACATAATCGACGTCGGGCACGAACGGGTGTCAGCCGGACTCCGGGTCGACGAGGTCGAGGTCATGCTGCAACTCGAGACCCGCGGGCCCGAGCATCGTGAGTCGATCGTCGCCGCTATGGAGAAGGCCGGCTACTCGCCTCAGCGAATCTGAGCCGGACCCCGGCCAGGCGGTGCGCTCCTGACCACGAGAGTCCGCGCGGCCTTGTCGTGCAGGCACTGCCGGCGCCGGTCGCCGGTCAGCCAGTAGTTGTCGACCAGGAAGAACAGCGGAATGAGCTCTCCGCCGAGCACGAAGACGACGGCCCGCAGTAGCGAGGCGGGCAGGCCGACCGCCGATCCGTCGCTGGCGGTGACGACCCACGTGCCGAGCGCCCGCTTTCCGATCGTGGTGCCCCAGTAGCCGGTCAGCAGCCAGTAGTAGAGCACCGCCACGCAGATGGTGAAGGTGAGAACTATCAGGTACCGCGCGACGGTGTGGCCGAACACCCGGCCCACCGCGCCCGGATCGGCCGGCTGGCCGCCCGTGCCCGCGCTCTGGGCGTTGCCCAGCCAGATCGCGAATGAGGCGATCAGCCGCCCCCATAGCGCGCCGGTGGCAAGAGTCAGGATCACGGCGTCGATCACGAAGGCGAGCAGCCGTCGCCACCACCGCGCCAGCACCAGATCCGCTGGCCGGCTGGCCGGCGGCCCGGTAGCGGTCTGGCTCGGCGACCGGCTCTCAGGCCGGCTGGCCGCTGGCGGGCTTTCGGGCGGCCGGGCCGCTGGTGGCCGGGTCACCGGCGGCTGGCTCCGGGTCCAGGTCTGCGTCACAGGGTCATGATGCACGGACCAGAGGTGTGACGATCAGTAGTTGGTCAGATACGTAGCGTAACTTTAGCGGTGCTCGGCAGCCGGGTACGGACTGGCCCGGACCGGTCAGAGGTTGCCGCGCCTGGCCTGCTCCCGCTCGATGGCCTCAAACAGGGCCTTGAAGTTGCCCTTGCCGAAGCCCTGCGAGCCGTGCCGCTCGATCAGCTCGAAGAACACCGTAGGCCGGTCCTGCACCGGCCTGGTGAAGATCTGCAGCAGGTATCCGTCCTCGTCCCGGTCGGCCAGGATCCGCAGCTCGCGAAGCTCGTCCACGTGCACGCGGGTGTCGCCGACCCACTCGCCCAGGGTGTCGTAATAGCTGTCAGGCGTCGGC
>DASWAA010000522.1:0-8736 GCA_036391385.1 Streptosporangiaceae bacterium
CGGCGCGTCCCTTGACCACGAGAACGGAGACCACCATGATCAATAACAATCCGAGGCGGTCCCATCCTCATGGCAACACCCCGGTCCCATCACGCTGGCAAGCGACACCGCCTCCGGCTGATCACCGGAAGCGACGGCCAGGTGGTGACCTGCAGGCCATCGCCCGCCGATGCCATTACCAGCGACGACGCAGGAGGGTTTACTAGCTGGTGCTGACACGCTGCCTGGACGAGCGTGCTAGCCCGACTGCGGGGAGCGCCGGGCGGACTGGCCGACGCTAACCAGGACGCCGGGGCAGGTTAGGCATGGCTGGTCCAGGATTCCCCCTGGCCGGTCAGGGGAGCATCTGCCCGACGATTTCCAGGATCATCTTGGTGGTGACACGGACTACCCGGCCAAAGGACCTTGTCACCCCGCAACCGCAGTCCCGGCTGGACCGGTACAAGAAGATGCCCATTCCGGTGCCCCCGCCAACGATCAGGGCGACCCCTATCCACGTGGTCTGGGGTGAGTGAAGCACGGCGCCGGCTATCCCGATCAGGCAGCCGAAAATGGCCGTCAGCAGGAACGCCCCAGCGTACATGTCGGGTTCGCGTTCCGGCTGTCCGATCACACCCTCATTATGCGCCTGCCTGACGTTCGGCATGTGCTGTCCCACTGCGACGCAGCGACTGGGCTGGCTCGACAATCGGCTCGAACTGATGCTGCCCTACTAGGCCAGGAACGTCACACCGCCAGGATCGCCACGTCATAGCTCTTGCAGTGCGAATCCCTGGTGACAAGCGTGAGTTCCTCGCATCGCGCCTGAGCGACCAGCATGCGATCGAACGGATCGGAATGGATCAGCGGAAGGCGTGCTGCTGCCATGGCGTGCGCGGAGGTGATAGGGAGTTCGATGAAGCCCGAGCGCAGGATCTCCTCGAGCAGGTCGTCCGGCCCGGCGAGTTTCCCGATTGACTGCTTGATGGCGACCTCCCAGATCGTCGCCGCGCTGAGGTAAACGCTCGGCTCATGATCAAGCCGATCCTTGACGTCATCGGAGAGAGCCGGATCGTCGGTCAGCCACCAGAGCACCACGTGGGTGTCAAGGAGCAGGCTCACCGGGCGAGCCCGAAGTCGCGTGCTATCACCTCGTTCACCTCGTCAGAATCCCAGTCTGCCGACGCAGCAAGCCTCCCTCGGAGCGAACCCCGTCGCCGGGACCGGTCGACTCGCGGTGTCAGCGGGACGACCTTCGCCACAGGGTGTCCGGCGCGGCTGATGACGATCTCCTCGCCGTGCTCCACTCGCTCGATGATCCTGGACAAGTTGGTCTTGGCCTCGTGGATGTTGAACTGCGCAGCAGCCTCGCCCGTCATCGTGGCACCTCCTTAGCTAAGAGGTTAGTCCATGTTATCAAGTACCACGGGAGGCGCTCGACCCAACGTCCGCGACGCTGATTTGGCGGTGGGCGACGGGATCTGGGTATAACGTCTGGTGACTAGCTAGACACGCTAAGTAATGACAGTTACCAGGACGAGCGGCTTCCTTGCGCGTAACGAGCTCTGCGATGGCGGCGAAGACGAAGCGGATCACCCGGCTGACGAATCCCAGGCTGCTCGCCGCGGCCCTTCTCGCGGCAGCGGCCACGGCGGGAATGACCAGCTGCGCCCGGGCCGCGAAACTCTGTACGGTCCGGCACCACTACGCCATCGTGATCTTCCAGAACGGCGCCGGCAACGCGGGCAAGACCGTCGTCTCGCGATTCCGGCTGAACGCGTGGTACGGGCCCGCGAGCGTCCGGCACTGGCTCATCCAGGATCACATCGTGCTGAAAGCGGTCACCGGGTACGGCCCGGCCCTGGTCGTCAAGACTTATCCCGTGGGCGACGCCCGCGGCTGCAGCATCGACCAGGTCAGGGAGCGCGAGTCCTGACCGGACGCCGGCCCATCAGCCGGACTTGGCCCGCTTGTCCCTGGCGGCCGGCTTGTCCTGCTCGTCGCTGGCCGGCTTGTCTAGCTCGTCCCTGGCTTCCGCGAATGCGTTCGCGGCAAGCTCCAGGTCCTCCTGGCTGTGCGCCGCGGAGACCTGAGTCCTGATCCGAGCCTTGCCGATCGGGACGACCGGGTAGCTGAACCCGATGACGTAGACGCCCTTGGCCAGCAGCAGGTCGGCCAGCCTGGCGGCGCGGGCCGCGTCGCCGATCATCACCGGCACGATCGGATGGTCACCTGGCAGGATCTCGAAGCCCAGCCCGGTCATCCGCTCGCGGAACCACAGGGTGTTCTCCTGCAGCCTGGCCCGGAGATCATGGCCGTGCGCCAGGATGTCGAGCACCTTCAGCGAGGCTCCGACGACCGCCGGAGCGACCGAGTTGGAGAACAGGTACGGCCGTGACCGCTGCCGCAGCAGGTCGACGATCTCCTGGCGGCCGCTCACGTAGCCGCCGCTCGCGCCGCCCAGCGCCTTGCCGAGCGTGCCGGTGACGATGTCCACCCGCTCGGTGACGCCGTGCAGTTCGGGCGTGCCCCGGCCGGTCGGGCCGACGAACCCGACGGCGTGCGAGTCGTCGACCATGACCATCGCGTCGTACCGCTCGGCCAGGTCGCAGATCTCCCGCAGCGGCGCGACGTAGCCGTCCATCGAGAAGATGCCGTCGGTCGCGATCAGCCGGCGCCTGGCACTGGCAGCCTCCTTGAGCTGCGCCTCGAGGTCGGCCATGTCCCTGTTGCGGTAACGCAGCCGGCGCGCCCGGCTCAGCCTGATCCCGTCGATGATCGACGCGTGATTCAGTTCGTCGCTGATCACCGCGTCCTCCTCGCTGAGGAGGGTCTCGAACAGGCCGCCGTTAGCGTCGAAGCACGAGGAATACAAGATCGTGTCGTCGGTGCCCAGGAACGCCGAGAGCTTGTGCTCAAGCTGCTTGTGCACGTCCTGCGTGCCGCAGATGAACCGGACGCTCGCCATCCCGAAGCCCCAGCGGTTCAGCGCGTCCTTGGCGGCATCGATGACCCGCGGGTCGTCGGCCAGGCCAAGGTAGTTGTTCGCGCACATGTTGAGTACCGACGTGCCGCCGGCCACCACGATGCTGGCCCGCTGCGGGCTGACGATCACGCGCTCGTTCTTGAACAAGCCCCCTGCGCGGATCTGGTCGAGTTCTTCGGCAATCTGCGGCTGAACGGTGGAGAACATCGTCGCCTTTCGCACTCTTGGCTGCTATCGGTCCGTCCAGTCAAGCACGACCTTGCCGCACTTTCCGGCCTTCACCGTGTCGAATGCGACGCCGTAGTCGGCGGCGTCGAAACGGTGCGTGATGACCGGGCTGATGTCGAGCCCGGACTGGGTCAGGACCGACATCTTGTACCAGGTCTCGAACATCTCCCGGCCGTAGATCCCCTTGATGGTGATCATGTTCAGCACCAGGTGCGCCCAGTCGATCGCGAACTCAGCGGACGGCAGCCCGAGCATCGCGACCTTGCCGCCATGGGTCATGGCTTCGAGCATCTCCCGCACCGCGGCCGGCTTGCCCGACATCTCCATGCCGACGTCGAAGCCCTCGCGCATGCCCAGATCGGCCATGATCTGGCGGAGCGAGGACTGGGACGTGTCGGCGGCCACGGTCACGCCGATCTTCCTGGCCAGCTCGAGCCGGTACGGCGACACGTCGGTGATCACGATGTACCGCGCGCCCGCGTGCCGCGCCACCAGCGCGGCCATCAGGCCGATCGGCCCGGCCCCGGTGATCAGGATGTCCTCGCCGAGCACGGGGAACGTCAGCGCCGTGTGCACCGCGTTACCGAACGGGTCGAAGACCGACGCGACTACCGGATCGATATCGGGGTGATGCCGCCAGACGTTCCCGGCCGGCAGCGCGATGTACTCGGCGAAGGCGCCCTGGTGGTTGACCCCGATGCCCTTGGTGCTCGCGCACTGGACCCGGCGCCCGGCGACGCAGTTACGGCACTTGCCGCAGACCAGGTGACCCTCGCCGCTGACCAGGTCCCCGACGGCTAGGTCGTGCACGTCAGACCCGAGCTCGACGATCTCGCCGACGAACTCGTGGCCGATGACCAGCGGCACGGTGACGTTGGCCTGTGCCCAGCCATCCCATTCGTAGATATGCAGGTCGGTACCGCAGACACCGGTATGCAGCACCCGGATGAGAACATCGTCCTTGCCGACGGACGGGACTGGCACGTCCTCGAACTGCAGGCCAGGCTCCGCGCGAACCTTGACCAGAGCCTTCATCGCTAGCTCTCTTCCACCACGCGCCCGGCCTGGTCTGGTCGGGTCCGGTCGAGCGTACCGCAGCCGCGTCCGGCCGTCGGCGGCTGCGCAGGCGCAGCGCTGTGACCTCGGCAGGCTAGCGGCCGGCCAGCCGATCCAGCCGTGCGCGCAGGCCGCCCCGGACGCCGGGCCACTCGGCGGCCAGCACCGAGTAGTAGGCCGTGTCCCTGATTGTCCCGTCGCTGGCGGGACCGTGCGCCCGCAGCACGCCGTCGAATCGAGCGCCCAGGCGCTCGATCGCGCCGCGCGAGGCCCTGTTGCGCGCGTCGGTCTTGAACGTCACCCGATGCACCCGCCAGGTCTCGAACGCATGCCTGAGCAGCAGCAGCTTGCACTCCGCGTTGATCCCGGTCCGCTGGGCCGACGCCGCGTACCAGGTGCTGCCGATCTCGGCGACCGACGGCGGCCGGTCGTCCGACGGCACCGGGCCGCGGCCTACGCCCGGTGGCCATGGCGGCGGCCAGGTGAAGACGGCCAGGTCAAGGAAGCGCGTCGCGCCCACGATCCGATCGTCGGAGCATTTGCGGACGACGAACGGCATCGCCAGCCCGGTGGCCTGGTACCGCAGGGCACCATCCACGTAGCGGCGCGCGTCCTCGGGCCCGTCCGGTACCCAGGTGAACCCGTAGTTGGCCCGGTCCTCGGCCGCGGCAGCGGCAAGTGCCAGGGCATGCCCGGCCTCCAGCGGCTCCAGCCGCACGATCTCGCCCGCCAGCACGAACGGCCTGAGCACGCCGCCCGCCTCCTCTCTCCGCTCCCCCGACCAGCACTTGACGCTGACCACCACTGACCCAGGCCGCCTCGCCGCCCCCGCCGCGAGGCGGCCGCCGCGCCTGCCCCGCTTTCACTATCCGGACATTTTAGGTGGTATTACGGGGACTGGGCCTGGCAGTCGCGCATCTTCGGGCAACGAAGTGAGCAGGAAACAAGCAGGGCGATCAATCGGGGGGCTGAGCAATGACCGAGAGCGTCAGCTACGAGCTGGACATCGACCGCATTATCGACGCGCCGTGCGAGCTGGTCTACCGGGCCTTTACCGATCCCGGCGAGCTCGCGCAGTGGTTCGGCCCGACCGGCTGGCACGTCGAGCCGAATAGCGTCGAGATCGACCTCCGGCCGGGGGGCAAGCAGCGGTTCGTGATGGTCAATGGCGAGGACCCGAGTTTCGTGTCGGCTGTGGACGCCGAGTACGTCGAGGTGATCGAGAACGAACTCCTCGTCGGCACCGAGGCCGTCGACCATGCCGCCGGCTACACCGGGCCGTCCGGCACGCTGACGCTGCGACTCGAGTTCCGCCCCGAGGGCAGGAACAGGACCCGGCTGGTCATCCGCCAGGGCCCGTTCACCATGGACATGGAGGAACAGGCCCGGCGGGGCTGGGACAGCTCCTTCACCAAGCTCGACGATCTTCTCGCAGCACAGCGCCGGGGCCGGGTTCGCTGAATCCGGTCCCCGGCGGCTGCCGGACTCACTGGCCCGGACTCACTGGCCCGGACTCACTAGCTCAGCGCTCACTCGGGCCAGCGGGCCCGCCATAGCTGCGGTTTCGCTGCCGAGTACAGCACGCCGACGGTGAGGAGCCCGGTCATGACGAGCATCGCCGCCTGGGCTGGCAGGTACTGCAGCAGCAGCCCGCCGATCGCGAGTCCGGCCGGCATCCCAGCTCCGAGCATCGTCAGTACCGCCCCGACGATCCGGCCGCGCTCCTCCTCCGGGGCCTGCCGCAGGATCAGCACGTCGATCAGCACTCGCATCGCTGGCACGCCGAGGGATGCGGCGAAGAGGATCCCCGCCATCCACCACGGCCCGTAAGGCACCGCGATCAGCGCCATGAGCGGAATCTCGAACGCGCACGCGACGATCAGCAGGACGCCAGGCCGCAGTTTGTGCAGCGGCCGGACCAGCGGCGCGCCCGCCAGGCCGCCGACCGCGGTCCCAGCCAGCGCGACGCCGATCATCGCCGGGCGGACCGACTCGGCACGCAGGATGACCACCGCGATCAGGTTCAGGCTGACGCCGACGGCGTTGACAATGGCCAGCAGCGTCATTCCGGCCCGCAGGGCTGGATTGCGCCAGATCGCCTGGATTCCGACAAGCATTCCCGACCGGTCGCCGGGCGAGCCCGGCTGCCCTGGCGAGCTAGCCGTCCCGGCTTTCCGGTCAGGAACGCGAACGATCGCGGCGCTGACCAGCGAAAGCGCGAACGACACCGCGGTGAAGACGAACGGCATGACGTGCCCGAGAACCCTGACGCCGTACAGGGCTCCGCCGAGTGGCGGGCCAGCCAGTTCGGCTCCGCTGATGCGGACTTCGTCCTGGGTCAGCGCCGCGGTCAGCTGCTCCTTCGGCACGACGGCGCGCACCAGCAGCAGGCGGGCCGCGCTGACGAGCGACCGCCCGGCGCCGAGCAGCACCGCGGCAGCCAGCAGGATCGGCAGCGAGAGGACCTCAAGCCAGAGCGCGACCGCGATTCCTGCCGTGATCAGCGCCCTGGCGGATTCGGCCGCGACCAGGATGGCGCGCGGGCTCCGGCGATCAGCGAGGTGCCCGCCCGGCAGGCCCGCCAGGATCGCGCCCGCCGTCTCCACGGCCGCGAACAGGCCAGCATCTGCTGGCGAGCCGGTCACCGTCAGGATCGCCAGCGGGTAGGCGATATCGGCGACGGTCACCCCGAGGGACGCCGCGGCCGATCCCGCCCAGAGGGCCTGGAAGGACATGTTGCGCCGGAGCGGGCGGTGGGCTGGGCCGCCTGGGCTGGCCTGGCCAGGGTCCGCGGCCTGCGCCGCCGGGATCGAGATCGTGGTGTCGGTCATCGCAGCCTCCTTGGCGTTCACATCATCGTCATCATTCACGATGACAACATTGTTCATGCAGACATGACTATTTACGTTAACGTGAATGATTGCAGATCCGTGAACGTCTGGCAAGATAGGGCTATGAGCAAGGCGAGCGCCCCGACGGCGGCCAGCCCGGCAGCGGCCAGCCCGGCAGCGAGCGATGTCATCCGCCCGGTGCTGGACGTCGAGACCCTGAAGGCACTGGCGGACCCCATCAGGCTCCGGCTGCTGTCAGCGCTGATGCGCCAGGAGGGCGAACTGCCCGTACGGTCGGTCAAGCAACTCGCGGCCGAACTCGGCGAGCCGCAGACCAAGCTGTACCGGCACGTCCGGCAGCTAGAGGCAGCCGGACTGATCCGTGCCGTAGCCAGCCGGGTGGTCTCAGGGATCGTCGAGCAGCGCTACCAGGCCTGCCAGCGCGATTTCATGCTTGGTCCCGGCCTGACCGAGACCGAGAAGGCAAGCCCGGACGCGGAGGCCGCAGTCGCCGCGATATTCGACGTCTACCGCAGGCAGTACTTCGCTGCCCGCCGCGCCGCAACGGCCGATACATCGGCGGAGCCCGGGACGCATGGCAGGTCTCTTCTCGCTATGCACGAGGCAAGGCTGCCGGTCGCCAAGGCAGCCGAGATCCGCGAGCGCCTCCAGCACATAGTCGACGATCTCGAGAAGAGCTCCGTCGGTCAGGAGGCTGGAGTCGGCCAGGAGGCTGGAGCGGATACCGTCCCGGTCAGTGTCCTGATCGGCTATATCAGCCCGGCGAAGGCAGATGGGTGAGTTGCCGGTGGTCCGGTCCGGCGCGTCGAAGGATCGCGTGCGGCCAGCGACCATGACGGCGCTCGGCCGCGGTGAGCCGGGCCGGCGCACGGTGCTCGTCGGCGGGGTCGCGGCCGGAGCCGGACTGCTGATCCCCCGCGCCTATCCCGGCTCCGGTCCGACGAGCGCCGACTGGGCGGCGCTGCGGCGCACCCTGTCTACCCACGAGCTGAGCCTGCCCGGCGAGCGGTCGTACCGCCGGGCCAGGGAACTGTTCGACCCGCGATTCGACGCCCTGCATCCGGCAGGCATCGCCTACTGCGGCAAGCCGGCCGACGTCAGCGCGTGCCTCAGCTTCGCCGTCAGGTTCAGGCTGCCGGTCCGCGCGCGGTCCGCCGGGCATAGCTATGCCGGCTGGTCGAGCGTGACCGGCGGGCTGATCATCGACGTCAGCCGGATGCGCCATTTCTCCGTCGGCACGGGAGCCGTCACCGTCGGCGCGGGTACCGACCTGATCAGCTTCTACAGTCAGCTGGCTGCGCATGGCCTGGCCGTGCCCGGCGGGTCATGCCCGACCGTCGGCCTGGCTGGGCTCGCCCTCGGCGGCGGCGTCGGCGTGCTGTCCCGCCAATATGGTCTGACCAGCGACAACATCGAAGCCGTGGAGATCGTCACGGCCGACGGCAGCGTCCTGACCTGCGATCCGGCTAGCCATAGCGACCTGTACTGGGCCTGCCGGGGCGGCGGCGGCGGGAACTTCGGCATCGCGACGTCGTTCACGCTCCGGACCCGCCGGCTGCGCGAGGTTGTCCTGTTCTTCCTGTCCTGGCCATGGTCGCAGGCGAGCCGGGTCGTGCAGGCATGGCAGTCCTGGGC
>DASWAA010000523.1:0-3043 GCA_036391385.1 Streptosporangiaceae bacterium
AGCCGGGCCAGGCTGAACTCCGCCCAGTCCGGCGCCTGAGTCTCGAAGGTTGCGTTGCCCTCGTCGATGCCGGTCTGGTAGATAGCCAGAATCTGGCTGGCGTGCTCGGCCGTCATCGGCTCGATCCGCACCGGCCGCTCAGGCACCGCGGCTTGCAGGCCCGTCGTGTCGGCCTGGGACGCATCGTCGTGCATCGATAGAGGCTACCTGGGCAGCGCTGTCGCTCCGATCAAGGCGGCCAGGCTGGCCAGCGCGGATGTCCGCGCGCGGTAGTAGACCCACACGCCGCGCTTCTCCCGGTCGAGCAGGCCGCTTTCGTGCAGCACCTTGAGATGGTGACTGATCGTCGGCTGGGACAGGTCGAACGCGCCGGTCAGGTCGCAGACGCAGGCCTCGCCGCCCGCGTGCGAGGCCACCAGGGACATGAGCCTCAACCGGACGGGGTCGGCCAGTGCCTTCAGCAACGGTGCGACCAGTTCGGCCTGCTCGCGGGAGAGCGGCTCGCTTGACAGCGGCGCGCAGCAGGCCACCGATTCGGCCGGGCTGAGCGTCAGCGCTGACTTCGACATATATCTATATTGACAGATGCCGAAGTCTCATGGCAACCTGGCAGCAAGACATCGACAGTCATCGATATTATACGGAGGGTACATGTC
Source organism: Streptosporangiaceae bacterium (assembly GCA_036391385.1). Lineage (GTDB taxonomy): Bacteria > Actinomycetota > Actinomycetes > Streptosporangiales > Streptosporangiaceae > Chersky-822. Next base: position 657 of record DASWAA010000523.1, read on the forward strand.
CCGGCTCCAGCTCGCGCTCAACGTCAGCGACATAAGCGCGGCCATCGACTTTTACAGTCAGCTGTTCGGCACCGGTCCGGCCAAGGTGCGCCCCGGCTACGCCAACTTCGCGATCGCAGAACCGCCGCTCAAGCTCGTCCTGATCGAGAATCCGGGCCATGGCGGCAGCCTTAACCACCTCGGCATCGAGGTCAGCGACACCGACGTGGTCGACGCTGAGCAGGTCCGGCTTGCCGCAGCCGGCCTGGCGTCCGTTGACGAGCGCGGTACCACCTGCTGCTACGCGAAGCAGGACAAGTTCTGGGTGCAAGGCGCTCCCGATGGCGAGTCCTGGGAGATCTACACCGTGCTCGCGGACAGCGCTACCTTCGCGGATGAGGCTGGTTCCCAGTGCTGCGCCAGTAGCGAGGCCGACGCCACAGCCGACGCCACAGCCGACGTCACAGCCGACGCCACCGCCGGGGTCACGGCCGTGGCCACGGCCGGCGCAGCGGCTCCGTGCTGCTGACGCCCCTGCCCAGGCACTGAACCAGTCGATAGCCAGCCGGTGGTCTTGCCGCTGCGGCGGGCACGAGAATGGAGCGTCCGCATACCCGTCGTAGGAGTCAGTCATGTCGTCGCCTGATCTTGACTACCCTGGCCACCTCGCCCGCGAATCCGCGATGTTCGCGCACGCCGTGGGCCTCGCCGCGCCGAACGCCGCCGTGCCGTCGTGCCCCGGCTGGAACGCTGATGACCTGCTCTGGCATCTTGGCGAGGTCCAGTGGTTCTGGAACACGATCCTCCGGCAGGGCGTGCTGACCACTGCCCAGGCGCAGGGGCTCGAACGGCCCGAGCGGCCGTCAGACCGCGCAGGGCTGCTGACCTTCTTCACCACTGTCAGCGGCGAGCTCGGCGGCGCTCTCGCGGCGGCGGCACCCGGGACGCCGGCGTGGACCTGGTCCGACGACCATACCGTCGGCTTCATCCGCAGGCGCCAGGCTCATGAGGCCCTCATCCACCGGGTCGACGCCGAGCTGACCGCAGGCGATCGCACCGCCATGGACCCGCAGCTGAGCGCGGACGGCATCGACGAGGCACTGCGGATCATGTACGGCGGGGACGTTCCGTCGTGGGGCACGTTCGAGGCCGACGAAACGCGGACCATGCGGATCAGGGCAACCGATACCGGCGATTCCTGGCTCGTACGGCTAGGGCGGTTCAGCGGCACCGACCCTCAGGACTCCAAGACCCATGACCAGGCTGGGATCCAGGTTCCGCAAGCCGATCCGGGCACCGCCGCCACCGCCACAGTCACTGGCCCCGCGGCCGACCTTGACTGCTGGCTGTGGCGGCGGCCTCCCCTGACGCTGCTCGACCGGTATGGCGACCAGGGGACGCTGGCAGCGTTCGACGCGGTAATCGCCGAGGGAATCAGCTAGATCAGCCGATCTCGGGGCAGGTCAGGCGGCCTTCCCGGGCGGGTCGTGGCTGCGCAGCACGCGAGCTCCATCGGGGCTGATGGCAGTCTTGGTGCCGTCGGCATTCAGCACGAGCTTCCAGCCCCACTGATGAATGGCCACGAGGTGGTGGAATCTACAGCCGAGGCCAAGGTTCTCCAGGCTCGTCGGGCCGCCCTCGCTCACGGGTACGAAGTGATGCACCTGGCAGGCGTGAGCGGACACGTAGCAGCCCGGAAACCCGCAATGCTGGTCGCGAAGTATGACGGCGCGCCGCAGCTGTGGCGGGATGGTGTCGCCGCTCGCCCCGACGTCGAGGGGAAGGCTGATCGTCGCGGCCGGTCCGGCCAGCGTCGACGTCCGGAGCCTGGATGCGAGCCCGCCGGGGCCGGACAGCAGCGCAACGGCATTGCGCAAGATAAGGTCGCGAGCGAAGTCGGGGCCAAGCCGCCCGGACCGCCCGGTCACGGGCCGCGGCTGGCCGTTCTTGTCCGCCTCTTCTGGCCCGGGTATGACATCCCGGCCGAGCAGATCGCCAGCCAGCCTGTCAAGTAGCTCATGATCGACGTGGCCAGCGACGACGGGAACGATCGAGGCGTCACAGAGATCACCGGGCGTCGCCAGCGGTCCAGGAACAGCGGCGCAGCCCATGCCAGCCCCCGCAACGAGGCCCGACCGGACCGTTGCGCCGGCGCCGGCACCGGAGCCAGAGGCCGAGCCGACACCGGAGCCAGAGGCGGAGCTGGCACGAGAGCCAGAGCGGGCACCGGAATCCGGCTCCATGGTCCGCGCGCCGAAGGCGGATCCCGCGTTAGAGGCGGCTGCTGGGCCCGAACGGGCGAGGCCGGCAAGCTGATCAAGGCTCATGATGAGCTGGACCTGCGTGGGCTGTCCGGCCCGCTGTGGCAGGAACCCAGACGCGATCAGGCGGTTGCACGCGTCTTCCAG
>DASWAA010000524.1:0-10213 GCA_036391385.1 Streptosporangiaceae bacterium
ATGCACCTGATCGTCGAGGACGCGATCGTCATCGTCCGGGGCCGGCTGGACCGGCGTGAGGAAGTACCCAAGCTGGTCGCGATGGAGGTGAAGCCCGCTGACCTGCCAGCCGACGGCGACGGCCCTTTCGTAGTGTCGATCCTGGAGACGCGGTGCATCCCGCCCGTGGTGGACCGGCTCAGGGAGGTCCTGCGCACCCACCCGGGACCGATGGAGGTGCACTTGCGGCTGCTCAGCGGCGCCAGGGCAAAGGTGCTCAAGCTTGACGACAAGCTCAGGGTTAAGCCGTCGCCGTCGCTGGTCGCGGACCTCAAGCAACTGCTGGGGCCGGCCTGCGTGGGATGATCCGGCCGGGCGCCAAGCTGCCTGACCGAGCATCCGCGCGCGTCCACTACGCTGATCGGCGACATGTCAATGACAAGTGAGTTTCCCTTCTCCCCGCCCGGAAGCAGTGTCGCGCCGAGCGCCAAAGACGGCGAGCGGGCGTCGGCGGCGGGCAGCGTGCTCAGCTCGGCAGGCATCGTGCTGGGCAGCGCAGTGCTTGGCCTGCTCGGCGGGCTGCTCTGGGCACAACTCGCGCCGCGGGCGATCTACGAGGTAGTCGGGCGCGGGTCAGCCAACGTCGTCAATCCTGAGACGACGGCGTTCATCGCTGGCGATGCCGTGTACTGCCTCTTCGGGCTGCTTGGCGGGGTCATCATCGGCCTGGTCGGCTACCTTCTCGCCGTCAGGCGCTATGGTCCGTGGCCGATGGCATCGATCCTCGTCGGCAGTGTCCTGGCCGCAGGAATCGCTCGCTGGGTCGGCGAGCATTCGGGCCTCACCGCATTCGACAGCTCGCTGCTGAACAGCCCCGTCGGCACCCATCTGCACGCACCGCTCGGGCTGGCCGGAGATACGGCAGCCACGACCTGGCCTGCCCTGGCCGCCTTCCCGGCAATGGCGTCCTGGCTGCTGGCGGCCACCGTGGTCGCTGGCGGCCTGACGCTGCTTGCCGGGTTGCGCGAGCGCTCCCGCAATGCCGTCTACGCCGAGGTCGTCACCCCGGCCCCGCAACGGACAGCCTCGCCGATATGGGCTCCGCCGGCCTGGAACCCGCCGCCGGGCCAGTCCCCGCCCCAGCCGCCGCCCGGCCAGTCCCCGTCGGGCCAGTCCCCGTGGGGCCAGTCCCCGTGGGGCCAGTCTCCGTCGGGCCAGCCGCCGCCTGGCAGCGACCAGCCTGGCCCGCCCCCTGCCTAGGACGCATCCCCGTGCAAGCCCCAATCTCGATCGCCTGCCTGGACATGGCCGGAACGACGGTGGCCGACGCGGGCAGCGTGCTGGCCGCATTCGACGCGGCGATGGAGCAGGCCGGTCTCGTTCCTGGCGGCCCAGGCTACGAGCGTGCGGCCGGGATCGTCCGCGCCACGATGGGCCAGTCGAAGATCGAGGTGTTCCGGCAGGTACTCGGGGACGAGTCAGCGGCGGTCAGGGCCAATCTGACGTTCGAGGAGCATTACGCGCGCCAGGTCGGCGCTGGCGCGATCGCGCCCTTGCCAGGCGCGGCCGAGACGCTGATGGCGCTGCGCGCCTCCGGCGCCCGGGTGTGCCTGGCAACCGGCTTCTCGCCGGCTACCAGGGACGCGATCATCGACATGCTTGGCTGGCGCCCGCTGATCGACCTAGCGCTCTCGCCCGCCGATGCCGGGCGTGGCCGGCCGTGGCCGGACCTGCCGCTGACCGCCTTGCTGAGGCTCGGCGGCGGGTCGGTCAGCGAGCTGGCCGTCGTCGGCGACACCACCAGCGACATCGAGTCCGGCCTGCGGGCCGGGGCCGGCCTGGTGGCCGGGGTGCTGACGGGGGCGAGCAGTCGCGAGGAACTCCAGAGCGCAGCCGCGCCGCACGTACTCGACTCGATCTCTGACCTCGTCGCGCTGGTTATGCGCTGAGCGTGCCGAGCGGGAACGGCGCGGTCAGTCTTAGCACCACGTTGCGGTCCGCCGGGCTCCCGTCGCGGCCCGACCCGATCCCGGCGAACGGCATGTTCGCGGCGAGCTCGCGGTGCAGCGAGGCGAAGTCGGCGCCGGACAGCACCTCCCGCACGGCAGGCGGGGTGTCGTGATCGACCATCGTGCAGACGATCCGGAGCTCGCCGTCGTAGCCGACCAGCTCGACCAGCCTGGTCTGGCACGGCCAGTCGACGACCGCGCAGGTGGTGACCTCCCAGAAGCCGCGGCCCGGGGCAGCCGGGTCAGGGTGTGGCCTGATCGCGTTGGTGTGGGTGTGCCCGTTCAGCCAGAGCACGACGTTGCCGAACCTGTGCAGCAGGCTGAGCACCTCGGGGCCGCTCAGCAGCGGGACCCCATCAGGCCCTGAGTGCGCCAGCCGGGTGTTCGTCAGCGTGTCGATGCCGTGGTGGGAGAAGAGGATGACCAGCTTGTCGTCGTTGCCGGTCCGGACCAGACCGCCATCGGGCCCGCGGTAGGCCGAGTGCACCTGCGCCAGCGCCGACTCGAGCCAGCGCGCCTGGTCCAGGTCGATGCAGCCGTCGGCGCCCCCGGCCAGGCAGGTCGTGTCCAGCGCGATCATCCGGACCGCCGGAGTGTCGTGCACGTAGTACGCGGTGCCGTCACGCCTGTTCTGCTCGCTGAACCCGTGCCCGGCGGGCCGGGCGCCCGGGCGGAAGTGCGCCGCCACGAACTCGCTCCTGGAGACTGGCCTGCGTCCTGGGTCGGCCGTGGCAGGCCGGACAGGTCCGGTCATGAAGATCTCGGGATGCTCGGTGAAGACCTCAAGCGCCCGGTCGTGATCGAAGCCCTCAGGCAGCGCTGTCGGCTTGACGCCGCCCGTCAGCGCCGCGGCAAGGTGCTGCGACTGCACGCCGACGCCCTGGTTCAGCGCCTCGTGATTGCCGAAGCACGACAGCCAGCCCATGCTCAGCCCGTCGGCGGTGAAATCACGCAGCGCCCGGTCGAGCAGGCCGGGGTGGTGCGGGAAGCCGAACTCCCTGCGGAAGATGTCCGGCCCGTCCTGGCCGTCACCGTCGGGCTTCCAGAAGATGTCGTCGGGCCAGTCGAGCGCCTGCACACCCTCGTACCGGCCGCCGAAGCTGACCGTGCCGCCGTCGAAGAGCGCGAGGAACGCGGTCAGCTCGTTCCACTGCGCGTTGTCGATCGAGTCGCCCGTGGTCACCGCTAGCTGCGGCGCCAGCCCGGTGACCGGACCGGTGACGTTGTTGATCGTGCGCAGCGTCGCGTCGACTGCGTGGGCGGTCAGGGCCTCCTGCGGGCGCTGAACCGGCACGATCTTGGCGTAGCGCGGATCGGCGAAATAGCGGTTGAGGAACTCGAACCTGGCGGGCGAGGACACGTCGGCAAGCTGCAGGTCGGTGACATGGACCAGGCAGAGCAACGGCCGCCCGCCGGCTGGCTCCCGGTCGCTGGCATCGGCCGCAGCGAGCTCATCGCGGACCTGATGCGGCTCCGCGTCGATGACGGCCAGCTGCCGGTACGGCGTCGATGCGCCCTGCCGCACCACGGGCCCCGCGCCCAGGCGGCGGTGACTGGTCAGCAGCGGGCCGCGCAGCGCCCGGGGCGTGCCGCTCATCTACCTGACCGCCTTGACCCAGTTCTTCTGCAGGAAACTCGATGCCCTGGCTGCCTCGCTCGTGGTCAGGAAGACAGGTGCTCCGCTGGCCAGTGGCAGCCGGGCGGCCGCGGCCTGGTCGATCGTGCCGTTGGCCGTCATCGTTGCCTGTTCGACCGGATGGATACCGCCTGCCAGCCATAGATTCTGGCCGCCCCCGGCGGCCTCGGAGTAGAGGAACTCCTCCCAGAGCCGAGCGGCGGCGGGATGCGGCGCGTCCTTGCTGATGGCCTGGGCGTAGTAGTCGCCGAGCACGGCGTTGGACGGGATGAACACCTTCCAGCTCCGCGATCCGACCACGCTCGGGGTGTTGAGGTAATCCCAGTTGAAGACGACTTCAGTTTGACCCGCCCTGATAGTGGCGCTCGTAGCCTGCACCGGGGAGAAGTTGCCGGCCTGCCTGAGCTGGTGGAAGAAGGCGACGCCCCTGGCGATCCCGGCGGCCGTACCGCCCTGCGCGAGGTTCGCCATCATCACGGCGCTCAGCGCCGCGCTTGACTGGGTCGGGCGGCCGGTCAGTGCCACCGTGTTCCGGAACTTCGGCCCGAGCAGCTGATTCAGCGAGGTGATCGTCCCGAGCCTGGCTGAGTCGTAGCCGACCGACATGTAGCCGCCGTAATCCTGGACCCACCGGCCAGCCGGATCCTTCTGAGTCGCCGGGATCGTGGACCAGGTGCTGACCTCGTAACGGGCGAACAGGCTCGTGTTCGCCAGTGCGGTGGTCATGTCGACATCTAGGACATCCGGCGCAGCCGGCGCGCCACTCCCGTGCCTGACCGCGTTGATCTCGTCCTGGCTGGTGCCATTGGGGCTGATCGAATGCACCCTGATGCCGTAGCGCTTGCCGAAGTCCTTGATGATGGCGGCGTAGTTCGCCCACGTCGGCGGAAGGGCGATGACATTCAGCGTGCCCTCGTTCCTCGCCGCGGCGATCAGTGCTTGCATCCCCCCGCCCGCCTGTGCCGAGGTGGCGGTCGCCCAGTTCACGCTGCCACCGCCGGCGGCGACTGCCGATCCTGGCGATGACGACCCCGGCGATGACGACCCCGGTGCGGATGAGCAGCCTGCCGCGGCCAGCGCGAGGGCCGCGGCAGCAGCCGGGAACCAGCGTCGCGATCGATGCGTGGTCAAGTCCTGGTCTCCTTGATCCGGCGAATTCAGCGTGCGCCTGGCGCGGGCTGCCTCGGCCGGTCAGCCCGCCGCAGCCATGGCGGCACCGACGATCCCGGCGTCATTCTGCAGTTCGGCCGGCACGACCGGGGCGCGCAGCGACAGCCTGGGCAGGAACTTGCCCGACTTCCTGCTGATCCCGCCGCCGATGATGATGAGATCCGGCGACAGCAGCCGCTCCATTTTGTCCAGGAACTCATCGACCCGTTCGGCCCACTTGCCCCAGCTGAGGTCCTGTTCTTCCCTGGCACGCTCGGACGCGCGGTCCTCGGCGTCCTTTCCGTGAATCTCGATGTGCCCGAACTCGGTATTGGGCACCAGCGCGCCGTTATAGAAAAGCGCGCTTCCGATGCCGGTACCCAGGGTCAGCAGCAGGACGGTGCCGTTCTGGCCCTGGCCGGCGCCGAACCGCATCTCGGCGACGCCGGCGGCGTCGGCGTCGTTGAGCACCGTGACATCACGGCCGACCGCCGCGCCGAGGAACTGCCGGGCGTCGACGCCGACCCAGGCCGGGTCGAGGTTCGGCGCGGTTCGGACGGTGCCGCCGGTGACCACGCCAGGAAAGGTAATACCGCTTGGCCCGTCCCAGCTGAAATGAGCGACGAGCTCGCCGATGACCGCGGCCATGGCGTGCGGTTCGGCCGGATGCGGGGTCGGCAGCTTCAGCCGCTCGGCGACCAGCCGGCCGGCGGCCACGTCGACCGGGGCTGCCTTGATTCCCGTACCGCCGATGTCTATGCCGAGCACAGTTGCCACGGGGCCTCCGTTATGCGTGATCGGGGGTGGGGGAGCGGTGCGTCAGCCGGTCATATGCCCCAGCGTGCCTCGCGCAGGGCCTTGACGTCGGCTTCAGCGCCTTCCAGGCGGACCTGCGCCGCGCTGGTGCGGCCGAAGGTCCACAGCATCAGCTCGGCCGGGGCGCCGATGACAGTGACGACCGGGGTGCGCGGGCGGACGGTCATCCTGACGACGCGCTGGCCGCCGGCCGTCTCCGCCGCGTCGTCGCGGGCGAACTCGATGCCCACCGGCACCTTGCGCAGCAGCAGTCGCGCCCTGGACAGCTGGCGCCAGATCTCCTCGGTCATGCCGGAGTCGAGCACCCGGGGCTCCCAGCCTGGCTGCGCCCGCCGGACGTCCTCGTGATGGATGAGGAACTCGCCGAAATTGATCTTCGCGTCGGCGCCCGGGATTCCGTACATGGACAACCGGGGCGGCCCGGACCTGACCATCTCGACTAGCCGGGGATACGGGGTCCGCTCCGACATGCCGCGCATGACGTGCTCGGTGTACCGGGCGAGCGGGCCGCCGAGTATCCCGATCGCGGCGTCCGGGCGGCGCTCGCGCAGCACGAGGTGCGCGGCAAGGTCGACGGTTTTCCAGCCCTCGCAGAGCGTCTCCGCGCCTGGGCCAAGCTCGTCAAGCAGAGTGCACAAAGCGACGCGCTCATCTCGGGCATATGTCACTGCTTGATAGTAGGCCACGGAAGGCCCGCAGGGCCCGGTAGCCCGCAGAGACGGGTAGCGTTCGGCACGAGGGGCAGCGTGCGACAGAGTTCGTGCGACAGAGTGGGGCGACAGGGTGCGCGCGACAGGATGACCGGAGCGAGAGGGGTGCCGCGGGTGGCCGAAGTGAGCGGGCGGGGTGAGGCGGGTCCGCGCAGGGAGCTTGCGGTCCTGCTGCTTGCCGGGGCGCTCGGTGCCGGAGCCGCGCTGCTCGCTACCCGTCAGGCGTTCGCGAAGGTCGTCGTGCTCGCGCCTCGCCCGCTGCCGACCACGATTACCGAGGTGACCGGCCAGGATCTGCGGCCCGCGCTCGCGGCACTCGCGCTCGCCGCGCTGGCGAGCCTGGCAGCGGTCCTTGCCACCAGGCGCCTGCTGCGCCGGATCACGGGGCTGATCACCGCCGCGCTGGGAGCCGGAATCGTGGCGCTGGCGGTCGGCCCGGTCTCGGCCGCTGAGGCGGTCGCCGCCGCAGGCCGTTCTGGCGCGTCGCCGGCCAGTGGCACCGGTGCGGGTACCGCCGCGGGCTCGGTGACAGCCGGAACCGGAGCCGGCGGCTCTAGCGCTGCCTCGGCCGGCGGGTTCCCTGTGCAGGTGGTGCTCGGCGGCTCGGGCTGGCGGGCACTGATCGTCTGCGGCGGCGTACTGCTGGCCCTGACCGGGATCGCGATCATCGTGCGGTGCGGCAGGCTTCCCGGAATGTCGCGCCGGTACGAACGGCCTGGCCCGGCGGTGAGCGAGGTAACGCCGGCTGGCGCGGCCCCGGCTGACCACGTCGTCGAGACAGGCCAGCCGGTCGAGACAGGCCAGCCGGTCAAGGCGGGACAGCGAGTCAAGGCGGGACGGCGGGTCAAGGCGGGCCAGGCAACGGGCGCGAGCATGTGGGAGTCGCTGAACGCGGGCGAGGACCCGACCGACTGGCCTGGATGACGGCGAGCCGCCGGTGCCGGTCGCACGCTGTGCAGCCGCGCCGTCTCGCTTAGCGATCAGCTCTGCAGGGGTGGCGACCGGCGGCGAAACCTTCCTCGATACGATCGGGTGCGCTAGGCAACCCACCCGAGGGGGCGCAGAACCGCGTGAGCGTGCTCGACGACATCCTCGTGGACGTGCGCGCCGACCTTGCGGCGCGGCAACGAACCGCACCGCTTGAGCAGGTCAAGGACGCTGCGAGCAAGGCGCCAGCGGCCCGCGACGTGATGGCGGCGCTGCGTGGCGAGGGCGTGGCTGTCATCGCCGAGGTCAAGCGGGCCAGCCCGTCCAAGGGCGCGCTGGCAGCCATCGCCGATCCGGCCGCGCTCGCCATCGACTATGAGGCCGGCGGCGCGAGCGTGATCAGCGTGCTGACCGAGAAGCGCCGTTTCGGCGGCAGCCTGGAAGACCTCGCGGCCGTCCGCGATGTCGTCTCGGTACCGCTGCTGCGCAAGGACTTCATCATCAGCTCCTACCAGCTCTGGGAGGCCAGGGCCCACGGCGCCGACCTGGTGCTGCTGATCGTCGCCGCCCTGGAGCAGAACGCGCTCGTCTCGCTGGTCGAGCGGGCCTGCTCGATTGGCCTCGTCCCGCTGGTCGAGGTGCACGCACCGGAGGAGCTCAGCCGCGCGCTTGACGCGGGAGCACAGGTGATCGGCGTGAACGCGCGCAACCTGGCCACGCTGGAGGTCGACCGGTCGGTCTTCACCAGGCTCGCGCCGCAGATTCCCGACGACGTCGTCAAGATCGCCGAGTCGGGCGTTCGCGGCCCGCACGACCTGCTTGCCTATGCGGCGGCCGGGGCCGACGCGGTGCTGGTCGGCGAGAGCCTGGTCGTCGGCAAGGACCCGAGATCCGCGGTCGCTGACCTGGTGGCGGCCGGATCTCATCCCGCCTTGCGCGGCGACCGTGGAGGCAGCTCGTGACGACATCAGCGGCAGCGACGCCGACATCGGCCCTTCCTGACGCGACTGGCCACTTCGGCCAGTTCGGCGGGCGCCATTCGCCCGAGGCACTGATGTCGGCGCTCGAAGAGCTCACCGCGGCCTACGAGTCGGCCAAGGCCGACCCGGCGTTCGGTGCCGAGCTCGAGGGCCTGCGGCGCGACTACATCGGCCGGCCGACCTTGCTGACGGAGGTCCCGAGGTTCGCCGAGCTGGCCGGCGGCTGCCGGGTCTTCCTGAAGCGCGAGGACCTCGCGCACACCGGCTCGCACAAGATCAACAACGTCATCGGCCAGGCTCTGCTTACCAGGAGGATGGGCAAGACCCGGATCATCGCCGAGACCGGAGCCGGTCAGCACGGCGTGGCGACGGCCACCGCGGCGGCACTGTTCGGGCTTGAGTGCGTGGTCTACATGGGCGAGGAGGACACCCACCGCCAGGCGCTGAATGTCGCCAGGATGCGGATGCTCGGCGCCCGTGTGGTCCCGGTCACCGTCGGCAGCCGCACGCTCAAGGACGCTATCAACGAGACCTTCCGCGACTGGGTCGCGAGCGTGCAGACGACGCATTACTGCATTGGCTCGGTGATGGGGCCGCATCCGTTCCCGGTGATGGTCAGGGATTTCCAGCGCGTGATCGGAGTGGAGGCGAGGGAGCAGATCCTCGCGAGAGCCGGCCGGCTGCCGGACGCCGTGATCGCCTGCGTCGGCGGCGGCTCGAACGCGATCGGGGCCTTCCATGCTTTCATCGACGACCCGCAGGTGCGGCTGATCGGCTGCGAGGCGGCCGGAGACGGCCTGGAGACCGGCCGGCACTCCGCGACGCTGTCTGGCGGCTCGCTTGGCATCATCCACGGCATGCGGACCTATCTGCTGCAGGACGCGGACGGGCAGACACTGCCGACGCACTCGATCTCGGCCGGACTTGACTACCCGGGCGTCGGTCCCGAGCACGCGTGGCTGCGCGACACCGGCCGGGCTGAATACCGCGCGATCACCGACCGGCAGGCGATGGACGCGTTCAGCATGCTGTGCCGCACCGAGGGCATCATTCCGGCGATCGAGTCAGCGCACGCCCTGGCCGGAGCGCTCGCCGTCGGGCCCGAGCTTGGCCCGGACGCCGTGCTGGTGATCAGCCTGTCCGGGCGCGGGGACAAGGACGTGGACATCGCGGCGCGGTGGTTCGGCCACCTGGACGACCCGGCCGCGGCGCATGTCCCGGCTGGATCGCGCGCGCCGGCCGGAGCCGGCCCGGAGGACGCGAGATGACAAAGGTCGGCGAGGCGTTCGCGCGGGCGAAGGCGGAGGGCCGGGCGGCGCTGGTCGGTTACCTTCCGGCCGGCTTCCCGTCGGTGGACGGAGCGATCGAGGCGGCTTCGGCGATGGCCCGCTCCGGTGCTGACGTAGTGGAGATCGGGCTGCCGTACACCGACCCGGTCATGGACGGCCCGGTCATCCAGGAGGCCGTGCACCACGCGCTCGAGGGCGGCGTGCACGTCACCGACGTGCTGCGCACCGTCGAGGCGGTGGCGGCGACCGGCGCTCCGGTCCTGGTCATGACCTACTGGAACCCGATCGACCACTACGGGGTGGCGGCGTTCGCGCGTGACCTGGCCGCGGCTGGCGGCTGCGGCCTGATCACCCCTGACCTGCCTCCCGAAGAGGCCGGATCCTGGCTGGAGGCCGCCGCTGAGCTCGCGCTCGACCCGGTGTTCCTGGTCGCGCCGAGCTCGTCGGAGCAGCGGATCAAGCTGATCACCGCGGCGTGCGGCGGATTCGTCTACGCCGCGTCCGTGATGGGAATCACAGGCGCGCGTACATCGGTCGGCGACGCTGCCGAGGGCCTGGTAGCGCGGATCAGGCAGCACACCGGGCTGCCCGTCGCCGTCGGCCTAGGGGTGAGTAACGCGGCGCAGGCGGCTCAGGTGGCCAGGTTCGCCGACGGAGTGATCGTGGGTACCGCGTTCGTGCAGCGACTGCTCGCCGCGCCGGACCTGAAGGCCGGCTG
>DASWAA010000525.1:0-4257 GCA_036391385.1 Streptosporangiaceae bacterium
GACGGCGGAGCGCCTTTCGAAGGAGAGAGCGATGAAACGGATAGCGCTCCTGGTAGGTGTACTGACGGTCGCGGCGTCCTTCGGCGTGGCCACCCCGTCATCGGCCGTGGCCTTCCCGTCTAACTTCTGTGGCGACCAGCCACCGCCGTGCATCTCATCGGCAACGGCCGACGGCGTCCCGATCACGCCGTCGGATCCGAAGTACTACCCCACGGTCCTGCACTCCACGTCGAGCGGGTCGCACGACCTGCTCTGGCAGATGCAGAACAAGACGGGGCCGGATCCGTACGACCTGGGAGCGGCGGACCGAAGCGTCCAGTTCGTCATCACGATCGACACCGGCATCACGAATCCAAGGGTCGCCTTCGCCTTTGGCCACGCCGTCACGGTGGACCGGACCAGCGACGGGGACGGAACCTACCACGTCACCATCACGGCGAATCCCATCCAGCTCCAAGACAACTCCAACTGCACCACCAGCCTCTGGCCCTGGGCGTGCCCCACTCCCACGAAGCAGCGGGAGGGATATCTGGGAGGACAGGTCACCGACTACAACGCGTGGACTGACGTCGACCAACGGAACTCGTTCCAGGGCATGAACCTCTCCACGAACATCGAGGTGACGAGCATCCCCCCGGAGATGACCACCGACGCATCGGGAAGCCCGGCACTCTTGATCCGGATGGCGAGCGCGCACTTCATGGCCGACGGGTCGACCGTCTTCCTCGGGTTCGAGCACATCCGCATCCCGAACGCCTTCCTGCGGGTCGTGTACGGGATCGACTATCCGGCGACGCTCACCAGCGTCGGGCTGGTCCCGACCGGAGCGGGCCCCGGCGCAGTGCTCTCGGTCCACCAGGCAACCGGCGACGACGCCATGTTCGTCGACATCACGAACATGACGTTCTCGGCTCATCTGGTGAAGGTGAAGCGGGGCACCATCACGCCGACCCGTCCCCAGAACGTCCATGCGGTTCGGACGACGATCCACCGCGGCAAGCTCACGTTCGGTCCGGCCAAGCCCCGCGGCTCCCACATCACCGGCTACAGGGGGCGGTGCGTCTCGGGCTCGTCGGTCGTGACCGCGAAGGCGGCCTCGTCACCGGTCGTGGTCACCGGCCTCCTCTGGGGCAGGGCGTACGCGTGCCAGGTCCGGGCTCTCTCCAAGGCAGGCCCCGGCTGGTGGTCGGGAAAGGTCACCATGCCGCGCCACCCCTAGCGCGGCTCAATACTGCCCCTTAGCGCCGCCTGGGTTCCAGAGGTCGGCTCGCTGCCGAGATTCCTGATGAGTGCCGCTGTAGGCTGCCGTCATGAGCACGCGCGAGGACTACCCAGCCGGGGTGCCGTGCTGGGTCGACACCACTCAGCCCGACCCCGTAGATGCCGCCCGGTTTTACTCCGGGCTCTTCGGTTGGCAGACCGAGGACGCGATGCCCCCCGACACTGGGACTCACTACTACATGGCCCGCATCGGCGGCCGGGACGCGGCCGCGATCTCCTCGCAGCCTGCCGGTGCACCACCGCAGGCAGTGTGGAATACCTACATCCGCGTCGAGTCCGCCGACGACTCTGCGGCGCGGGTGCGCGAAGCGGGCGGGCGGGTGCTCTCCGAGCCGTTCGACGTGTTTGACGCGGGGCGGATGGGCGTGTTCGCCGATCCCGAGGGCGCGGTCTTTTGCGTGTGGCAGCCCGGATCACATCGTGGCTCGGCGGCGGTCAACGAGCATGGCGCGGTGAACTTCAACAACCTGCACACCGACGATGTCGAGGCCGCTCGGGCCTTCTACGGCGCCGTGTTCGGCTGGACGACGATCGACGCCGGCTCGCCGATGTGGGCTCTGCCGGGCTACGGCGATCATCTCGAGGAGCTCAACCCCGGCCTGCGCGCCGGGATGAAGCAGATGGGCGCACCCGACGGTTTCGAAGACGTCGTAGCGACGATCTTGCCTCGCGAGGGCGGCCCAGCGCGCTGGAGCGTGACCTTCGCCGTCGACGACGTGGACGCGATAGCTGCGCGAGCACGCGAACTCGGAGGCTCGGTCCTCGCCGAGCCGCAGAATGCGCCGTGGGTGCGATTCGCCGTGCTCGCCGACCCTGCTGGGGCGTCCTTCACCGCCAGCCAGTTTGTGGCGGAGAACCGCTAGACGATCCCTTCCGGACCTGCGCTGGTCAGGTTGTACTGAGCGGGAGGCTGCTGGTCGGTATGGGCGCCCCCAGGTGTCACGCTACTGCGGGATCTCGCGTCAGCGTCCCAGCGCCGTACTCCTCGTGGTTGCGCGGAGATTGCGCCGAGGGGCACGCGGTTGCATGGTCGTCGGCGAGCGCGCTGGCCAATGCTGAGCGCAGCGCCGCGACCGGATCACCTGATCCGGAACGGGAGCGCCACGCCACATGCCCATCGGGCCGCATCAATACACAGCCAGAGCCAGTAATACCGAACAACGATGTCCATTTGTCTCCACTGCCGGCGGGGAGGTGCTCTGTCCGCAGCGGAACGCGCGACGCCGTTGCCACCTGGGCAACTGCGCGCTTCCAACCGCTGCGGCGTCCCGCGAAGAGGGTGAACGCCGACGTCATGCAATCGACGGTGGAGCGCGATG
Source organism: Streptosporangiaceae bacterium (assembly GCA_036391385.1). Lineage (GTDB taxonomy): Bacteria > Actinomycetota > Actinomycetes > Streptosporangiales > Streptosporangiaceae > Chersky-822. The sequence goes on from DASWAA010000525.1 coordinate 2,601, forward strand.
AAGCGCCTTCGCATAGCCACAAGTGGGGAAGGCGGTGTCCCGGCGCGGCGGAAGGGATGTAGTCACCCGTGTCCGATCGCTCCGCGCTCACGGGTTCCGCGATAAGTGCGCCAGCTTGGTACGTGAAGCCCAGGTCGACGTCGAGCGCCGTGCGGGGAGTGGCGCTGACGGGTGGGGAATCGGCCCGGTCGACGTCGAGAAAGCCATCAAGCGGGCCGCCGGCGGCCAGCAACTCCACAGAGCGCCGCATGTTGTACTCAGCGACCGAGCGCCGCTCCGTCTCGTACGTGTCGAGCAATGCCGGTCCCGCCCAGCCCTGCAGCACCGCCGCCAGCTTCCATGCGAGATTGTGCGCGTCCTGGATCCCGGTATTCATGCCGATGCCACCCGCCGGGGTCATCCGGTGCGCCGCATCCCCGGCGAGGAAGACGCTGCCGGAACGCCACCGGGTGGCCACGTCGGCCAGCGTCGTCCAGGGCGACACGCCGAGCACCTCCACCTCCAGGTCGGGGACGCCCGCCGCGTCCCGCACGAGTTGCACGCATCGTTCGACCGTGAAGTCGGCCGGCGATTCGCCGTCCTGCGGGCGGTAGCTGGCGACCATGACCCAGCGCGAGCGGCCGTCGGTCGGGTAGATGATGCCGGACGCTCGCTCGTTGGTCACGCTGTGCAGAAAGATCGGCGGGTGGGTGAGCCGCTGTAGCAGCGGCGCCAGGACGTGGATGTTCACGTTGTGGCCCAGCTCTCCGAAACCGGCCACGCCTATCCCGAGCAGCCGGCGCACCGTGCTGCGTGCACCGTCGGCCGCCACGACGCAGCGGCAGGTCACCTCGATGTTTCTGCCGCTCTCCCGCTCGACAAGCCGGGCGCGCACACCCTCGGCAGATTGTCGGAGCGAGCGAAGTTCTACGCCGAAACGGACGTCGGCGATCGGGTGAGAGACTGCCTCGCCGTGCAGGATGGGCTCGAGCGCGAGCTGTGAGCACGTCGTCCATTCGGCCGGGCTAACGTCGGTGGGCGGTGTGCCAAGCGACGGCGAGAGCAGCGGCTCGGGATCGATGAGCACGTGCGAGCGCGCCACGAACGGCAGCGCCCTGAACCCGGCCTGCCTGATGCGCTCGTCGAGCCCCAGCGATCTGAAGATCTCCATCGACCGGGTGTTGACGGCGATCGCCCGCGGGAAGATCGTCGTGCCTGGATGCCGCTCCACGGTGAGCGATGGGATGCCCCAGCGGGAGAGCAGGATCGAGGTGGTGAGGCCGGTGGGGCCGGCGCCCACCACGAGCACCGGCACCTCGACTACCTCTGCTTCCTCGGCGGCTCGCTCTGTACTCAGCAATGCCGCGTACGCCCGCGGGTCGCTCAAGAGCGCCGCCCGCGTGTATGCCCGCCATGCTCCGGTCACCATGCTCAGCCCACCGCGTCCAGCCACTGCTCGTCTCCCTCTGCCCGCCGACGGGATGTCCGCTCGACGAGTCCGACGGTAGGCGCGCCCAGCGCAGGCAGCATCCGTGGTAACGCTGATCCGCTACTGAGTGCGATCCTTCGCCCAGGTAGCGAGCTGGGTGCGGTTGGCCAGGCCGGCCTTCATGAGCGCGTTGCGCACGTGGCTCTCGACGGTCCGCACCGACAGGTGCAAGCGTGCGGCGATCTGGTT
>DASWAA010000526.1:0-2302 GCA_036391385.1 Streptosporangiaceae bacterium
CATCACCGCGATCCGGTCAGCGAAGTGCGCCGCGGTGGACAGGTCGTGCGTGATCATCAGGATCGCCATGTCGGCGTTACGGCGCAGCGAGTCAAGCAGCGAGAGCACGCCGGCCCGGACCGAGACGTCGAGCATGGAGACCGGCTCGTCGGCGAGCAGCAGCGCCGGGCTGAGCACCAGCGACGCCGCGATCGCCACCCGCTGGCGCTGTCCGCCGGAAAGCTCGTGCGGGTAGCGCTCGAGGTACGCCTCGGCGGGCGAGAGGCCCGCCTGCTCCAGGGCCGCCGCGATCAGCGGCACCCGCTGGGCGCGCGAGGTGCCGATGCCGTGCACCAGCATCGGCTCCTCGACCGTCTCCCGTACCCGGAACCGCGGGTCGAGCGATTCGTACGGATCCTGGTAGATGACCTGAACCGTGCGGCGCAGCGGCCGCATCCGGCGCTCGGAGAACGCGGTGATGTCGGTGCCGTCGAGCCTGACCGTCCCGCTGGTCGCCTTGATCATGCCGAGGATCGTCTGCAGCGTGCTGGTCTTGCCGCAGCCCGACTCACCGACCAGCGCCATCATCTCGCCGCGCACCAGCGTGAAAGAGACTCCGTCCACCGCGTGGACCTGACGCCGTGGCTTGCCGGTCAGCGCCTGGGTCAGGCCGCGCCGCACAGGGTAATAAGTCGTGAGGTCCCGCACCTCGAGCAGCGGGACCACGCCGGGTGCCAGCGCAGGCGCCCCGGCCCTGGCCAGCCCGGCGGGCTCAGCGACCGGGGACTGGGCCGCCGACTGCGCAGCCACGAACTCGCTCATCGGGCCTCCACAAGCTCGTCACGCAGGCTGGTGTTGCGCAGGCAGGCGGCCCGATGCCCGATCCCGACCGGGATCAGGTCGGGACCTTGCCCGGCGCAGATGTCCATCGCGACGTCGCAGCGCTGGCGGAACGAGCAGCCGGTAATGGCCTGGTCCAGCCGGGGCGGCGCACCGGGAATCGACGCCACCGCCTCGTCGCCGTACAGGTCGGGAGTGGCAGCGAAGAGCAGCCTGGTGTAAGGGTGCTTCGGATCGTGGAAGAGCTCCTCCATCGGCCCGTCCTCGATGATCTTCCCCGCGTACATCACCGCCGCCCGGTCACACATCTGCGCCACGACCGGCAGGTCATGCGTCACCAGGATCAGCGCGAGGCCCAGGTCCTCGGCGAGCCGCGTCAGGAGCTCGAGGATCTGAGCCTGCACCATCACGTCGAGGGCCGTCGTCGGCTCGTCGGCGAGCAGGATCCGCGGCTGGCAGGCCAGGGCCATCGCGATCGACGCACGCTGGCGCATCCCGCCGGAGAACTCGTGCGGGTACCGCTCCGCCGCGCTGGCCGGGATTCCGACCAGCTCAAGCAGTTCTCCGGTCCGCTTGCGGGCGGCTGCGCCCTCGGCGACGCCGTGGAAGGCCATCGGCTCGGCGATCTGCCAGCCGACCTTCTTCACCGGGTTGAGCGCGTTCATCGCACCCTGGAAGACCATCGCGATGTCCTTCCATCGGTACGGGCGCACGGTGCCCTCCCCGCCGGGACGCACGATGCTGTGACCGTCGATGCGCACGTCGCCCCCCACCGACCCGTTCGGGGGGAGCAAGCCCATCATGGCCAGGATCGTGGTCGTCTTCCCGCAGCCCGACTCACCGACCAGGCCGAACCGCTGCCCTTCGTCCAGGCCGAAGCTCACGCCCTGGACGGCGTGCACCTGACCGCCCTGTGGCAGGTCGAACCAGACGTTCAGGTCCTCGACTTCGAGCAGGCTCATATCGCGCCCTCTCCGCGGCCGACCAGCGGGCGCAGCCGCCATCCGCGCAGCGACAGATGCGCGACCTTCAGCCGCGGATTCAGCGCATCCTCGACCGACTGGCCGAACAGGAAGCAGCCGACGATCACGGCGGCGATGACGAACCCGTCCGGAACGATCGCCCACCAGGCTCCCGAGCTGATGGCGGTGCGCTGGAAGGCGTTCTCCAAGATGGTGCCCCAGGTTGTGACGGTGGGGTCCTCCAGCCCGAGGAAGGCGAGCGCCGTCTCCAGGTACACCGCGATCGCCACCGTGAGCACGGTGTTGGCGATCAGCAGCGGCCCGACCTGCGGCATGACGTGCTTGATTATGATCCGCCAGTGCCCGGCGCCGATCGCCCTGGCCCGCTTCACGTACACCCGTTCCTTCACGCTCATCACCTGCGCGCGGATGATGCGAGCGGTCGAAGTCCATTCCAGGATGCCGATCACCATGATCACGTGGAAGAGACTCGCGCCCCACAGATCGGCGATGACGATCGC
>DASWAA010000527.1:0-10550 GCA_036391385.1 Streptosporangiaceae bacterium
CGACCACGCTCTGACAGAGATCCACGATCATGGAGGGCAGCGGCCTGCAGCCGTGCCGGTGCGCCCGCCCGTGCCGGTGCGCCCGCCCGGGCCGGTGCGCTCGCCTGGGCCGGTGCGTCTCGCCGGACACTAGCTCTCGACGGCCACGCCACCGAGTCTTGTCATCCGATGCCCGGTTTCTCCCGTACTGTGCGCGGCGGTTACCCTACCGGTAACCTGCGGCGCCTCCTCCTGCCGCCGGGTCGCTAAAGAGCGGTCACATCGAGACGGAGCGCCATGCGCATCGGGCAGATCGCCATCGATGTCACGCCGCTGCGCGAGGGACGTGACTTCCGGCTGCTGTTCGCGGGCCGGTTCATCTCGATGGCGGGCAACGCCGTCGCGACCACCGCGGCCAACTGGCAGGTCTACGGCCTGACCCACTCATCGATCGCCGTCGGCATGCTGACCGTGGCCAACAGCGCAGGCATGTTCACCGGGCTGCTGACCGGCGGGATGCTGGCCGACCGGCACGACCGGCGCTCGCTGATGCTCAGCAGCCGAGTGCCGCTCGCGCTGCTCGCCGGGCTGCTCATGGTCAACAGCCTGCTCGCCCAGCCGCGGCTGTGGATCATCTACCTGCTCGTGCTAGCGATGGGCCTGCTGTCCGGGATCGGCTCGCCCGCCTCCACGTCCTCCATCCCGGCGCTGGTCCGGCCTGATCAGCTTGCCGCCGCTGCCGCGCTGAACTCGATGGGCAGCCAGCTCGGCAACCTCGGCGGGCCCGCGCTCGCCGGGGCACTCATCGCCGGACCGGGGCTCGCCGCCTGCTACGGCATCGACATGGCCTGCTTCGCCGTCTTCGGGCTGACGCTGTGGTTCATCAGGCCGCTGCCGCCGACGGTGCGAGCCCCGCGGCCCGGACTCCGGTCGATGGCAGCGGGCCTTCGCTACGTCAGGCGCAGCCCGGTCGTCGGCGGGATGCTCGCCGTCGACTCCAGTGCGATGGTCTTCGGGATGCCGTCGGCGCTCTTCCCGGCACTCGCCCGGGAGCATTTCCATGGCGGCTCGGCGACCTTCGGGCTGATCGCCGCCGCACCGGGACTCGGTGCGCTGCTCGGAGTAGTGACCAGCGGCTGGACCGGCCGGCTGAAGCGGCCAGGGAACGTGGTGATCGGCGCTGGCCTGGCCTGGGGAGCCGCGATCGTCGGCTTCGGGCTGAGCGACAACCTTGGCCTCGCGCTGGCGTTTCTCGCCCTGGCGGGAACGGCCGACCTGATCTCGGAAGTGCTGCGCAACGCGCTGCTCCAGCAGTACACGCCGGATGAGCTGCGCGGTCGTGTCTCGAGCCTGTACCTCGCCCAGGTCACCACCGCGCCATCGCTCGGCAACCTCGAGGCCGGCCTGGTCGCGAAATTGTTCTCGCTCGGCACCTCGGTGGTGAGCGGCGGACTGGCCTGCGTCGCGGGCGCCCTGATCCTCGGCATCGTCAACCCGGCACTGCGGCGCGCGACGCTGACCAGGGCAGACCAGGCAGGCACCGGACGAACGAATGGCCCTGGTCCCGAAGCGCCCCCTGCGCCCCCTGCGCCCCCTGCGCCCCGGCCCGAGCCCGGACCAGAGCCAGCAGCCTGACGCCCGGGCCAGGAAGGCTCGTTAAGGCGGCCCGGGCGCGTGGTCTGCTGTCCCTGCCAGTAACAGCACCCGCACCCGGCCGCCTCTCCCCCACATGCGGCCGAGCAAGACGTCCTTCGAGTCGTGACCCTGGCTCGTGCGGCCTGCCTCAGCGCATCTGGCATTCAGGCTGACGCAAAGTGCCCAGCTGGCAACAGGGCATAAGGTCCCGGTCTTCCAGGCCCAAATGCCCGCCGGTTGGCCTATTAACGGCGACGGAGCCAGCGGGCGGCGCGGCGGTCAGCGAGCACCTGGCGGACGACATTGCGCCCGGGAATGCCGGTCACGCCGCCGCCACCGTGCGTAGCCGACCCGGCCTGGTAAAGCCCGCGCACCGGCGTGCGCAGGTCCGCGTAGCCGGCCGCCGGCCGAGCGTGGAACATCTGCCCCATCGTCAGCTCGCCGTGGAAGATATTGCCGCCTACCAGGCCGTACTCGTCCTGCATCTGGTGCGGGCCGATCACCTGCCGGTGCAGCACCGAGTTCGCGAAGCCCGGCGCGACCTCGTCCATCCGGGTGATCACCCGGTCGGCGTACAGGTCGAGTTCCCACTCGTCCGGCTTGTCGGCGTAGGTGTGCGGCACCCACTGCGTGAACAGCGACATCACATGGTGCCCCGACGGGGCCAGCGACTCGTCGAAGACGCTCGGGATACAGATGTCGGCGAACGGCAGCCGCGACGGCTGGCCGACGACAGCGTCCTGGAAGGCGTTCTCGATATCGTCGAGACTCTCGGCGAGCACGATCGTCCCGCCATGCACCTGGGGGTCGAACGTGGGATGACTGGTGAAGACCGGCAGTCTGTCCAGCGCGAGGTTGATCTTGACCGTGCCGCTCCTGGTCTGCCAGCCGCGGCTGTCGGCGACAAAGTCGTCCGGGAGTTCGGCTGGATCGAGCAGCCTGAGGAACGAGAGCTTCGGATGCACTGTCGTGACGACGGTCGACGCCGGCACGTGCTCACCGGAGACCAGGTCGACGCCGGTCACGCGCCCGCCCTCGGTGCTGATCCGGGCGACCTCCGCGGCAGTTCGCAGTTCAGCGCCGAACGCCCGGGCCGCGTCGGCCAGCGCCCTGCTGACCCCGCCCATGCCCCCGTGCGGGAAGCCCCACGCTCCGGTCTGGCCGTCGGTGTCGCCGATGTGATGATGCAGGGTCACGTAGCCGGTGCCGGCCGATCTCGGCCCCGCCCACATGCCGATCACGCCGGACACCGAGAGCAGCCCGCGCAGCGCGTCGCTGTCGAAATACTGGTCGAGCAGGTCGGCGATGCTGCCCGTCATCAGCCTGGTGATGTCGACGGCCAGTCTCGCGTCCACCTTGCGCAGGTGGCGCAGCAGCAGCCCCTGCCCGAGCAGATCCGCTGGCCGGCGCGAGCCGAGTTTCGGCGGGATCTGCGTGAGCATCGGCCCCAGAATCGCGCCGATCCTGGCCAGCCTCGACTCGTAGCCCGGGTAGTTGTCCGCGTCCCTGACAGAGAACTTCGCGATCTCGGCGTGCCGCTCGGCGGGGTCGGACGGCAGCCTCAGGTACCGCCCGTCGGCGCACGGGGAGAAGTACGGGCCCTGCGGGTACACGTGGTAGCCGTACCGGTCCAGACGCAGGTCGCGCACGAGTCCGGCGGGCAGCAGCGAGACGACGTAGGACAGCGAGGTCACCGTGTAGTCAGGCCCGAACGGATGCTCACTGACGGCCGCGCCGCCCAGGACGTCGCGGCGCTCGCAGACCAGCGTGCGCAGGCCGTTCCTCGCCAGGTAGGCCGCCGCTACCAGGCCGTTGTGGCCACCCCCGACGATGACGACATCCCATTTCGCTGTCATGCAGAACTCGCCCCATCCCAAAGCGGATAAAAGCCAGCATATGATCAGGCCGGGCTCCCTGAGTCATCGCGCTCGCCTGATTTATGACTTTCGGCAAAATCGGCGAATCCGGCTCCGATTCGGGCACCCCACGAAGGAGAGCGCAGTGACCGACGGTCCGGCCACCGTGATCCGTGCGGCGCGCATCCCGATGCCGGACGGGATCGAGCTGGCCTGCACGCTGTACCTGCCGCCCGATGCGGCCTCCACGCCGGTCCCCGCCATCCTCGAGTACCTGCCCTACCGCAAGGACGACACCGTAGGGCGGAACCTCGAGCTGAACGGCTACCTGACCAGGCGCGGTTACGCCGGCGCCCGGGTCGATATCAGGGGCACCGGCCAGAGCGAGGGCGACCTGCCCGCGGGCGAGTACACCGAGCAGGAGCAACTCGATGCCGAGGTCGTGATCGCCTGGCTGGCCAGCCAGCCCTGGTGCACCGGCGCTGTCGGCATGTGGGGCATCTCCTGGGGCGGCTTCAACTCGATCCAGATCGCCAGCCGCCAGCCGCCACCGTCCGCGCTCAAGGCGATCGTCGCCTGCGATGCCTCGGACGACATGTTCCACGACGACGTGCACTACATCGACGGGCTGCTGCACCTCGACGAGTACGCGCTGATGATCGACCAGCTCAACATGCTGCCGCCGTCGCCGGAGTACCCGCTGGACGAGGAGATGCTGGCCCGCAGGTTCGATGCCGAGCCGTGGCTGATGACCTGGCTGGGCCAGCAGAAAGACGGGCCCTACTGGCTGCGCAGCTCGCTGCGGACTGACTACTCCCGGCTCAAGGTGCCCGCGTTTCTCATCACCGGCTGGTGGGACGGTTACCGCGACTCGGTGTTCCGGATGGCGCGGCACTGCTCCGTGCCCATCCGGGCGCTGATCGGGCCGTGGAACCACACCTGGCCGCACAACGCCGTCCCCGGCCCTCCCGTCGAATGGCGGGCGCATGCCGTCCGTTGGTTCGACCACTGGCTGAAGGGGATCGACACCGGGATGCTGGCCGAGCCGATGGCCGACGTCTTCGTGCAGACCTGGCGGGCACCCGATCCTGACCTGACCGAGCTGCCCGGTTACTGGCGCACCGAGACGGCACTGCCGCCCGAGCGGACCAAGCAGGAGGTGCTCTACTGCTGGCCCGGACATGTCCTGTCCGCCGAGCCTGGCCCAGACGAGTCGCTGCAGCTCAGGTACGTCCCGTCGGCCGGGGCGCAGGCAGGCCACTGGTGGGGGGAGCTGACCGCCGACCAGCGCGGTGCCGACGCTTACAGTCTCGTCTTCGACTCGGCGCCGCTGCGCGACGACGTGGAGATCCTCGGGTTCTGCCAGGTCGAGATCCACGGCGGCGCCGACGCCTCGCCGCTCAACTGGTTCGCCCGGGTGAGCGATGTGGCGCTGGACGGCACGGTCACGCTGGTGGCGGGCGGCGGCCGGTCCGACCGGCCCGATCCGCTGCGCGACCCGGCGAAGCCGGTACCAGGGTCGACGGGGACCGGCGCCGAGCCGCAGCCGGACTGGCTGCCGCTGCCGCTGCACGCCTGCTCGTGGGTGTTCCCGCGCGGGCACCGGATCAGGCTCGCCATCTCCAACGCCATGTGGCCGATGATCTGGCCCACGCCGCATCCGGCGACCGCCACCGTGCGGCTCGGCCCGACCGGGACCAGGCTGGTCCTGCCGGTGATTCCCGCCGCGTCGGTCGCCGGGTCCCGGCCGGCAGCGGTGTTCGGCGACCTGGAGCCTGGTGAGACGCCAGCCGGTGTCAGCAGCTGGGGCGACGTGCTGCCGGTCCGCTGGACTGCGGTGCGCGATGACAAGGGCGTGAACTCGATCTCCTGGCGAGGGACGGCCGGCAGCGAGTTCGGGTGGGGCAAGGTCGTGGACGAGGAGTACCTGCGCTACGAGGTGTCCGACGACTCACCGGCGCAGGCGTCGGCACGCGGTGAGGCTCGGACCGAGGTGCACCTGCCCGACCGGCTGCTGATCTTCAGCTCCGTGCTAAATCTCGACGGGGACTCCGAGTCCCTGCACTACCGGTACCGCCGCGAGCTACGTCGCGACGGCGTGCTCATCAGGGAGCGAACCTGGAAGCGCCGGTACCGCCGCGACGGCCACTAACTCAAGCTCCGTAGTTCCCGCCTCCACCTCACCTCCGCCTCCTCCGCCTCCTCCCCCTCCGCCGACGAGCTGTCTTTCCATGATCGCGGAGAACTATCGACGTGTGCGAGAGACAAGTCCCCGTGATCATGGAACTGTGCCGCTCGCAGTTCGTCGTGAGTGTCAGACCTCGCTGGAACTATGGGTCTTGGCCAGCCAACGAGGAGGAACCATGGCACCGCGGACTTTCACAATCACTGCGAGCGGGCCGTTCTCGCTTGCGGAGGCAGCCACGTTCGGATTCGGCCAGCGCGCTGACACCGGCTGGGACGGCGTGATGCGACTCGCCTTCTGCCTGGACGGCTACGCCACGCAAGCCGGCGTGGAGGTCCGCCAGGAGGAGGACGGCCAGGTGCATGGCACCGTGCACGGGCCGGCCGATCTCGATGTCGATGCCGTCCGGAGGCAGGTCGGCCGCGTCCTGTCGCTTGACTACGACGGCACGGAGTTCTCCAGGATCGGCGAGCGGGACCCGGTGATCGCCAGGCTGCAGGCGGCGGCACCTGGCCTGCGGCCGCCGCTGTTCTACTCCCCTTACGAGGCGGCCGCCTGGTCGGTGCTGAGCGCGCGCCGGCCAGCCCGCCAGATGATGACGGTGCGGCAACGCCTCAGCGAGGCGCACGGCGCGAGCTTCGAACTGGCGGGCCAGTCCCTTGCCGCGTTCCCCGTGCCGGAGGCGCTGCTGCGAGTGGAGTCCTTCCCAGGCATCCCGGCCGAGAAGATCGAGCGACTGCACGGCGTCGCCCGGGCGGCGATCGCGGGCAGGCTCGACGCCGAGCACCTGAAGTCACTCGGGCCCGATGCCGCGATGCGAGAACTGCAGCAGATCAGGGGCATCGGGCCGTTCTACAGCTCGCTCATCGTGATCCGGGGCACTGGCTTCGCCGACGTGCTACCGGTCGCCGAGCCGCAGGCACTTGCCCTGACCGCCCGGCTCTACGGGCGAGAGGAGCCCGTGACCGAATCCGAGTTCCGGGAGATCGCCGAACCGTGGAAGCCGCTGCGGACCTGGGCGATCGTCCTGATCAGGGCGGCCGGCCCGCGCGTGCTCGGCGACGCGCCGCCCGGATCCGCTCCGCGCGGCAAGCAGGAACTAGCCGGCGCCGCCGCGAGCTAGCCCAGGACTCGGCCGCGAGCTAGCCCCGACGGCCAGCCCTAGCAAGCAAGGTCACCGTAAGAAAAGGTGGTCCGGCCTGGGTTCTGGGGTCTAGTACCCTCATGCTTCGGTAAGCCTTGCGACAGAGAGGGCGGAAGAGTGTCCAAGGCAAGCAGGAACCGCGATATCGCCAGGGCGAAGATCGTGCAGCAGCGCGCCGAGGAGGCTCGCCGCACCAAGCGCCGCAACCTGCTCGTCGGGCTCGGCGCTGTGGCTCTGGCGATCATCGCCGCAGTGGTCGTGGTAATCGCTGCCACTAGCGGCGGCGGCGCGTCCGCCGGCGGCAATCCGGGCGCGGGCGGCAAGCCAGCGCTCAAGCTCGTGGCCCTGAGCACGCTAGGCACACTCAAGGCCGCGCCCAATCCCGGTCCGGCCGGGCCCGAAGGCGTTCCGATCCCGAACGCGGCGCCGCTCGCAGGCACGGCGTCGGACGCCACCGGCTCGAAGGTCGACGGGATCCGCTGCGAGGCCACCGAGCAGACGCTCTTCCATATCCACGCTCACCTTGCGATCTTCGTCAACGGCGCGCAGCGCCAGATCCCGGCGTTGATCGGCATCCCGAGCGGAAGCTCGTGCCTGTACTGGCTGCACACCCATTCGGCAGACGGGATCATCCACATCGAGTCCCCAGTCCAGCATGTCTTCACTCTCGGCGACTTCTTCGCCGAATGGGGCCAGCCGCTCGGACCCAACGCTGTCGGCCCGGTCAGCGGGCGCGTCACCGCGATCTACAACGGCAAGGTTTACGTCGGCAACCCGCAGGACATCCCGCTGACCAAGCACGCCCAGATTCAGCTTGAGGTCGGCAAGCCGCTCGTTGCCCCGGAAACGGTCAGCTTCCCGAACGGCCTATGAATCCGCTCCGCAAGCGATCGCCGCGGAAATGTTCGTCGCCGGCCCAGAAATACTTTGCCGGCAGGCGCAACGTAACGGCCGACGCAGACGTCTACCAGTCGTGACCGGGCCGCCGCCATCGCGCCCTGTCACACTGGCTCGGTCGCCGGGCCAGTCGCTGCCCGGCGACCGAGGCGCCTCCCCGCCCGGACGCCGGGCAGCGCACAAAGCCCGGTCGCCGGGCAGCGCACAAAGCCCGGACGCCGGGCAGCGCACCAACCCGGCGCGGCCGAACCGAACCAGGGCAGCTAGCTCGTCTTGAGCACTGCCTCGATCTCGATCGAGAGGTCGATCTTCTCGCTGACCATGACACCGCCAGTCGGCAGCACCATGTTCGCGGTAATGCCGAAGTCAGTACGGTTGATCGAGCCGGCAGCTGAGAATCCTGCCCTGGTGCCGCCGTACGGGTCCGGACCGAAGCCGTTGACTTCGACGGTCAGCTTGACCGGCCGCGTGACGCCCTTGATGGTCAGCTCGCCGTCCACGACGAAGTCATCGCCGTCGGCCCGGACACCGGTCGACCGGTAGGTCATGGTCGGATGGTTCGCCACGTCCAGGAAGTTCTCTCCCTTGACGTCACCGTCACGCGTGTCGTTGCCGGTCGAGAACGAGTCCATGTCGATGGTCGCCGTGGCCGAGGACTCAAGCGGGTTGCCGGCCGTGATTATCTGGCCTTCCAGCTTGGTGAAACTGCCCCGCACCTTGCTCACCATCAGATGCCTGGCGACGAACCCGACATGGGAGTGCACTGCGTCGATGTCCCAGGTACCGGCGATGTAACCGGGAAGCCCAGCTGGTTCTGTGGTCATAGTTCCTCCAAAGGCCGTGCGAAGACCAGGCGGCTGCGAGCCCGACCTGGTGCAGCCATTATCACCTGTCATTTAGTTGAGCGTGCAATAACTAAGAATCGTCCAGCGCAGAACGGAGATAGCGATCCGCCGATCGTCTGACCGCGGCGGTGCCGTCGGCACAGACGACTCGCTGCCACCAGGCCCCGTAGACCCGGGCGAACGGGTGCGGCTCGAGCAGTGACAGCGCCCGCCGGATCACCCGCGGCCGCTCGGGAAGGAAGTTCGGGTAGCTGTACATGAAGCTCACCCAGCGGCGGTGCTAACGACCTGGAGATTGTCACCCCGAGAACAGCGCCCCGTTGCGCCTTCGCCGTCGGCCCAGCGCAGCACCTGACCGCCGTCGAAATGCACGCCGGCGTTGACCAGTGTAAGCCCGCCGGCGATCACGAGCGTGTCGCCATCCCAGAAGACCACCGAATCGTCCGGCCGGGCGACCCACTGCCGGTCCGCGGCGTGAATATAGACTGGAGCGTCGAACGCGTGCGTCCGGTCGAACATGGTCCCGTAGAAATGCGGATGACTGATCGCGATGGCGCTGACGCCGCTGAGTGGGCGCTGCTGGGAGTCCAGCCGGATCTCGCGTGAGCAGGCCGACTGGGTGGACTTTCTCGACCTTCTCAAGGCGGGCGGCATGCCGATGTACGTGACCGACAGCCAGCGCACGTACGACCCGGCCGACAAGAATGACCGCCACGCGCTCCTGGTTGACGGCGCTAATGCCGAGCTTGAGGCAGCCCGCACGTCAGGCAGGGTCCGCAGCGGCACGGCCAGGGCAGCGAACGTCGGCCAGCCCCACGGCCGCATCCCCTACGGCTACGCCAGGGCTTACAAGCTGGACGAGGACAACCGCCGGGTCATCGACCGGCAGTTTCCCGCCGAACCCGAGGCGTCTGTGGTCCGCGAGATCGTGACCAGGATCGGCCGGGGCGAGCCGGTAAACGTCGTCACTACCGACCTGAACAAGCGCGGCATCCCACGCCGCGAGCAGGAGAGCAGGGCCGGGGCGGCCAGCAGTGGCTGAGCGTCGCGACACGCAAGATCGCTATGAACCCGCACTACGCCGGGATCAGGGTGCACCGCGGCGAGCACATCCAGGGCACCTGGGAGCCGATCGTGACCGTCGAGGAGTGGAAGGCTGCTCACGACCTGCTGGCTGCCCGCATGGGCAGGCGGCCCGGCCGTGCGCGACGGCACCTGCTTTCGTACATCGGGCGCTGCGGCAAGTGCGGCTACCCGCTCCGCCACGCCACGGGGGTCTACGTCTGCTTCGGCCATGGCCGGAGTAGTCGGGCAGCAGGCCGCCGTCTGGGGCACGTGGGCGAGGATGCCTCTCTCAGGGCAGCGGGAGGTCCTGCGGACCCTCGTGAAGTCTCTCGTGCTGCTACCTGTAAGAGACGCGGGGAAGGACGTGGAGGACCGCGTGCAAGTTGAGTGGCACGACGCTCCGTCCGTCCCGCCGACCGGTCCGCTGACCGAGCCCGCTCCTGCCGGGTACGTTGCGCCGACCTGGGCGGAGGACGTGGCCCCGACCGTGGCTGGGCAGTAGCGGCCTCGCGAGCGTGGATATCAGGTGATGGATCGGTACGGAGCGACTAGCCTTGGGCGGCGTGACGAACAGCGCTCCCTGGCAGCCGCTCAGCGCCCGCCTGGCCGGCAAGCCTGTCCAGGATGCCTTGTTCGAGGGCGTGCCTCCACACCTCGAGATGCCTCTTCGCTCCTGGCTGGTGGCCGCGCTCAAGGATCATGGTGTAGCTATGCGCGTTGGTGTCCGGTTGCGACGCCCTATCAGCGGAAACCCGGCCAACGAGCTGGTCTCGGCAGGTCGCGAAGAAATGCTCGACGTGATCGACGCCATCCTGTACATCAGCCGAGAAACGGAAAGCATCCGATTGAGGGAGACGCTCGATGGCCTGCTCGACGAAGGGGGCTCAGCCTATAGGGTCAGCGACGACCTACTTAGCCTTGAGCGGCGCGTCGATAGTTCGGTA
>DASWAA010000528.1:0-2235 GCA_036391385.1 Streptosporangiaceae bacterium
GCCCGAGGTACCACGGCAAGCCTGGTACACGCCCCTGCCTACCCACTACTACCCGCCTCCCCCCAGCGAGCCGGCTACTACGCGCGGCATCATCGGCGTCCTGCCAGATTCATAACCTCCAAGCCGCCGCCTGCCGGCCGCAGAACGCCAGGCCCATCGCGAGCATCAGCAGCTCATGACCGGCCGCCTGGAAGTCGACCGGGCCTCCGGCCTCCGGGGTCCACGGCTGGATGCCGTAGTGCTCGAACAGCGGCCCATCTGGGCGTACTCGCCGTCCGTAGAACGCCCGGCCTGGCCGGGCAGCAGGGGGACAGCGAAAGCCGCTGACTGCACGCGGCCGATCGTGGCGGCAGGCAGCGGCCAAGACATCACTCGATCGAGTGATGCACCACCGTTGCGAGCGCGACCCGGTTCGGCACCCCAGCTTGGCGAACACGTGCCGGAGGTGCGTATTCACCGTATGCGGCGAGATGTACAGCCGCCTTGGCAGCGGCCCCGTTCGTCAGTCCCTCGGCCACCAGCAGCGACACCGCCCGGTTGGTCCCGGTGAGGCTCTGCCAGCCGCCCGCCAGCCGGTGCCTGTGCCCGCGCGGGGCAGGGCGGACGCCCTGGGCCCGCAACCGCGCCCGGACCCGGCCTGCCCAGGCATCAGCGCCCGCCTGCTCGTAGCGCTCCAGCGCCTCGGCCAGCACGGGCGACTCCTGCCGCGACGGAGCCGGCCACCTCGCAGGCGACGTCACGATCACCTAGCGCGCGGGCCAGGCGCACCAGGTCGGGGGCCAGGACGCGGTGGCAGAAGCGGTTCTGGCGTGCGGCATCGAACCGCCAGCATCGCAGCAGCGGGTCGTAGGCCCCCGCCGGCCACCATCGGCGGTCCTCAGCCCTGCCACCGCGAACGCGAGGATGCGCGCGTTATAGCTCAGCTCATCGCCCGCCGCGAGCCGGTGATCCCCGCGGCCAGATCGCTCGCGGCCCGGTAATCTCCCGCGGCCCGGTAATCTCCCGCGGCCGCCGCGATGATAGCCCGGTAGGCCAGCGACTGGGACACCAGAAGCTGTCTCCTGCGCGGCCGGGCCGTTCTCCTGCGCGGCCTGGCCCGAGTCCAGGTGGAGGCTCGCTCGCAGCGCTCGTACCTCCGCCCCCTCAGAGCCGATCTCCCGGAGCAGGCGCGATTCCCCGGTGGGCCGCGCCCGCCCGAGGATCCGGGCATCGAGTCTGCCGATGACTTCGGCGACAGCGGAGCGAGGTAGCCGTCCACTTCGTCGACGAGGAGCCTGGCAAAGAGTCCTGAACCGCGCTCAGCGCGTGTCGCCGAAGCGCGGGAGCACTCGCCGGAAACGGCCGTCCTGCGGCCCGGCCAGCTCGGCGAGGGTGAGCCCGAAGTCGCCGTCAGGGTCGGTCCAGAACTTCAGTGGCCAGAAGCCGGCGCCGGCTAGCTCGGCTCTGATACCGGCCGGACGGAATTTCGCCGAAACCTCAGTCCGCATCTCTTCGCCCGGATCGAAGAACACCGTCAGGCCGAGGTCGCCGACGGTCACGACCTGCGCCCCGACCGAGCGCAGCCGCATCTCTATCCACTCGTGCTCGGCGTCCCAGATCGCGACGTGCTCGAACTCCTCGACATCGAAGTCGGCCCGCAGCTCCCGGTTGATGACCTTGAGGACATTGCGGTTGAACTCGGCCGTGACCCCAGACGAGTCGTTGTAGGCGCGCAGCAGCCTGCCGGTGTCCTTCACCAGGTCGGTGCCGAGCAGGAACATATCCCCGCCGGCCAGCACGTCGGCGACGTTCCGGTACAGGCTAGCGCGCGCGGGCGGCTCGAGATTTCCGATGGTCGAACCCAGGAAGGCAATCATGCGGCGACCCTGCGCCGCGGGAATCTCCGCCAGGTCGCGCTCGAAGTCCCCGACGACCGGGACGATCCGCAGCCCCGGGTACTGCGTTGTCAGCGGCCCGGTCGCGTCGGCGAGGACCGCGGGATCGACGTCGAACGGCCTGAACTCGCGCAAGGTGCCACTTTCGCGGAGCGCTCGCAGCAGCAGGCCGGTCTTGGCCGAGGTGCCGCTGCCGAGCTCGATCAGCGACTCGCACCGTGAGAGTTCGGCGATCTCGCCCGCGCGCGCTCGCAGGATCGCGGTCTCGGCCCTGGTCGGGTAGTACTCGGGCAGCCTGGTGATCTCCTCGAACAGCTCGCTGCCGCGCTCGTCGTAGAAGTACTTCGGCGGCAGTGACTTC
>DASWAA010000529.1:0-1611 GCA_036391385.1 Streptosporangiaceae bacterium
GGCATCGACCTGCTGACCGACGACGACCTGTGGCTCTGCACGACCTGCGGTAACTGCCTGCGGGTGTGCCCGAAGGAGGTCGACATGATCCAGATCATGCCGGCCGTGCGCGAGGCCGCTCTGACGCGGAGCGCACCGGTCCCGTCCGAGCTCCAGGACGTCTTCGAGAAGACGTTCCGCTACGGCAACGCCCTTGGCGAGAACGCACGCCGCCGGGCCCAGTGGACCAGGGGGGCCGGCGTTCCGGTCCGGATGCTGCCGAGCGACCCGGCGCCGGTGGACGTGCTCTTCTACGTCGAGGACTACTGGAGCTACCACCCCCGCGGCCAGCAGGCGGCGCAGGCGTTCGCCCGGGTCGCCACCGCACTCGGGGTGGACTTCGCGATCCTGGGCCACGAGGAGAAGACGGTCGGCGACTCCCAGCGGCTGGCTGGCGAGCAGGGCCTGTTCGACTCCCTGGTCGAGGACGTGACGGCGACCCTGGCCAAGTACGACTTCGCGCGGATCGTCACGCCGGATCCGCATGCTTTCAACGCGCTGGTCAAGGAGTACCCCAAGCGGGGGCACTCGTTCGACGTGCTGCACTACACCCAGCTGCTCGCCCCGCTGGCCGGTCAGATCAGCTGGGCGAGCGAGCTGAACCTCAAGGTGACCTTCCATGATCCGTGCTACCTCGGCCGCCACAACGGCGAGTACGACGCCCCGCGCACCCTGATCAACGCCATTCCGGGCGTCGAGCTGGTCGAGATGGGCAGGTGCCGGGAGAACGGCTACTGCTGCGGCGGCGGAGGCGGCGGCATGTGGCTGGACGGCTTCGCGAAGAACCACGCCGCCGAGCGGCTGTCCGAGCGCCGGGTCAGGGAGGCCGCCGCGACCGGTGCCGAGGTCCTCGTCGTCTGCTGCCCGTACGAGGTGAGCCGCTTCGAGGACGCCGCCAAGTCCACCGGCAACGACCACCTGATGGTCAAGGACATCATCGAGCTGATCGACGAGGCGATGGGTCTCGGTTCCGCCGGTGAGTGACGTGAGCGACGTGAACGACATGAGCGGCGTGCTCCGGGTGATCGACTTCGGGCGGGTGACACCGCTGCGCTCGCAGACCCTGTGGCACGCGGTCGCCTACGGGGTCAGCGCCGGCCAGCCAGCCACCTTGTCGTTCGCCCGCCCATCCGGCCCGTACGTCTGCCTCGGCTACCTGCGCGACGCCGCCGAGGTGGACCACGAGTACTGCCGCGCCCATGGACTGCCTGTCTACCGGCGGATGGTGGGCGGCGGCCCGGTCTACCTGGACGACAGGCAGCTGTTCTTCCAGATCTGCCTCCCGGCGGGTGCTGTCTCACCGTCCCGCACCGCCGCGCTGCGCGCGATGCTTGAGCCGGCCGTGACCGCGTTCCGCGCGGCAGGCGTCGATGCCAGCCTGGACGACGACGGCGAAATCTGCCTGGGGGACCGCAAGATCTGCGGGCACGGCGCCGGGCAGATCGAGGACGCGGTCGTGGTCTGCGGCAACCTGATCGAGGCGTTCGACCACGAGCGGGCGATGCAGGTGCTGGCCCTGCCCGATCCGCTGCAGCGGGCCGAGACCCTGCGGCTGATGCGGCGCTACGTCTC
>DASWAA010000530.1:0-9023 GCA_036391385.1 Streptosporangiaceae bacterium
CGAAATCGGCGGCGCCGAGCGGCTCATCAAGCGCAAGTACCGGGCCGACCTGGTCATTATCGCGCCGCTCCGGTTCATCCAGTCCGCGCTGCACCTGGGCCGCCCGCGCACCAAGCCCGTGATCCTGGCGATCAAGCCGACACCGTAACAGGCCATGCCCGGGCCGCATGCGACCCCGCGCCGCCATCGAGATCAAGGTTCGGGGCAGTCGGACCTCCGTGCACTCTTAGCTGGCGTGAAGGATCCGAAAGCGATCGGGTTCCGCCGGATCTCGATCAGCGACTTGGATTGGCGTCCAAGCCCATTGCCAGACGCTGATGCCTGGCATTCGGGAGAACTGGATCTGCCCGCGGGTGCCTTCGACTGCAACGCGCGGCCAGGATTCGGCAGTGCGCGCCCGGTCCGTGCCGTAAGAACGCAGCATATCGGCGAGGACAGCGACCGTGTCATAGCCCTCGAAGGCGACGAAGGAGGGCGCTTCGGCTAGCCGCTCGCGAAGGGCCGTCTCGACTCGTGCGCCGAGCGGGCTGAGGCGCTCTGGCAGGTAGCGCAAGAACGGGATCGCGGCGCCGTCGTCGCCCAGCAACGTCGCCCATTCGGCGAACTCCGGTTGCCCGGCCGGAGCACCAATCATGATCTCGGCCAGGCGCTGGTCGCGGCGGACAGACTCGACGATCGACACGGCCGGCTCTGGGTAGCCGACCAAGAGCAGGAGGGCAGTCGCGCGATTGCCGACGAGTTCGTCGCAGACGGCCGCGAGGGAGAGCGCGCGCATGTCGAGTTCGACGACGGTGCCGCCGCGCGGAGCGAGGTAGTCCCGCAGAATGCGGGCCCCAGATGCCCAGTAGACACTCGGCTCGGCCGCTACGGCGATTCGCCTGTGGCCCGCGCTCAGAAGGAAGTCCGCGTAGACCTGCCAGCCGCGGGATTGCGCCGGGGCGAGGCGCGCGACCCATTCGGTTGGCTGTTCGGTGAGCGCGTCGAGAACCGCTGACGAGCACAGGAACGGCAGGCCGAGGGCGTCGGCCCTGGCGGCAGCGGCGCGAGCGACGACGCTGTGATACTCGCCCGCCAAGGCAGCCACGCCCAGGTGAGCCAATTCATCGACGGCCGCCGCGGCCCTCCGCGGATCAGCCGCGGTGTCTCGGACCACCAGCTCGAGTGGTCTTCCGGCGATTCCGCCGGCGTCATTGACTTCGCGAGCGGCCAGCTCGAGTCCGGCGAGCAAGTGCTGGCCTGCCGCGACCCAGCCAGGCCGAGTTAGCGGAACGAGAGCGCCGATCTGGACGGATGCTCCGTCAGTCCGCTCCGCTCCAGGTGGCAATGGTGGCGTATTCATGCGTTGGCGTCTCCCGGGTGACGATTCGGTTGAGGTTTGCGCCGTGGCTGCGGTGGTGGTTGTACCAGCCGACCCAGGCGGACCTCACCACCACAGGCTAGGGAGCCGTCGCCCAGACTGCCCGGACAACCCTCATGTGCCCGCGCTGGCAGCGCGGCGCGCCGGCCTCGGCCAGCTCAGTGGCCGGGTCCCCGCGCGCCAGAGCCAGGGTGCCATAGCCTCTAGCGCCCCCCATCTGGACGACCGGGTCGATGCCACCCGTTAGAGCCGCTCAAACTCAGGGAGCACGGCGGCGGTCCGTCGGCTGAGCTTCCAGCCGCGTTGTGATGGCTCGCTCTGCGGTGGCCGTTCCAGGCCGCCGCGCAGGCTGAAGGCGGTCGCTGCCTCTGTATCACTGCCGCCGCGTCGCGGCTCTGGCGGAGGGGCAATATGCCCCGACGTCCTCGGGACTTGCGCCTCTTTCATCTGCTGAGCCGCGGCGGGACCCTCGAAGGGGAGCCGAGGGCCGTCACCGTTGCGGTCAGCGGTCTGATTGCCGCAGTCAACAGAAGGTTATCGCCATGTCCGCCACGCACAGCATCTATATCGAAGCCCCCGTGGAGAAGGTGTTCGACTGGTTCAAGAACCCCCGGAACTGGCTGGCGCTGAACCCCGCTGCTGGGGAAGAGTTGACCGACGTGCACCTGACACCGGAGGGTCTGGGTACGTTCCACGTCTGGACAATCAAGCCACTGCCCGGGGTCCGGTACCAGTGCTTCGGAGTCTTCACCGAGTTCGTCCCGAACAAGCGCATCGTCGATAAGTGGTCGCTGGCCTTCGAGGGCAATGAGATAGCCACCTTCGACGCCGAGGGTTCCGGGACGCGGGTGACGCTGCAGTGCCACCGGCGGTCGTTCTGGCGACTGCGGCTGCTCGAAAAGCTAGCGGATCGCTTCGAAGGACGGGAGAGCGAGCGGGCGCTGGAGAGGCTGAAGAAGCTCATGGAGGCAACCGACGCGCCAGTGAAGGTCGCAGGCTGACGTCAGTAGACGGCAGCGGCGGGAAGTCGCGCCAGCGGCGCGCAGCCTGCTCGGCTTCGTCGCGGGTCTGCCAGCGCATGGGGCCGTGGTCGCTGCCCTTGCCGGGCCGGGTCATGGCCCGGAGCAGGGCGGGGCTGTAGATGAGCTGCACGCGGAAGCCGGTGAGGTGATGGCGGCCGATGAGGGAAGTGGCGACGCTGGATCACCGTCACTTCTCGGCGGTCCGGCCACGACATGTCCCAGCATTCACGCTCCTGCCGGGAAACACTTAGAGCGGACGCCACGCGCTGCGCGAACGTGGCCTAACTGTGGGCTGCTTGCCGCCCTGACGGCGTGGATCACCCGCTCCTTCTACCACCCGTCGGACCGGCCGACCACACCCGGCCGCCTCCGCGCGCCGACATTGCCGGCGCCGTGGCCATTTCGCTGACCGAGCTGCTCGACCAGATACCGGCGCCGCGCGCAGTCCATGCCGCCGCGTTCCGCGCCCTGGCAGCGATGCCTAACGTAACAAAGCTCGGTGAGGTCGGCGGCGACCTGGTGCTGCGGATCTCCGTTCCCGCGCTTCCCGCGAGCAAGTTCCCTGGTGGGAAGGTTCCGGCCGGCTCAGGCCACATCAAGCTGATCATCGATGCCTCAACCCTCACCCTCCGTGCCTGGTCCGACTACACGGGCACGACCACGATCCTCGCGGCCCGGTGGACAAATACGCTGCCGCGGATCATCCCCGACAGCCAGCTCCCGTCTCCCGCACGGGCTAACGGCTGATCGCAGCAGCCGAGGGCTGGCCTGACCGCGACGGTCAGGCCAGCTCGACCCGTTCACGCGCGGGGCTGGAGGTCTCCACAGGTCTGGGTCGATGTTTCCTGCATGACGCAGCAGGGAGATTGCCGCCCCGGCAGAGCCGCGCGAGCGGCTGCGCCCGCTATCGAAGGAGCGGCGGGCTAGGGAATGCGCCGCGCTGACCTGGGATGAATGAACGCGTCATCGTCTCGGTGGTACTTGGCGAGGACCTCGATGGCGGCGACGATGCTGACGCAGACGGACGATCGTCGCGGTCTGTCCCGACCGCAAGTATGAGCAGCTAGGTACCGCAGCCTGCGCCTGGGCGGTCCACTTTGCAGACATCTCGGTCCTGTCGCTCGCGAGTGCCGGCTACGTAGGCGGGACAGGCCGATCCGGCTGGCCGCCGGCCGGGTCGCTGAACGCGGCCCTGATGTGATCTTGCTGCTGGACCGACAGGTCCGAGCGGGTCAGCTCCATGCCTAGTCCCTTTAGCGCCCCGGCGACTGTGTCGATGGCGGCGTCGGAGCTCAGCAGCACCAGGACCGAGGTTCCGGGTGTCATGTCGCCTTTGGCTGATTCGATCATCGAGCCGTCGATGGTGGGATGCCGGAACTTGCTGACCATGGCGGAGACCTTGCTGCCCTCGCTGGTCACGTGCTCCTGAGCCGTGGGTGCCGCCGCGTACTGCGGCCAGCGGATCACGGCCACGTCCTGGACATCGATGTAATCCTGGGCATCGAGTTCCTTGAGCCGCAGGACCGCCTCGTCGGCTTTCTCGGTTCCGCTGAACTTCCAGGCAGTAGTTGTCATCTGCTCACTCCTTTGTCCGTAACCGGTTCGCGCGCTGGCCCGGGGAGTCTGGACCCCGGGCCCGACTGTGATGGCTAGCTGACGGCTGCCCGCTCCCGGCCCGGGGCCATGGTGCGGTCGCCGGCGAGATACGCCACGATGAGGGCAGCCGGAAAGAAGAACAGGCTGAAGATGAAGTACCCGATGAAGCTGTGGCCCTTCCGGCCTGCGACACGGGCAGGCCAGAACGCGATAGCGAGCCAGACGATGGCGATCAAGATCCACCACAAGGTGCTCATGGCGGCCCCCCTCGGAGTCTCCGTACGGAGCGCTCATGCTTGCCGCCAGTCAGCAGCAGCGCCAACTGCCACTCCAGTACCACCGTGCACAGACAGGGCGGTAAGGCTGTAGGGACGATAGTCCCCGGTGAGCAGGACGAATGCGGACCCGGACCTGGCTGCACCTAGGTGATCGCCGGGTGACCTGCCGGTCAGGCATTGGGCCAGTCAGAGCAGGCGGACCAGGCCGCTGATCGCCATGTAGGTGCCCGCGAAGATCGCGACTCCGGCGGTCAGCTGCCGCGCGTGGGTCGTGAGCCAGTCCTGGGCGCGCCTGAGCTGCCTCGCGGTGCCCTCGGGCCGGAACTCCAGGAACGCGAAAGGGATGATGACCAAACAGAACTCGATCACGACGAACACCATCACGGTGACGGTCTGCCTCGCCGTCGACCAGTTCCCGGTGATCAGGTCGTGCAGCGCGCTGATGTAGAGGGCGCCCGGCGTGCCGCAAAGCGCACCGAGGGCGAAGGCCAGGCCGGGCCGCGGATCGCGCAGCACCCGCTGAGCCCACCCTTCCTTCTTCGTCGGCTGTTCCCCGCCTGGTGCGGCCGGGACGGGCTCTCTCTTGCGGCCATGCAGGCGGCCGGTCGCGAGCAGCACGCCGACGATGACCAGCGGTACGCCGACGACCAGGTCCAGGCCCGCGCTGGCGGAGCCCTGGGTGGACAGGGCGTCGGCCCGCACGACGAAGACGTCGAGTAGGCCGACCGTCAGGGCCATGCCGATGCCACCCAGCAGGAAGCTCGCGAACATCCGGCGCGGGCGCTCGTTGTCGATCAGCAGCAGGTCAACGCCGAGCAGCTTGGGGTTCACCGCCGATAGAAACGCCAGCGCGAAGAACGTCCCGGTCATGGCCAGCCGACCCGGTCCTGCCAGCGCTCAGCCCCCAACGCGATCATCTCCTCGGTAGGCGCGTCACCTGAGCTCCGCCCGATGGCGTTGCCGTCGGCCTCGAGCAAATACCTGGCGGCGCGCGGCAGTCGTCACCCCCAGCGGGTGGAATCAAAGGGCCGAGCGCACCGTCGCCCGAGGGTCTGGCGCGCGTTGTTCGCGTTCGCCCGGTCGGGTCTGGCCAGAGCCGCGGCACCAGGGCATCTGAGCCATGCGGAGCGGGCGGCCCGGGGAAAGGATGCCAGGGCCGTGGCGCCACTGGAGTCTCATGCGGAGTTCAGGCCGACCGCTGAACGCACGCTCTCGAAGGCGAACTCGTCGGGCAGGACGGGCCCTTGTGACTCTCGCGTCGACGATGTCCGCGGGGGAAAAGCCGGTGTCGACCGTTATATTCATTGTCGGCGGCCTAGTCTCTTTGGTGAGGAAGTTGCGAGCTGTCCTAGGTGGCTTGGTGTCAAGGCACAGGGGACCTGGCGGCGGAAAGAGTCGACCGTCCCGCCGCAGCCGGGATCAAGGGTTGCCGGGCGCCCTCGCAGGCCTGACATGAGCGGAGCGGATGAGGTGACGATCTCGCGGGACGGTCTCGAGCAGCAGCTCGAGGAACGCCGCGCCGAGCTGCGCGGCTACTGCTACCGCATGCTGGCCTCGCCGTTCGAGGCCGACGACGCCGTGCAGGAGACGTTTCTCCGGGCCTGGCGGTCCTTCGACGACTTCCAGGGCCAGGCGTCGCTCCGGTCGTGGCTGTACCGGATAGCCACCAATGTCTGCCTCGACATGCTTCGCGGGCTCGAGCGCCGCGCCCGGCCGATGGACCTAGGGCCAGCTCGCGAGCCCATCGCCGCCAACCTGAATGCCCTGCCGCAGGCGACGTGGCTTGAGCCGGCTCCGGAACCCTACCTGCTCGCCGTGGGCGCCGACCCAGCCGACGTGGCAGTCACGCGCGACGGCGTGCGGCTGGCATTCATGGCGGCGCTCCAGAATCTGCCGCCGCGGCAGCGCGCCGCGCTGATCCTGTGCGAAGTGCTGCAGTGGAAGGCGAGTGAGGCGGCGGAATTGCTCGACTCCTCGGTCGCATCGGTGCGGAGTGCCTTGCACCGGGCCCGGTCGGCACTGACAGCCACAAGGGCCACTTCGGACACGTCCTCGCTCGCCGAGTCCGATCGCGACTTGCTGGCCCGGTACGTGCGAGCCTTCGAGGCCTATGACATCGACGCGCTGACCGCGCTGATCCAGCAGGATGCGACCCAGTCGATGCCTCCGTATGACATGTGGCTTTCGGGCCGGGACGACATCCTCGCCTGGTGGTTCGGCCCGGGCATCGGATGCCGCGGCTCGCGAGTCATCCCTGCGCCGTCGGCCAACGGCTCGCCAGCGTTCGGTCAGTACAAGCCGGCCCCAGGAGGCGGCTATGAGCCGTGGGCGCTGCAGGTGGTGGAACTGCGGGACGGCAAGATCGGCGAATTCACCTTCTTCCTGGCAACGGACAAGCTATTCCCGGTGTTCGGGCTGCCGCCGCGGCTGAACCCCTGACGTCCCCCTCATTCCGGCCCGTCCCGGCGGGATCCAGCATGACAGCGTGCAGGCACATGTCGCCGGCGCCAGGCTGCCAGGACGTGTGGCCCGCGCAGCCCCGCCCAGCTCAAGCATCCAGTCCGCGTCGATGTACGTCACGTACTTGACGTACGTTATTTGGAGCCGGCACGATGGGAGGACGAACGGGGAGGTCTGCGGTGTCGGCGGTTCACTACGACAGCTATAGCGAGGCCAGGGCGCATCTGAAGGACTTGCTCGACGCGGCCGGGCGTGGCCAAGTCGCCACAATCCGGCGTGATACCGCTAGTGCGGCCGTACTGGATGCGGGGCGCCTGCGTCACTTCCTGGCTGCCGTCGTGCCGTCCCGCGCGCAGGTTGTCGCCGAGGGCAACGGCTGGTCGGTGTTCGTCCCCGGACTTCCCGTGGCAGCGGACGGAGCGACGTTCGACCAGGCCATCGAGGAGATGGTGCAGGCGCTGCGGGAGTATGCCGATGACTGGCAGGACCGGCTGCTGGACGCGCCGAACCATCGGGACAACTGGGGGCTCGTTCAGCTGATCTGCCTGAGCGAAGACACCCAGCTTCGCGACTGGCTGACCGGAGCTCCGTTATGACCGGGCCCGCACCGACGCGGAAGGATCACGAGGCGTTCTGCGAGACCGAGGGGTGGACGCGGGTGCGGGACGCGCGCGGCAGACCCGGCACTCACCATGTCACTTACGAGCTTGACCTGCCGGCCGGCGGAATCCTGCGGACAAGGATCTCGGATCCGGTCGACCGGACCGACTACGGGCCAAGCCTGTGGAGTCACATCCTGCGCGATCAGCTTCAGGTGACCGAGACTGAGTTCTGGGCTTGCGTTAAGGAGGGTACAAGACCTGCCCGGGGGTTGCCTGAGCCTCCGTCGGGAGCGCTGCCCGCCGAGGTGGTGCACCTGCTGATCTCCCGGGTCGGGCTGGCCGAGGCAGAGGTGGCGGCGATGAGCAAGGACGAGGCAGTCACCCGGCTGCAGCGCTACTGGACGGACGGGACCTGCTCGTGAGCGTTCTCCTGCGTGAGGTCGTGCGGGCCTCACCCGGCCGCACCGCGGGAGACGCGGCCCGGGGTTACCTTCCCGGTGTCCCGGGGGCTGGCTCGTCGCGGTGGTAGGCGGCGATGACTTCGATGGTGCCGATGATGTTCGCGTTGAGGTCGGCCAGGTCCTCGGCGGGGATCCAGTACTCCAGAATCGTGCGCCCGCCGGCCTGGTGAACCTGGTAGCGGTCCAGGAATGAGCGGCGGACGCGGAAGCGGGTGACGTATCCGCTGCCCGAGTGCTTGACGTTCCAGTCACGCGCGATCTTGGTCGCGTAGTCCTCGTTCAGCACCGGATAGAAGATCGGCTGCTCGGGCAGCCGTGGCGGCCACTCGCGCCAGCCCGATGCCTCGACGAGCGCGAGCTCCTGGGGCCCGGTCGGCCGCCACAACGTGACTGCGTCGGCACTGGCATCGGTGGGCACCGGCCTATTGTGTCGGCGGTGGCCTGCCAGGGACAGCGATTTATCGCCCTGCCGTCTGGTCTCCGCCAGATCCTGCGAAAGGACGTGCTGATCCGGGATGTTCCCGATGACGTGATCGCCGCGGTGGAAGCGCATGCAGGTCGGGCGGGGGAGTGGGCGAGCCGGATCGAGCGTCCAGGCGCTGCTGGCCGATCACGGGAGCTTGCCGGTCAGCTTGGCTAGGACGGCCCGAATTGTGGCAGTTGTCAGATGTCACCGGCGAGCAGCCTGGCAGATCGCGATCGCCGCGCCGCGGAGGAAGTTTCGTCAGAAGAAGGCAGTTCCGTTGCATATTCGAGCGATCCCGCGGGAGTTAGCTGTTATGCGAACGGTTCTGCTCTCCGATCATCCCGCCGACTTGCTCGAGCAGGCGAGAAACCGGGCCAGCACGCGGCAGCAGCAGCGAGCGATGGCGCTGTACGAATCGGAGTTCCGGCGGCACCGGGCCGAACTCAGGAAGGCCGAGGAAGCACGAGATCAGGCGCGCGCGCGGCGGCACTGGCGGGCCTGGCTTCGCCATGTGCTGGCGGTCTGGCGAGCCAGACGGCGGGCACCATCGCCGCCCGAACTGATCGCCGTTCCAGCCGAGGAGGAGAGCAGGCTTGCCGCGGGCATAGCCGGCGAGCGGCAGGTGGCCGACGAACTTGGTCGTGCGCTTGGCGACGACTGGGTGCTGATGCGCGGTTATCGGAACAGGTTCGGCGAGATCGACCATCTGCTGTTCGGCCCGGGCGGACTCGTGGCCATCGAGGTCAAGAACATCAATGGCACGGTGCACTGCGATGGCGAC
>DASWAA010000531.1:0-3681 GCA_036391385.1 Streptosporangiaceae bacterium
CTCGGTGGGGATGATGCCGACCGGCGTCTGCCTGCCGCGGACCTCGCCTTCCTTGAGCCGCAGCAGCCAGAGCAGCGGCCGCAGGTTGTCGCGGTAGCCGGGCCACAGGTAATGCCCGTCCTCGGGGTCACGCTGGAACCAGTTGACATGCGCGAAGATCGGCTGGTCGGTGGCCGAGCCGATGATCTTCAGCCAGTGCGCAGCATACGGACCCTCGGCGTAGGACATGAACGGGCGCATCGACATCGGGTCGTAGCGCAGCAGCCCGTCGACGCCCTCGGCGGCAAAAGTCGCCTCGGCGCCCAGCGTCAGGCCGTCGTAGACGCCCTCGGCGAGGTCGGAGATCGCGCGGATGAGCGGCTCACGGTCGCTGGCGCGACCGCCGAAGATGATCGCGTCGATCGGCACGCCCTTCGGGTCATCGAAGTCCGGCGCGATGTTCGGCACATTGGCCAGCGTCGTGGTGAACCGGCTATTCGGGTGCGCCCACGGCGCGTCCTTGCTCTCAGCCGGCCGCTCGGAGATTAGCGTGCCTGTCCAGTCGCGCCAGCCGGTGACGTCGGCGGGCGGCTGGGGCGTGCGGCCCTCCCACCACACTTCCTGGGTTGCATCGTTGTAGGCGACGTTGGTGAACAGCGTGCCGGTGCCCGGCGCTACCGAGTCCACGGCCGTCGGGTTGGTGACCTCGTTCGTGTCCTTTGCGACGCCGAACACGCCGAACTCGGGGTTGATCGCGTAGATCTTGCCGTCAGCCGGGTCGACACGCAGCCACGCGATGTCGTCGCCGTAGAAGTCGACCCGGTACCTTTCGCCGAGCGCGTCAGGCGCCAGCATCATCGCGAGGTTCGTCTTGCCCGATGCGCTCGGGAACCCGCCGCAGATGTGGTAACGCTTGCCTGTCAGCTTGTCGGTGATGCCAAGGAGCATGAACTGCTCGGCGAGAAATTCTCCCGACGCCCAGCCGTCGTAGGCGGCTTGCCGCAGCCCGTGGGCGATCTTGCCGAGAAGCGCGTTGCCGCCGTAGGACGAGCCGAAATGCAAGATGGTCCGCTCGTCGGCGAACGTGACAAAGTAACGCTGGTCGGCAGCGGTGCCCTGCCCGAGCTTCTCCAGGTCACCGGTGACGTGCACCGCGCGAACGAAGCTGTCCTGGTCAGCGAGGCTGTCAACGTACTCCACGCCGACGCGCGCCATGCGGATCATGTGCAGCGCGACCGTGCGGCAGTCGGTGAGCTCGACACCCGCGGCGAACCGCTCAAGCGGGGAGCCGGCCGGTGCCATCAGGTACGGGACCACGTACATCGTCTTGCCGGCCGAAGCGCCGCGCATCCGCTCCTCGAGCAGGGGACGCATCTCGCCGGCCGGGCGCCAGTTGTTGTAGACGCCCTTGTCTGCGATGTCGCTGGTTGCGACCACCGTGCGCTCCTCCGAGCGCGCGGTGTCCTTCACATAGCTCCGCGCGTAGTACCGCCCCTTGCCCGCCGGCAGGATCTCCCCGTCGGCGAGGGCCTCGTCGACGAGCCGCGCGTCGTCGGACGCGCTGACTACCTCGATCCGCGCGGCTCCGGTGACCTCGGCCCAGTACCGCACGTACTCGCGGACGTGCGCGTTCCTCAGCCCCGCCTTGTCCAGTGCCGCGTTGACGTCGACCATCAGCCCGTCCTTGCATACTTGAAGAGGTTTTCATGTTCTGTATATTGCGAGAAGGATAGACACTGCCGGGAGGGCGCCCGATGCCGGTACCGCTGTACCAGGCCAAGGCCGAGTTCTTCCGGACGCTCGGCCATCCTGTGCGGATCCAGGTCCTCGAACTCCTCCAGGACGGTCCGAGGCCAGTCCGAGACCTCCTCGCGGCCATAGACATCGAGCCGTCCAGCCTCTCCCAGCAGCTGGCAGTACTGCGCCGCTCCGGCATCGTAACTTCTACCCGCCGAGGCACCACCGTGGTCTATGCGCTCGCCGGCGGAGACGTGGCCGACCTTATGCTCGCTGCGCGCCGGATCCTGACCGAGATGCTCGGCGGGCAGAGCCAGTTGCTTGGCGAGCTCCGAGAATCGCTCACCGAGCCGGCCTGAATCTCCGGCCTTCCGCGACGCGCGTCAGCGGATCACGCTAGCGGCCGTTGACGGAGAAGTGCTGGTAGTCGGGGGAGCCGGCCCAGTACCCACCCCACCCCCAGCCGATCCTCTTGAACGCCGCAACCAGGATTCCCCCTGGGTGGGCCATTCCCGGCCTGAGATCCGATCGGCTGAGGTAAGCGGCGCCCGCTGAGGGCTGAACTCCGGCCCCCGCCTCGATGTAGGGGTTCTGAACGGTGTTGACATCTATTGCCAGGCCAAACGCGTGCATCGACCATTGCGGCGGTCCCGGGGCGACGGCGCGGCGGCAGTTGAAACCCGAGGTGTTGTCCGCGGCCATGGACCGCGGGTCGCTGCCGCGGAAGGCATCGACAGGCCTCATCCTGCGGATCGGGAACCGGGCCCGGTAGAGGATGGAGAAGACCTTGATCACGCCTCTGGCGACACTCGCGCTGACGATGATCCGGCCGGTGTGCGCCATGCCGTCGAAACCGACATAGGAAAGGCGGATCGCCCGCAGCTGGCTCGGCGGCACCGGACAGCCGGGATGCCAGCTGAACGGCACATCCCTGGGCGAGAGCGGACCGGACACCGTAGCGGAGAACCGGGGCAGGGGCCGCGCGGAGTGAGCTGGCCTGACGGGCGCGCCGCGATGCGACGGGCCGGCCGGCGCCGACCTGACAGACGCCAACCTTGTCGCCGGCGCCGCCGCCGGCGGGCGAGCGCTCACGCCAGCGCACCCGGTAGCGAGCAGCAATGCCGCACCGGTGGCGGCAGCGGCCACGCTCCCTCGGATGGTCACGACCTCAGGCTACGGTGCACTGGCACGCAGCGCTTCCCTAGGCTTGATCCATAGTCAGAAGTGCCGGCGTCAGAATGGCGGAAAGATCGCCGGCCGAATTCAGTGGAGGGATCACCGATGCGCACAACCGCGTGGCGGGCGTGGCCCAGGCCCGACGATTCTGCCTATCGGCGCTCCGTACTCGTGCCTGCGCTGGTGGCTCTCCTAGCCGGACTCTCGCCGACCTGGCACGCCCGAGCCGCCTCGGCCGGACTCGCGGGCACCCAGACCGTGCGGCAGCTGATCACGGTGACCGCGGCGTCACACTCGACGACCTACGCCACCCTGCGGGCATACCGGGTATCGGACGGCAAGCGGGTGCTCGTCTTCGGGCCGTGGACCGCCCGGGTGGGCTACAACGGCGTGGCCAGGCCGGGCATGAAGCGTGAGGGAGACGGCCGGACCCCATCGGGGACCTACCCGATCAGCTTCTTCTTCGGCGTGCAGCCCAAGCTGAGGTTCTCGTTCTCCTTCCGGCACGCCTACACCTACGACTACTGGGACGACGACCCCGCCAGCCCTCGCTACAACGAATGGGTCAACGCTCGCAGGCACAGTCCCGGCGCCCGTCCCGAGCCGCTGCATCAGGTACCCGCCTACGACTACGCGGCCGTAATCGCCTACAACACGGCTCGCGTTCCGGGCCTGGGCAGCGCGATCTTCCTGCATGTCGGGACAGGGACGGCAACCGCGGGCTGCGTCTCCCTGCCTCGCGCCCGGCTCATCACTATCCTGCGCTGGCTCAGGCCCCTGGAGCACCCC
>DASWAA010000532.1:0-2270 GCA_036391385.1 Streptosporangiaceae bacterium
GGGCGGCATGTGCCTGCACACGATCCTGCTCGACCCAGTCAACGAGGGCCGGATGTTCGCCGCCATCTCCTCAGCGGGCGCGTTCCGCAGCGACGACTCGGGCGCCACCTGGCGCCCGATCACGAAGGGCCTGCGCTCGGACTTCATGCCCGACCCGGAGGCGGAGATCGGTCACTGCGTGCACCGGATCGCACAGCACCCGGCCCGGCCCGACGTGCTCTTCATGCAGAAGCACTGGGACGTCATGCGCAGCGACGATGCCGGCGAGTCATGGCACGAGGTCAGCGGTAACCTGCCGACCGACTTCGGCTTCCCGATCAGCGTGCACTCGAACGAGCCGGACACCGTCTACGTCGTGCCGATCACCAGTGACTCGATGCACTTCCCGCCGGACGGGAAGCTACGGGTGTACCGGAGCCGGACCGGCGGCAACGAGTGGGAACCGCTGACCGCCGGCTTGCCGCAGCAGAACTGCTACGTCAACGTCCTGCGTGACGCCATGGACGTCGACAGGCTGGACGAGTGCGGCGTCTACTTCGGCACCACAGGAGGGCAGGTGTACGTCTCGGCCGACGGTGGCGACACCTGGGACGCCATCGTCAGGGATCTGCCTGCCGTCCTGTCGGTCGAGGTCCAGACGCTGCCATGACCGGCCCGGCCACGATCAGGGTCGGACTGCCGGCGCACCTGCGGACGCTGGCTGGGGTCAGCGGTGAGGTGCTGCTCGAGGTCCAGGCGGACGGCGGGGTGACGCTCGGCGCCGCGCTAGACGCCCTCGAGGCGAGCTACCCGGTCCTGCGCGGCGCGATCAGGGACTACGGGACCGGCCGTCGCAGGGCCTTCGTCCGGTTCTTCGCCTGCCAGGAAGACCTGTCGCACGATCCTCCGGACACGCCGCTGCCGCTGCCCGTGCTCGCCGGGACCGAGCCCTTCCTCGTCGTCGGCGCCATAGCCGGCGGGTGATCGCCGCCGGTCACGCCCGATATCCTGCTCGGCATGACAATCGCAGGCGATCCGGCACAGGACAGCACGTTCGTCGTCAACGGAGCTACCGCGTCGGTCCCCGGGTCGATGCTGCTGCTGTCGGCGGTGCGGGACCAGCTTGGCCTGACCGGGGCCAAGCCCGGCTGCCTGGAGGGCGCCTGCGGCGCGTGCACCGTGCTACTCGACGGGGAGGCCGTCAGGGCCTGCCAGCGCACGGCTGACTCGGTGGCCGGGCGGCAGGTCACCACGATCGAGGGACTCTCCGAGCCCGGCGGCGCCGGCCCTGCCCGGCTGCACCCGGTCCAGCAGGCG
Source organism: Streptosporangiaceae bacterium (assembly GCA_036391385.1). Taxonomy (GTDB): domain Bacteria; phylum Actinomycetota; class Actinomycetes; order Streptosporangiales; family Streptosporangiaceae; genus Chersky-822. The sequence continues at coordinate 1,297 of DASWAA010000532.1, forward strand.
TTCGCCGAGGAGGGCGCGGGCCAGTGCGGGTACTGCACGTCGGGCATGATCCTGACCGTCACGGCGCTGCTGGCCAGTAATCCCCGCCCGGACGACGCCGCGATCGACGCGGCGCTGGCGACCCAGATCTGCCGATGCGGCACCTATCCGCGGATCAGGCGGGCGGTGCACCGGGCCGCGGCGCTGCTCGCCGGGCCGCCGGCCGGTGTCGCGCCAGGACCGTCGGCCGGCAGCGGGTCGGCCGGCGGCGCGCAGCCCGATAGCGCGCCGGACGACGGCCAGCCGGGTCCCGACGCTCCGCCCGGCCCGGACGGCGATCGCTGGGCACCGCCGCTGCCCGGCGAGGCCACGCCACGGCCGGCCAGGCCGTGGGACCTGACCGATCCGGCCGACCGGGACTGGTTCGGCATTCTCGGTGACGGCCTCGTGGTCACGCTCGACACTCCGCCCGCCCCGGGCGTCTGGACGACGGCGAGCACCGCCTGGCTGCACGTGAGCCCGGCAGGCCTGGTGACGGCGTTCACCGGGAAGGTCGACGTCGGTCAGGACAACCGGACCGCGTTCCGGCAGCTCGTCGCGCAGGAGATGGGCGTCCCCCTTGCTCAGGTCAGGATGGCGATGGGCGACACCGACCTGTGCCCGTACGACATGGGGACCTTCGGCAGCCGCTCGCTGCCGGACGCCGGCCAGGTGCTGCGCAAGGTCGCCGCCCATGCCAGGACCGTGCTGCCTGCCAGGCCCGGGGAACGACGGATCGAGCCGGTCACGACAGAGCCCGAGCTGTCGGCGCCGTCGCAGTGGTCGGTGGCCGGGCAGCCGCACCTGCCGCCGGGACGGCTGGCGGCGGTGACCGGCGCGCGCCGCTTCGTTTCCGACCTCACGCAGTCAGGGCTATGGCACGGGGCTGTGCTGCGGCCGCCGGTCCCTGGCGCGACCCTGCGGTCGCTTGACGCCGCTGCCGTCGCCGGGCGGCC
>DASWAA010000533.1:0-12956 GCA_036391385.1 Streptosporangiaceae bacterium
CACCCGCTGGCCGAACCGGAGCCAGCTCTCCTCCCGGTCGAGAAAGCGATTGGCCGGCAACGGAGCCCGCTGCGCCAGGGCCGCCAGGCCCGGCACGACGTCCTGCCCGACACCAGCAAGGAGCGCGGCCGCCCTTTCGACGGAACTACGGCCGGCCGTCTCGGGGTGCATGATCCCCCGGCCGGCCGCCTCCCGTCCGGCCGCGTCCGACGCCGCCCGGTCCAGCTCTTCGGCGTTACGGCCGGCCGCTTCCTCCGTACCTGCCTGCCGCGGGCCTGCCACCTCGGCGGCCGCCTGCCGGCCGGCGTCTGGCGAAACGGCCTCTTGCGGAACGGCGTCTTGCGAAACGGCTGCCTCCTGCTCGCGCCTGGCGGCGCGCACCCGGGCTCGCTCGGCGGCCCGCTGATGCGCGGCGGCGCGCTTCGCGGCAGCCTCCTGCTCTCGCTCGGCCCGCTCCCTGGCCGCCAGCTTCGCCCCTTGCCTGGCCTTTCCCGCAGCCGAACGGCCTGACGCCGCCGCGCGCCCTGGCTTCGCCGCGTCGCCAGCCGACCCGCGTGCGCGCCTTCCCCCGGCCCCCGGCGCACCGGCCTGCCCCGCATCCATAGTTCCTATACTCCCCTAGCCGACAGTGATCCAATACCCCGGCATAGCGGTCATCAGGATGTAACCACCGCTCGATCCGAGTGACGCGCAGGTTCCAGTGGCCAGCGAACCCGGCCGTTCGGCGTGCGTCGACAGTTGCAGCGGTCATGGCAAACCGGGAAGATCGAAGATCACGCCAGATCGGAGATCTCGCATGCGCATCGCAACCTCACTCGCCGAACCTGAAGGCCCGCAGGCGCTGAGCCTGCTCCGTGACCAGCTGCTCAGGGCCGTCGACGACGGGTTCTCCTCCGCCTGGATGGCGAACATCTTCGGCCTCGATGCTCTGACCGCACTGGCGGTCGCCGGCCACGGTGTTCCGGACATCGAGATCGGCACTGCTGTGGTGCCGACCTACCCGCGCCATCCCGCGGTGATGGCTCAGCACGCGCTCACTACCGCACTCGCGCTGGACGGACGGCTAGCCCTAGGCATCGGGCTCTCGCACAAGATCGTCATCGAGGACATGTATGGCTACAGCTTCGACGGGCCGGCGACTCATATGAGCGAGTACCTGTCCATTCTGCTGCCCTTGCTCGAAGGCCAGCAGGCTACCTTCGTCGGTACGACCATGCGGGCCGGGATCGGCCTGTCCACCCCACGCGGCGGCCAGGTAGAGGTCCTGCTCGCCGCGCTCGGGCCGCAGATGCTCAGGCTGGCAGGCCAGCGCACAGCGGGCACGATCTTGTGGATGACCGGACCAGCCACTGTGCGCGACTACATCGTCCCGACGATCAACGCGGCAGCTCAGCAGGCCGGCCGCCCGGCGCCGAGAGTCGTGTGCACGCTGCCGGTTTGCGTGACCAGCGAACCAGGCGACGCCCGCGCTCGCGCCGCCGAGGTATTCCAGATCTACGGGCACCTGCCGTCATACCGGGCCATGCTCGACCGCGAAGGCGTAGCTGGCCCCGGTGATGTGGCGATCGTCGGCGACGAAGACGCAGTGACCAGCCAGATCATGGCACTTGCCGGTTACGGGGTGACCGACTTCGTCGCAGCTGAATACTCCAAAGGTGACGAAGAACACCGGACCCGCGGACTACTCAAGTCCCTGATCGCTGGCTGACCCGCCGGTCACCGGCTATCACCCTGTCGCCGAGTCGGGAAAGCAAGCGCACTGTCAGACGTCCCGAGTACGCTGCCGACATGACGGCCAGCCCCCTCCAGGTCCTGAGCATCAAGGAAGACATCCGGGTGATCGGCGACACCGTGTCCGAGCTCCTGGACCGCGTCATCGCCCACGACGCCCGCTTCGATCAGCACGACGCCCGCTTCGATCAGATCGACCAGCGACTAGACCGCGTCGACCAGCGGTTCGACGGCATTGACCAGCGGTTCGACGGCATTGACCAGCGGTTCGACGGCGTCGGCCAGCGACTGGACCGAATGGACCAGCGGTTCGACGGCATCGACCAGAGGTTCGACGGCGTCGACCAGCGGTTCGACGGCATCGACGACGTCCTGCGCCAGATCCTGGCACAGGTCAGCGATCGTCCCTGAGGGACCGGCCCCTCGCTTCAGGACGGTGCCGCTCGCTCACGGACCGGGATCGGCTCCTCGCATCAGGCCTTCGCGAGACCGCAGGCCGCGTGGATGTCCGCGCGGCTCGGCAGCTTGACCCTCGCGCCGCGGCCCAGCGAGGCGGCAAGATCCTTCTCCGCCGTCTCGATCTTGAGCCAGTCGCTGTAGCCGACCGGCTTGATCCCGCGCTCGGCGAGCAGGGCGGCGAACCGCCTAGACCACGCGTGCCCTGCCTCCGCCTCGACCACTTCGGCCTCGGTCTGCGCGGGCTCGGACTCGGGCAGCCGCAGCAGCCCCGGCCTGGGCAGCTGCGCCTGGTCGGGACCAGGACCGCCGGCCAGGTCGGCGAGCAGGCAGCGGACCGTCTGCGCAGCGTCAGACTTGTTCGTGCCGATCACGCCCGTCGGGCCGCGCTTGAGCCACCCGGCCACGTACTCCCCGGGCAGCGGCTGACCGTCCGGGCCGAGCACGCGGCCCTCGGCGTTCGGCACGGTGTGCGAGCGCTCGTCGAACGGCACCCCGGGCAGCGGCACGCTCTGATAGCCCACGCTGCGCAGTACCATCTGCACCCCGAGCGTCTCGTGCTGCCCGGTCCCGGTCAGCCGACCGTCGGCGTCTAGCCGCATCCGCTCGAGGGTCAGGCCCTCGACTCGCCCGGTCCCGAGGATCTCGACGGGGCTCAGCCAGAACCGCAGGGTCAGCTTGCGCTGCGCACCGGACGGAACGCGGCCCGCCCAGTCGCTGATCACGGTGTAGTTGCCCTTGACGTGCCGGTCGGTCGCCGCGAGCCTGGCGCTCTCGCCGGACTGGTCGAACATGTCGAGCTCCGCTTCGCCCTCGCCGACCACCACGTCCACCCCGGCAAGCTCGCCAAGCTCGCGCAGCTCCTTGGTGGTGAACTTGGCCTGGGCCGGCCCGCGCCTGCCGATCACGTGCACCTCGCGCACCTTGCTCGCCATCAGCGTGTCGAGCACCGGCTGCGACACGTCGGTCTCCCGCAGCTCGGCCGGATCGCGGATCAGGATTCGCGCGACGTCGACGGCGACGTTCCCGACCCCGATCACCGCCACCGACTCCGCATCCAGCGTGAACCGGTCCGGGTCAACGTCGGGATGCCCGCAGTACCAGTTCACGAAGTCGGTCGCCGCATAGCTCCCCGGCAGATCCTCCCCCGGTATTCCGAGTCGCCTGTCCCGCATCGCGCCGGTCGCGTACACAACAGCGTCATAACAGGACAGCAGGTCAGCTCTCGTCACGTCCTCGCCGAGGTGCACGGCGCCGACAAACCTGACGCCGTCATGCTCGAGCACTCCGCGCAGGTAATCGGCGATCGACTTGATCGACTTGTGGTCCGGCGCGACGCCGTACCTGACCAGGCCGTACGGCGTGGGAAGCCGGTCGAGCACGTCCACCCGGACGGTGCGGTCAAGCGCGGCCCCCTGCTTGATCAGGGCCTCTGCGGTGTAAAGCCCGGCGGGTCCCGAGCCGACGACGGCGACGTTCAGCGTGTTCATGCACGAGATTCTGCCAGCCCGCGGGTCAGTCCTGGTGCGGGACGAGGTCGGACGTGAGGCTCGCGACCGCCTCGGTGATCGCCAGCGCCAGATTCTGCGACGTCAGTCCGGCCACGCCGAGCACTTCGGCCCGCTCGCCGTGCGCGAGAAACTCCTGCGGCAGGCCGAACGTCCGTAGCGGCACGTTCGTCCCGGTCTCGCGCAGGAGCCGGGCGACCGCGTCACCAAAGCCCCCGACGCTGCCGTTGTCCTCGACAGTCACCACGAGCCGGTGCTCAGCCGCCGCCCCGGCCAGCGCACCGTCGATGGGCTTGACCCACCGGGGGTCGAGCACGGTGACGCCGATGCCCTGGCCGGCCAGCCGTACGGCGATGTCGACCGCGAGCTGCGCCATCGGGCCTGCCGCCACGAGCAGGACGTCGCTGCCAGTGCCCGGCGCTGGCCGCGCCAGCACGTCCATACCGCCGAGTGTCCCGACCGCTGGCAGGTCGTCGGGAGCGCTGCCGCGGGGGAACCTCAGCGCGGTCGGGCCATCAGTCACTGCCACCGCCTCGCGCAGCAACTCGGTCAGCCTGGTGCCGTCGCGCGGCACCGCGACCCTGATGCCGGGCACGATCTGCAGCAGCGACCCGTCCCACATGCCGTGGTGGCTGGCACCGTCCGGTCCGGTCACGCCGGCCCGGTCGAGAACGAACGTCACCGGCAGCCGGTGCATAGCCACGTCCATCAGGACCTGGTCGAAGGCCCTGTTCAGGAAGGTCGCGTAGATCGCGACGACCGGGTGCATGCCGCCCATGGCCAGGCCGGCGGCGCTCGTCACGGCGTGCTGTTCCGCGATGCCGACGTCGAAGACCCGCTCCGGGTACGCCTCGGCAAACTTGGCCAGGCCCGTCGGATGCAGCATCGCGGCCGTGATCGCCACGATGTCAGGCCGGCGGGCCCCGATGTCGGCCAGTTCCTCCGCGAAGATCTGCGTCCACGGCCGCTTCGCCTTCGCCGGCTGCGCGGCCGGCGTCGCCGGCACGACCCCGTTGACGTGGGCGGGCGCACCCGGCGGTACCTGGTGCAGGCAGTCCTCGTCATTCTCCTCGGCGAGGGCGTAGCCTCGCCCCTTCTGAGTGATCACGTGCACGAGCACGGGTCCGCCGAACTCCCTGGCCCGGCCCAGCGCGTGCTCGAGCGCCTGCTCGTCGTGGCCGTCGATCGGGCCGAGGTACTTGAGCCCGAGGTCCTCGAAGAGCACCTGCGGCTGCAGGACGTCCTTGAGCCCCTTCTTGATCCCGTGCAGGGTCTCGAACAGCGGCGGGCCGACCAGAGGCGTGTGCGACAGCGTCGTCTTCACGATGTCGAGTACCTGCTCGTACCGCTGGGACACCCGTACCGAGGCCAGATGGTCGGCGAGCCCGCCGATCGTCTTCTGGTAGGACCGGCCGTTGTCGTTGACCACGATGACGACCGGCCGGTCCCTGGCGCCCGCGATGTTATTCAGCGCCTCCCAGGCCATGCCGCCGGTCAGCGCGCCGTCGCCGATGACGGCGACCACCCGCCGGGTCTTCTCGCCCCGCAGCTGCATCGCCTTGGCCAGGCCGTCGGCGTAGGACAGGCTGGTGGACGCGTGCGAGTTCTCGACCAGGTCGTGCTCGGACTCGGCCCGGTTCGGGTAGCCGGACACGCCGCCCTGCTGACGCAGCCTGGCGAAGCCGGCCATCCGGCCGGTGAGCAGCTTGTGCACGTACGACTGGTGCCCGGTGTCCCAGACCAGCTGGTCGGACGGCGAGTCGAAGACGCGGTGCAGCGCGATGGTCAGCTCAACGACGCCGAGGTTCGGGCCGAGGTGACCGCCATTACGGGAAACCGCCTCGATCAGGAACGCCCTGATCTCGGCGGCGAGCACCGGGAGCTCTTCCGGGCTCAGCGCCTTGACATCTTGCGGACTCCAGATCGACTCAAGCAGTGTCATCTGGCCGTCTCCTCGTTGTCGTCGCTGACGCACGTCCTGCCGGACCGGGCTCGCAGAACCCTGCCCGTTGCGCAGGGAGCGAACCTAACGAGTGTATTTCGCACGGGCGGCGCCGTGTGCGGCACGTGGCCAATACTGGCCGGTGTCGCCGCTTAAAGTAGCGAGGAAGCCGCATTCTGTAGCGGAGGCGGGCATGCCAGGACGCGCGGGCTAGTGCCGAGATAGGGTGCGTCTTGCCCGATTCTGCCGGAGGCACCGTGATCCGCCGCCACCGAAACGCCAGCACGCGGCTCGCCATTCGCTGGCTCGCGCCAGTTCTCGTGTCCGTACTGGCTGGCGCCCTGGCCGCCGCTGTGCTGCCGGCTGGCGCCGCGACCAGGTCACTGCCGGCCGGGTCACTGCCGGCCGGGTCGGCTGGTTCGTCCTGGACGCTCAGGCTCGCGATCCAGTACCTCCCGCCGGCCACGAACCACAGTCAGTACATCGTGACCGTCGTCGAGCCGGGTGAGGTCTGGTTCCTGGGCGGCTCGGACGTGGGCGGGCACGGGCATCCGGTGGCCGAGCGGATGATCAACGGCATCCCGCACGCGGTCAGCCTCCCGTCCGGGCCGCACAGCTGGATCACCGCCGCCAGTGCCCTGTCGCCGCAGGACATCTGGGCCGTGACCGCGCTCGGCGGCTCGGTACTGACCTGGAACGGCTCTGCCTGGGCGGTCGTCGCCCCGCGCGGGGCCTGGAAGCCGGGCACCCGCTTCACCGGCATCACCGCCCTCAGCCCCACCGACGTCTGGGTGTTCGGCACGGCCAGCACCCGCTACCCGGGTGCCGGCACCTGGCACTGGAACGGAACCGCCTGGAGCCAGGTCACCGGTATCGCTGGCGGCATCTTCCAGGCCAGCAAGGCCTCGCCCACGGACGTGTGGGCCGTCGGCGAGGCTGGCGGCACGATGAGCGCTCTGCTGCACCGGGGCGGGAAGACCTGGCAGCGCGTGCGCCCGGCCGCGCTGGCCGGCTTCACCTATAGCCGGGTGCTCGCACTCGCGCCGCGCAACGTGTGGGTGGCCGGCTGGCTGGCCGGAAGCCCGGAGCTCGGGCACTTCGACGGCACTAGCTGGACCGCGCTGACGATGACCGGGAGCGTGGCCGCCACCGGGCTGTGCCCGGACGGCCGCGGCGGCCTGTGGGTGATCGCCAACACCGGGAAGTCTCCGTCCCGGCTGCTGCACCGCTCCGCTGCCGGCACCTGGACGACCGCGCTGGTCAGGTCGTCGGCGGCCTACGAGATCTTCGGCTGCGCGACGATCCCCGGAACCACGGTGACCTGGGCCGCGGGCAAGGCGATGGCGCCGCAGGGCAGCGCGGCTGCTGCCTACCGGCACGGCTGAGCCCGCCGTGCCTGACGCCATGGCCGGGCGGGTCTGCGTGGTGACCGGTGCGAGCTCGGGCATCGGCAAGGCGACCGCCACCGCGCTGGCCAGCCTCGGCGCGACCGTGGTGCTCGTGTGCCGGGACCACGGTCGCGGTGCGGCCGCGATGGCCGAGATCGGCGCAGCAGCTACCGGAGCGGAGCCGTCGCTCGAACTGGCCGACCTTGCCTCGATGCGGCAGGTCAGGGACCTCGCGACTCGGCTCGGTACACTGCCGCGCCTCGATGTCCTGGTCAACAACGCCGGCCTGCGCGTCGGACGCAGGCAGCTCACCGCCGACGGCCTCGAGCACACCCTGGCCGTCAACCACCTGGCACCGTTCCTGCTGACCAACCTGCTCCGGCCCGCCCTGGAGGCCAGCGCCCCGGCCAGGGTGGTGACTGTCGCGTCGGTCGCGCACCGGATCGCGACCCTGCACCTGGACGACCTTCAGCTTGAACGGCGCTACGCCGCGATGCTCGCCTACTCCAACAGCAAGCTCGCCAACGTCTTGTTCACCAGGGAGCTAGCGCGCCGGCTCGAGGGGACCGGGGTGACCGCCAACTGCGCGCACCCCGGGATGGTGGCGACCAATTTCCTCCAGTCCGAGAACCGGTTGCTGCAGCTGGGGATGACCGCCGGCCGCCACCTCGTCCGCTCGCCGCAGTCCGGCGCCCGCACGATCGTCTACCTGGCCAGCTCTCCTGACGTGGCCAGCCAGACCGGCGGTTACTACGTCAGCCGCCGCCGCCGCCGGCCGTCTCGAACCGCGCGGGACGACCACACCGCCGGCCGGCTCTGGGATATCAGTACCCAGCTCACCGGTCTCACGTTAGGCGCTCGCCCGCGTCCTGCCGGAATGTCCTCCGTATAGTGACCGTTGCCATCTCGCCGGACCTTTGCCCAGATCGGAGTCCCCGTGCCGGAGAACCTGGCTGGCCGGGTCTGCGTGGTGACCGGTGCGAGCTCGGGCATCGGCAAGGCGACCGCGACCGCGCTGGCCCGGCTCGGCGCCACCGTGGTGCTGGTATGCCGTAACCGTGGCCGCGGCGAGTCGGCGGTGGCCGAGGTCGGCGCGGTGGCGACCGGTGCGCCGCCCTCGCTCGAACTGGCCGACCTCGCCTCGTTGCATGAGGTCAGGGATCTCGCCGCTCGGCTCGCCAGGCTGCCCGCGATCGACGTTCTGGTCAACAACGCCGGCCTGGTCGTCGCCAACCGGAGCCTGACCGTCGACGGCCTCGAGCACACCCTGGCCGTCAACCACCTGGCACCGTTCCTGCTGACCAACCTGCTCCGGCCCGTCCTGGAGGCCAGCGCCCCGGCCCGGGTCGTCACGGTCGCCTCGACCGTGCATCGCACCGCCCGCCTCGACCTCACTGACCTTGGTCTGGAGCGGCGCTACCGGCCGATGCTGGCGTACTCCAACAGCAAGCTTGCCAACATCTTGTTCACCAGGGAGCTGGCCAGGCGGCTGGCTGGCACCGGCGTGACGGCCAACTGCCTGCACCCGGGCACGGTCGCCACCAATTTCGGCCAGACCGGGAGCCGGTGGCTCAGGCTCAGCCTGGTCGTGGGCCGCCACTTGCTGCGCGCACCGGAATCCGGCGCGAAGACAGTGGTCTACCTGGCAGCCTCCCCCGACGTCGCCACGTCGACCGGCGGCTACTACGTGGGCCGTAGCCGTCGCAACCCGTCCAGGGCCGCCAACGACGACGAACTGGCGGCCCGCCTCTGGGACCTCAGCGCCACCCTGACCGGCCTGGCCGACGGTCGTTGACTACCTAGATCTGGGTCAGTCGCCCGCGAGGGCGATCTGGCGGGCCCGGCTGGCCAGCTGACCCGCCACGAGCTGGCCAGCCGCCACGGCGATGAGTACCCAGGCCGGTATTGTCCAGCCGCCGGTCGCGTTGTGCAGCAAGCCGAGCAGCAGCGGCCCTGCGCTGGCGATGAGATAACCCAGACCCTGAGCGAAGCCGGACAGCGCCGCCGCAGTGTGGCCATCGGCGGCCCGCGCGGTGAACAGGAAGACCGCCAGGCTGAACGCGCTGCCCTGGCCGAGCCCGAGCACGCAGACGAAAATGACCGCCGTGGCATTAGGCCCGAACGCGGACCCGGCCAGCCCGACCATGATCAGCACGACCGCGATGGCGGCCAGCGGCCGCTGGTCTCGCGCCCGATGCGCGAGCACCGGCACGAGCAGGCCGGTAAGGGCGTTGCCGACGTTCATCAGGGCCAGCAGGTTGCCGGCCGCCGCCGGGCCGATCCCGTGGTCACGCAGCATGCTGGGGAACCACGACAAGGTCGCGTAGTACCCCAGGCTCTGCAGGCCCATGAACGCCGTGACCTGCCAGGCCAGCGGGTACCTGGCCATCGCCAGTACTCCCCGGCGGCCCTCGCCGGCCGGCGGCGGCGTCCGGAACCGCAGCTGCGGCAGCCACACCAGCGCGGCGAGCAAGGCGGGCAGCGCCCAGATGCCGAGCGTGACCCGGACGGCCGCGGTCGACCCGCCGGCCGCGCTGAACAGGGGCACCGCGATCGCCGACCCGAGCACGGCCCCGATCGTGAGCGCGGTCATGTACATGCCGACGAGCAGGCCGGCCAGGTCAGGCCGGCGGCGCTTGATCAGACTCGGCATCAGGACGTTCATCATCGCGATCGCGCAGCTTGCCACGATCGTGCCGGGAAAGAGCAGCGCGACCGGCAGGGCGGCGCGCATCCCGAGGCCGACAGCGAGCAGGCCGAGCGCAAGGCCGATGACCCGTTCCTCGCCGAGCCTGCGCGCCAGTGCCGGGGCGAGACCGGAGAATGCCGCGAAGCTGAGCACGGGAACTGCTGCGAGCACCGACTCGGTGGCCGTGCTGTAGCCGGCGGTCGCGGTCAGCTCAGGGAAGACGGGAGGCAAGCCGGTGATCGCCGCGCGCAGGTTGAACGCGGCCGCGATGATGCCGCCGACCAGCAGCCCGCTGCCCGCCGCGAGACCCACGGCGCGGGATGCCGACGAGCCTGGATCAGTCGCGCCAGAGCCAGGATCCGGCGAGCCGGCCACGAGATCGCCAGGCACGCTGCCGCCCGGCCCGGTCGCCGTCATCCGCTCCCCTGTCAGCCGCTGGCCAGCAGCGAGCGCAGCACGAACTGCATGATGCCGCCGTGCCGGTAGTACTCGGCCTCGCCTGGCGTGTCGATCCGCACGATCGCCTGGAAGGTCTTGCCGTCCGCGGTGACCGTGACCTCGCGCGGCGCCTGGCCCGAGTTCAGGGCCTCGATCCCGGTGATGTCGAACACCTCGTGCCCGGTGAGCCCGAGCGCGCTCGCGTTCTCGCCCGGCTTGAACTGCAGCGGCAGCACGCCCATGCCGATCAGGTTCGACCGGTGGATCCGCTCGAACGACTCGACCAGGACCGCCCGGACGCCGAGCAGCGCGGTCCCCTTCGCCGCCCAGTCGCGCGAGGACCCGGAGCCGTACTCCTTGCCGCCGATGACCAACAGCGGCGTGCCCTCGGCCAGGTAAGCGCGCGAGGCCTCGTAGATGGAGGTCTGGGTGCCCTCGGGCAGCTTGAGCGTCATGCCGCCCTCGGTGCCAGGGGCCAGCTGGTTGCGCAGCCGGATGTTGGCGAAGGTGCCGCGGATCATCACCTCGTGGTTGCCGCGCCGCGAGCCGTAGGAATTGAAATCGCGCCGCTCGATCCCGTGGCCGGTCAGGTACTTCCCGGCCGGGCTGTCCGCCTTGATCGCCCCGGCCGGGGAGATGTGGTCCGTGGTGACCGAGTCGCCGAGCATCGCGAGCACCCGCGCGCCGTGGATGTCGGTCACCGGCGCCGGCTCGGCGGGCATGCCGTCGAAGTACGGCGGACGCCGCACGTAGGTGGAGGCCTCGTCCCAGGCGAACGTCTCGCCGGCCGGCACGTCGAGCTCCTGCCACCGCTCGTCGCCGGCGAAGACGTCGGCGTAGTCGCGGCTGAACATCTCCGGCGCCACGGACCCGCGCACGACCTCTTCGACCTCGGCAGGCGACGGCCAGATGTCGGCCAGGTAGACCGGCCTGCCATCGGCACCGGTCCCGATCGGCTCGGTGGTCAGGTCGATGTCCATCGATCCGGCGAGCGCGTAGGCGACCACCAGCGGCGGCGAGGCCAGGTAGTTCATCTTCACGTCCGGGTTGATCCGGCCCTCGAAGTTCCGGTTGCCCGACAGCACGGACACCACGGCCAGGTCGTTCTGCGCCACAGCAGCGCTGACCGCCTCGGGCAGCGGGCCGGAGTTGCCTATGCAGGTGGTGCAGCCATAGCCGACCAGGTTGAAGCCGAGCTTGTCCAGGTACGGCGTCAGGCCAGCCCGCTCGTAATAGTCCATGACCACCTTGGACCCCGGTGCGAGCGTGGTCTTCACCCACGGCTTGCGGGTCAGGCCGGCCTCGACCGCCTTGCGGGCCAGCAGCGCGGCACCCACCATGACGAACGGGTTCGACGTGTTGGTGCAGGACGTGATCGCGGCGATCACCACGGACCCGTGATCGACGCTGGTCTGCGTTCCGTCTTCCAGCGTGACCGGGGTCGGGCTCGACGGCCGGTCGTCGAGGCCGCCAGCGACCGGGTCGGAAGCCGGGAACGTACCCGCGATGCCGTTGTCCAGGCTGGGCTGGTGCACATAGGAGCCGAGCGCCTCGCGGAAGGAGTGCTTAGCGTCGGTCAGCGCCACCCGGTCCTGGGGCCGCTTCGGCCCGGCCAGGGACGGCACCACCGTGGACAGGTCGAGCTCAAGCTGCTGCGAGTACCTGGCAGTGTCCGCACTGCCCGGCTCGTGCCACAGGCCCTGCTCCCTGGCGTAGGCCTCGACCAGGGCGACCTGCTCGGCCGGACGGCCGGTCAGCCGCAGGTAGGTCAGCGTCTCGGCGTCGATCGGGAAGATCGCGCAGGTGGAGCCGAACTCCGGGCTCATGTTGCCGATCGTGGCGCGATTCGCCACCGGCACCGCGGCCACGCCCTCGCCGTGGAACTCGACGAACTTGCCGACCACGCCGTGCTTGCGCAGCAGCTCGGTGATGGTCAGGACCAGGTCGGTCGCGGTCGCACCGGAGGGCAGCGCGCCGGTCAGCCGGAAGCCGATGACCTTGGGGATGAGCATCGAGATCGGCTGGCCGAGCATCGCCGCCTCGGCCTCGATCCCGCCGACGCCCCAGCCGAGCACGCCGAGGCCGTTCTCCATCGTGGTGTGCGAGTCGGTGCCGACGCAGGTGTCCGGGTAAGCGGCAGCGGCGCCATCCCCTGCCTGAGCCGTCATCACCACGCGGGCCAGGTGCTCTATGTTGACCTGGTGCACGATCCCGGTGCCCGGCGGTACCACGCGGAACTGTCGCAGCGCCTGCTGACCCCAGCGCAGGAAGGTGAACCGCTCGGAATTGCGCTGGAACTCGAGCTCGACGTTGCGCTCGAACGCGTCCGGCCGGCCGAAGATGTCGGCGATCACCGAGTGGTCGATCACCAGCTCGGCCGGTACCAGCGGGTTGATCTTCTCCGGGTCACCGCCGAGCGCCCGCATCGCCTCGCGCATGGTGGCCAGGTCGACGACGGCCGGGACGCCGGTAAGGTCCTGCATGATCACCCGCGCCGGGCTGAACTGGATCTCGGTGGCCGGCTCGGCCGCAGGATCCCAGCCTGCCAGCGCGGTGATGTGCTCGGCGGTCACGTTCACGCCGTCCTCGGTCCGCAGCAGGTTCTCCAGCAAGATCTTCAGGCTGAACGGCAGGCTCCCGGACTGGGGCACCGCGTCCAGCCGGTAGATCTGGTAAGGAGTCCCGCCCGACGTCAGCGTGCTGCGGGCGCCAAAGCTGTTCGCTGTCATGAGACTTGTCCTTCCGCTGCCTGCTGCCGGGGCCGCGCGGCCCTGGGGGCAATCCTGCCGTAGTGCCGCCGCGAG
>DASWAA010000534.1:0-9064 GCA_036391385.1 Streptosporangiaceae bacterium
CGAACGCCGACCTGCTCGCCGACTTCCGCTCGATCACCGCCGAGCGGCTGGCCAGCTTGCGGGCCATGCCGGTCGCCGACTTCAACGCGCCGTCGTGGACCCCGGCAGGCAACGCGACCTACGCGCGCTTCATGCAGATCAGGATCTTCGACTGCTGGATGCACGAGCAGGACATCCGGGCCGCGCTCGGAACGGCGGGAAACGAGGGCGGCCCGATCGCCGAGCAGGCACTGCACGAGGTGGTCCTGGCACTCGGCTACATCGTCGGCAAGCGAGGCGGAGCGCCAGACGGCAGCCGCGTGCGGATCAGCTTGACCGGCCCGATCGAGCGGGACCTGTACGTCGTGGTCGACGGCAGGGCGAAGGTCACCGGCACGCTCGACGGCGAGCCGACAGCGACGCTGACCATGCCATCCTCGCTCTTCCTCCGGCTGGCAGGCGGCCGGGAGGACGCGCAGGCGGCGCTCGGAGAGGTGGAGCTTGGCGGCGACGCCGGCCTGGCCAGGCAGCTCGCCGTGAACCTGGCCTACACCATCTGAGTCAGCTCGGGCCCGGCCGGCGAGCCGCTCGGTCAGGGGGTGACGTCCTTCGCGACCAGGGCGATGCTCCGTGCCCATGACGTGAGCTGCCCGGGGGGAAGATAGGCGATGCCCTGCTTGGTATGGTCCACCATCGGAGCGGCCACGAACCGCTCGCGACCCCGCGGGTCGATGAAGTAGATCAGCGAGGTGTGCCGGATGTCGGCGTTCCTGCTCGGCGCGACGACCTGGATCTGGTAGGCGCCCCACACCGCCCGCATGCTCGGCAGCGAGCCGGTCAGGAAGTACCACGGCCCGATCGAGTCGAGCTGGTGCGCGCGCGAGAACGCCGCGACGTCGGAGACCTGGTTGTGGAACTGGTTCACGTTGACCGCGACGAAGACCACCTTTGAGCCGGTCGCGCCGAGGTAATGGTGCGCGTCGATGAACTCCCGGGAGACGATCGGGCAGATGTCGGTGCAGTGCGGATCCATGAAGGTCAGCACCACCGTCTTGCCGCGGAAGCTCGCCAGTGACACCTGACGGCCCTGCTGGTCGGTCAGCGTGAAGCCTGGCGCCGCCGCGGTCGGGACCGGCGACAGCTGCATCTGGTCGGCCATCGACGTGCTGACGTTCGCCGGGATGCCGGCCGGGCGGAACGAGATCTGCTGGTTCTGAGCGTGCAGGCGAGTCACGGCGAAGGCGAACACGGTCGCGAACGCGATGCCGCCTGCCAGCGCCAGCGCTACCAGGAGCGCGGTCGATCGCCGTGCCCGGCCCGGCTTGACCGGGCTGCCGGGCTGCCCGGACGACGTGGCCACCTCGCTGGCTACCGGACCGTCACCCAGATCTTCGGTCACGTCCAATCTGGCCGACCTCCATCCTGCTGCCGTCTTGATCAGACAGGGTATCCCGGTAACGCCAGCGACGGCTCGGCCGGCAGGCAGGGCATCCCGGCTGCCAGCCTGGCGGCACCGCTTGCGGGCGCGGGCGTCAGCGCACCGGGTCTGGTTCCGGTGTGTCGGCTGGAGCGTCGGTGAGCGAGCGCGGCCGCTGGCCCTGGGCGCGGGTTTCGGGAGCGAAGAGCCCGATCACGGCCGCGGCGCCGAGCACGGAAGCGGCAAGCCAGAACGCCGCGCCGTAGGACACGGCGACCAGGGCGCCGACCGCCACCGGGCCGGTCACCGTGCCGATGTCGCCGGCCATCTGGTAGGAGGCGACGACCGCGCCGCCCTTCCTGCCCTGCTCGCCCGCTCCGCGATGTCCGGTGAGGTAGTCGCCGATCATCGCCGACGGCGCCACGTCGAGCAGCCCCGAGCCGAAGCCCAGCACGGCCGCCGCGACGAGGAACCCCCACGTCCCTGGCAGCAGCGCGAGCATGGCCATGCTGGCGCCGGACAGCAGGCAGCCGGCCACGATGACCGGCCTGCGGCCGATCGTGTCAGCCGCTCGTCCGCCAGGCAGCAGGGTGGCGGCGTTCACGGCGGCGACGACCAGGAAGCCGATCCCGGTCCATGCTGCCGACTTGTGCAGGACGTAGTGGACGAACAGCGGCAGGATCGCGCTGCGGACTCCCATGACGGCGAACCCGTCGGCTAGGTTCGCCGCCGCCGCCGCCCGGTAGGCCCTGCTGCGCAGGGCCCGGCCGATCTCGGTCAGCGGACTGCTCGGAGCGGCCTGCCCTGAGCCGTCCTGACGCGGGCTGTCGTGCAGGATGACCGCGGCGATGCCGACCGGGACGAGCAGCATGCAGCCGTAGATGAAGAACGGCGCCCGCTGCGACCACGCGGCGACGAATCCGCCGATGGCCGGGCCGCTGATTCCGCCGAGGAGGAAGCCGCCGGTATACAGGCCGCTGGCCCGTCCCCTGAGCTCGGCGGGCACGCTGCGCAGCAGCAGAGTCTGAGCGCTGACGCTGAACATCGCCGATCCGAGACCGCCGACCCCGCGCAAGATGATGAGCTGCCCGAACGACCCTGAGAAGCCGGCCAGGATGCTGCTCGCGGCCACGATCCCGATGCCAGTCGCCATCGTCTTGTGCTCGCCAAGCCGGTCCACCAGCCGCCCGGCCGGCAGCGCGCCGACGATTCGCATGAGCGCGAAGGCGCTGATCACGCTGGCGGCCGCCGCGGTGCTGACGCCGAACTGGTGGGCGAAGGTCGGGATGACGGGGGCCACGATCCCGTAGCCGAGCGCGACAGTGAAGGACACCGAGGCGAGGATCGCTACCTCGCGCGGCAGGCCGCTGAACAGTCCGCTGAACAGTCCGCGTAGAGGGCGAGGCACATCCGCATTCTGCCAGCCGCCGCTGACAGCGCGGTGAACTGGCCAGAGTGTCAGTGTCTGCTGTGATACTTGAAGGTGTGCTCCAGGCTCCGCGTACCAGGCTGGTCGGCAGAAGTGCCGAGATCGGCCAGCTGCTCGGCGTGCTCGGATCGGCGGCCGCCGGCCGCCCCGTCGTCACGCTGATCGGCGGCGACGCCGGAGTAGGCAAGACCAGGCTCGTCACCGAGCTCGCGGCCCGGGCCCGGGCCGACGGCTTCACGGTGCTGGCTGGCAGGTGCGCCGAGCTCGGCGATGCCGTGCCCTACCTGCCCCTTGCCGATGCCCTGCGGGACGCGACCACCGGCCCGTCGCCTGGTAACGCGCTGCTCGACGCGCTCGCCGCGCGGCCCGTGCTGTCCAGGCTGCTTCCTGACCGCGACGAGAGCCAGCCGGCTGGCGGTGACATGCCAGGCCTGGTGCAGCAGCAGCTCTTCGGCGCGGTGCTGGGCATGCTCGCCGAACTCGCCGCCGCGAGCCCGGTCCTGCTGATCCTGGAGGACGTGCACTGGGCCGACCAGTCCACCCGCGACCTGCTGACGTTCCTGAGCCGGATGCTGCATTCCGAGCGGCTGGCCGTTGCCGCGACGTACCGCACCGACGACATGCACCGCAGGCACCCGCTGCGGCCGCTGGTCGCCGAGCTGCTGCGGCTGCCGAGCGTCAGCCAGATCGAGCTAGGACCGATGGACGCGTCGGCGATGGCTCGGCACCTGACGGCGCTGTCCCGCCGCAGGCTCGACGCCGCGACGATCGGCCGGATGATCACCAGGGCCGAGGGGAACGCGTACTACGCCGAGGAGCTGCTCGCGGCCGCGGCAAGCGGATCAGGCTCTGCGCTCCCAGCCGGTCTCGCCGACCTGCTGCTGGCCAGGATGGAGCGTCTGTCCGCGGCTGCGCAGCAGGTGCTGCGTACCGCAGCCGTCACCGGCCGCCGCGTCGACGACGACCTGGTCAGGCAGGCATCAGGACTGGACGAGCAGGTCTACACCGACGCCGTCAGAGAGGCGGTCGCGCATCAGCTGCTGGTGCCCGACGGCGGCGATGGCTACTCCTTCCGGCACGCGCTGCTTCGCGAGGCCATCTACGCCGACCTGCTGCCCGGCGAGCGGACCAGGCTGCACGCCAGGCTGGCCGAGCTGCTCGCGGACGAGCGGCGGCTGGCCGAGGTCCCGGGCACCGCCGCCGAGCTCGCGCAGCATTACCTGGCGAGCCACGACATTCCCGGTGCGTTCTCGGCCTCGGTTCTCGCCGGTGAGGAGGCCGAGCGGCTCGCGGCGCCGGCCGAGGCGCACCGGCACTACGACCAGGCGCTGTCGCTATGGGAGCGGGTCGCCGATCCTGAGCAGCTAGCCGGGGTCGGGCGCGGCAAGCTCGCGCTGCGGTCGGCCCTCAGCGCGGCTGACGGCGGCGACCTGGCCCGTGCGGCCGGCCAGCTCCGCAGGCTGCTCGGTTTTCTGGCCGGCAGCGCCGACCGGGTGCTGCTGTGCCGGGTGCACGAGCGGCTGTCGTACTTCCTGAACGACCTTGGCGAGGACTCGGCCGCGATGGCGGCAGGCCAGGCGGCCGTCGACGCGCTTCCCGCCGACCCGCCGAGCTGGGAGCACGCGAGGGCTCTTGCCACCCATGCACGCGCCCTGCTCGCCGGGCCTGATCACGAGCCCGCACGGGCCCGCGCGGAGCAGGCGCTCGTGGCGGCCAAGGCGGCGGGCGCGCCCTGGGTAGAGGCCGATGCCCTGGTGACCCTCGGCCTGATCAGTGAGAGGTCAGGCAAGATCGCCGACGCGATGACCTTGTTCACCACGGCCCACCGGCAGGCCGCCGAGGCCAAGGTGCTCGGCGTGGAGCTCCGGGCCACGTATCAGCTCGCCAGGGTGGCGCTTGAGCAAGGTGATCTGGCCACGGCGTCGCTGACGGCGCACGAGGGAGCGGATCGGGCGCAGGCCGCGGGCCTTGGTCTCGCGCAATACGGCATCGACGTGCAGTACGTGCATTACCTGGCACATTTCGCCGACGGGGACTGGGACCACGCTCAGCAGATCGCCGACGGATTCGCCGTCCGGGTAACCAGCCCTGCCGAGGCCAGGCTGTCGGCGATGGCCCTGTTCGTGGCGGTGGCCAGGGGACTGCCGATCGCGGACGAGCGGCGGAGCTGGCTCGAGCCGATATTCGACCAGGACGCGTTCGTCGAGTACATCACCCGGGGCCTGCTCGCCGAGCAGGCACTATGGCGCGGGGACACAGCGACCGCGCTGGCCGAGGTGCGCGCGACCGTCCGGGCGATCGAGAGTGCCGACGACGGTTATCACGGTCCGCAGCTCATCAGGCCGACCGCGGTCGGCATCGGCGCGCTGGCCGATCAGGCCGCGGAGGCCAGGGCAGCCGGCGATCAGGCACGCGCCGCGGCGGCGGTGCAGGAGGCGTCGGGCCTGCTGCGGATCGCGCGTCACGGCGCGGCCAACCCGCAGCTGCCCGGATTCGCGCTCGGCGTGGACGGCCGTGGCTGGCTAGCCCGGGCCGAGGCGGAGTTCAGCCGGGTCAGCGGTGACAACGAGCCTGACCAGTGGCGGGCGGTCGTCGCGGCGTTCGGGCCTGGATTTGTCTACGAGACCGCCCGTGCGCGCTGGCGTCTTGCGGAGGCGCTGGCCGAGGCGGGGGACAGGGAAACAGCACGGCAGGAGTGGCTGCTCGCCAGCCAGGCCGCCGATCAGCTCGGCGCGCCCCCGCTGCAGGAGGCCCTCGCCGACCTTGGCCGTCGCGCCAGGATCGGCGGCAGCGGTCGCGGGAACGGAGCGGCCGGGCAGGCCGGCGGGCTCGCGGGGCAGGGTCCGGGCGGGCGCGGCCCGCTAGCTGGCCTGACCGGGCGGGAGGGGGAGGTCCTGCGCCTGCTCGCGGCTGGGCAGAGCAACAGGGAGATCGCTGCCGGGCTCTTCATCTCGCCCAAGACGGTCAGCGTCCACGTCTCCAACATCCTCGCCAAGCTGGGCGCGGCGAGCCGGACCGAGGCCGCTGCCATCGCGCACCGCGAGGGGCTGTAGCAGCGGGCCGGGCGGCAGCGGCGGGCCGGGCGGCAGCGGCGGGCCGGGCGGAAGAGGGGCGGGCCGAGCGACAATCGGCCTAGGTCACAGCGGGCCGGGCCGGACAAGCGGTCAGCCCGGGTCGCCGCCGAGCGACCCGGGCTGACTGGATAGGCGCCGGGCTGACGGCTCGCGACCTCATGCGGCGCGAGCGGTCGGCGTGCCGGCAGGCTGGCACGGCTACTGCGGGCACGGCCGGGCCGGCCTGGCCTTACGGGCCGGCCTGGCTGCGGCGAACCGCCGGTCACGGCGTGCCTCGCGTAGGCGCTGCGCCGCGCTCGCGTCTGCCTGCATGTCCTTGATGTGCTCGGCTGCCACTAGGGCGAGCAGATGCGGATGCATTTCGACCTCCTGAGCGGCCGGGCCGATCTGGCCCGGCAAGACTCAGAATCGCGGTAAGGCCATGCTTGCCGAATCGGGAAGATGCCTTATCTTTCGTCCTAAGTGGCGCCTTAGATCCGGCCCCTGTCGCGGTACCCTGCGCTGCGGGCGACTAGGACCTATCCGCGGCGGCGGAGAGCAGCCGGTCCTGCGTACCTGTCCGTCCCGGCGCCGGGAGAGGGGAGTTGTCCTCATAGCTGATCAGGCCGTAGCGCATGGCGGTCATCAGTGCCTGCGCGCGGTTGGCGGCTCCGAGCTTGTCGTAGAGCCGCGCTACATACGTCTTCGCCGTCGACTGGCTGATGTACATGGAGCCCGCGATCGCGGGTACGGACAGCCCGTCGCGCAGAAGATGCAGTACCTCGGCCTCTCGCGGGCTGAGCGCAAGCCGCTCCCTGAGCATCCGCCGCCTCGTGATGGCCACGGCGAGGCCGGACGCGGTGAATGACGAGGCCGCCACCGCGGCGTGCCGAATCGCGGCGATGACCTCGTCGACAGGCGCTGTCTTCGCCACGAAGGCGGAGACGCCCGTCTCGAGCGCACGGAAGAGGACGTCATCCTCACCGCGCGAGGTCAGCATGACGATGCCGAGGTCCGCGTGGCCGTCACGGAACTCGCGCGCGAGTTGCATGCCATCCCCGTCTGGCAGTGTCGAGTCGATCGTCACGACATCCGGGCCAGCCTCGGCGACCTGGGTCCTGGCTTTCGCAGCGGACTCGCACTCGGCGACGATCTCGATGTCGGCATGCTGCGCCACCAGGCAGCGCAGGCCGTACCTGGTCAGCGTGTGACCATCGACGATGGCAAGGCGGACCGTCATGCGAACCCCCCCGGGCTCATGTAGTAGCCCCAGTAGACGCTACCGCTGGCGCCCGGGTTGCTGTGCTTTTCGATTGTTATTGTTCCGTGATGAACTGATGTGTGCTTAGCGGTCCCATTGAAAGGCATCTGGTTCCCGGTGGCGAGGTAAACGACTATGCGCTGGCGCCCAGGAGCGCGAGGAAGGCACCGCCGAGCATGAACGGCCCGAAGCTGATCAGGCTCCGCCGGGAGGCCCGGCCGGCGGCAAGTAGCGCCAGGCCGGCAACGGCCGCCAGCACGAACCCGAGACAGGTTCCGGTGATCATCGTCTGCCAGCTCATCCAGCCAAGGCTCAGGCCGATCAGCCCAGCCAGCTTGACGTCTCCGCCGCCAAGCTGACCGCGGCTGGCGATGCCGAGCACCAGGTAAGCGGCGGTCAGGATGAGCCCGCAGAAGACTGCGCGGGCGAACGAGGATCCGGCGTGGTCCGCCACGGCGGCGCCGGCCAGCAGCGCTATCACGGCCGGATAGGCGGGCAGCGTCAGCCGGTCAGGCAGCCGCTGCACGGCGGCGTCGACCTGCGCGAGCGCGACGCCGACCGCCCCGAGGAAGGCGAAGGCGGCCACCACTGGCTGGCCGCCGAACCTGCCGAACAGCAGCGCCATAACCATCGCCGTCGTCAGTTCGGTCACCAGCGCGGCGCCGAGCCACTGACCGCAATGGCGGCACCTGCGAGCGGTCCAGGCGGGCAGCGGGGCTCCGCACTCACGGCAGGCCGCCTGATCGGGCTCTCCGCTCCGCACGGACATCCGGTAGACCTCGCCGCTCAGCGCCGTGCCGGCGGCCAGGCCGACGACAGCGCCGGCCGCGGCCCAGATCATGCTCATTTTGCTCCGCAGGCCCGGGATGTCTGATAGATATGCAAGTTGCGAGCGAATGACGGCTACTTGACGGGAAGCGCTAGTTGCCGGATGTCACCCGAATGTATGACGTGTCATCCGACAGGATGAACTTACCTGATTGTTTACGAGAAGTCACGCTCAGTCATAACCAACCCTATACGCTGCCGGTTACGGACGGCACCTGCGGCCGCCGGCCGGGCGGCACATTCATCAGCCACGCTTGTCGAAGGAGTCCCACCATGCGCAAGTCCATCGTTTCCATGACCAGCAGCATCGCCAGGCTGAGCGAGGACCGCGGTGTGACCTCGGTCGAGTACGGCCTGATGGTCGCCCTGATCGCGGTCGCGATCATCGGTGCGGTCGGCTTGCTCGGCACCAACCTGAGCACCCTGTTCACCTCCATCGCCAACACGATCTGACGACGCTGCGCGCGAGCGCAGGTATCCGGTAATCCGGGCACCCAGTCACCTGAAGGAGCCCTTGACGTGCTTGACATCCTCGCTTCCCCGCGGAAGGGACTGCGCTGGCTGGCGGGCATGGGCGACCGTGGCGTGACGTCCGCCGAGTACGCGATGCTCGCCTCGCTGATCGCGGTAGTGATCGCCGGCGCTGTCGGGCTGCTCGGCAACCACGTGAATATCTTCTTCAGCCAGATCGCAGGCGCATTCTGATGCAGTGGACACTGGGGCATCGGGGGGGACCGCGCATCGAGCCGTCCTCCCCGATGCCGGCCAGGAAGCGGCGGCCGACGATGAAGCGGCGACTGCGCAAGGGCGGCACGCCGGATCGGGGTGCGACCGTTGTCGAGTTCGCGCTCCTGCTCCCGGTCCTGCTGCTGATGGTCTTCGGCATCATCGACTTCGGCCGGGCACTGAACGCGCAGGTCACGATTACCCAGGCAGCTCGCGAGGGGGCCAGGCTGGACGCGCTGAATCAGCCGAACGTGGTCACCAGGACCAAGGCGGCCGCTACCGGGCTCAGCGCCAGCGTCACCGTGGCCGAGGTGACTACCTGCCCGCCCGGGTCCGGGCCGACGGCGAACGCCGACGTCAGGGTCACCTAC
>DASWAA010000535.1:0-12108 GCA_036391385.1 Streptosporangiaceae bacterium
CGTCTCCTTCCTGCGCCAGCCCATCATGCCGCGAGGCGCCGGCCCTCCGGTAGCCGAACCCGCTCTTTGCCGATCAATCCGGCCCGGCGCCGGCCGTGCTGGTCTCGCGCAGCCGATGCGTCACCTCGGCCGCGGGCCAGCGCACGGAGGATCAGCTGGTTTTGCATAAGCAAACATCATCATGCATAATCATTCGAAACTGGGACGCGCGAGGGTCGGTGCGATCGCCTGCCGGGCGGCCGGTGCAGCCAGCGGGACGAGGTGGTCGAGAACATGCGGGTCGCGGTAGTCGGCGCGAGCGGATATGCGGGTGGCGAGCTGCTGCGGCTGGTCAGCGGGCATCCGGACCTGGAGCTGGCCGTGGCCACGGCGGACAGCAGCGCCGGGAAGACCGTCGGTGAGGTGCACGCCAACCTGGCCGGGCAGCCTGGGGTGGCGAGCCTGGTCTTCGAGCCGCACAGCGCGGTCAAGCGGGCGGAGTGCGACCTGGCGTTCCTGGCCCTGCCGAGCGGCCAGTCCGCCCCGATGGCCGCGAGCATCCCCGACGAGGTCCGCGTCGTCGACCTCGGCCCCGACTTCCGGCTCGCCGATCCGGCGGACTGGGCCAGACACTATGGCGGCCTGCATGCGGGCCGGTGGGTCACCGGCCTGCCCGAGCTTCCCGGCGCTCGCCCGATTATCAGTAACGCGGCCCGGGTCGCTGCTCCCGGCTGTTACGCGACGGCGGCGATTCTCGCACTCACACCGCTCGTGGCCGCCGGGCTGGTCAGCTCGCAGGACGTGGTCGTCGTGGCGGCCTCGGGAACCTCGGGCGCTGGCCGGTCGCTGCGCGCGGACCTGCTCGGCAGCGAGGTGATGGGCTCGGTGGCTGCCTACCAGGCAGGCGGCGCGCACCGGCACACACCGGAGATCGAGCAGGCGCTGGCCGAGGCCGGAGTATCGGGGCACGTGTCGGTGTCCTTTACCCCGCTGCTCGCGCCGATGCCGCGCGGCATCCTCGCGACCTGCACGGCCCGCCTGACCTCGGCGGGAACGAGCACCGATGACCTGAGGGCGGCGCTTTCCGCGGCCTACGCCGATGAGCCGTTCGCCTGCGTGCTTCCCGACGGACGCTGGCCGGGCACGGCCGCCGTGGCCGGCTCTAACGGCGCGCAGCTTCAGGTCGCCGCTGATCCGCGGTCCGGCCGGGCGACGGTCGTCAGCGCCATCGACAACCTGGGCAAGGGCGCAGCGGGCCAGGCAATCCAGAACGCCAATCTCATGCTCGGCCTGCCGGAGACGGCGGGCCTGACCGCGATCGGAGTAGCACCATGAGCGTCACGGGCCCGCGCGGGTTCCGCGCGGCCGGAGTAGCGGCCGGCCTCAAGAAGTCCGGTAATCCCGATGTCGCCGTCGTGATCAACGACGGGCCGTCGGCGGCTAGCGCCGCTGTCTTCACCTCGAACCGGGTCAAGGCGGCGCCGGTGCAGTGGAGCCAGCGGGTGCTCGCAGCCGGTCAGGTGCGCGCGGTCGTGCTCAACTCCGGCGGCGCCAACGCCTGTACGGGCCCGGAAGGGCTGACCGACACGCAGCAGACCGCCAGGCACCTCGGCAAGCTCCTCGCCGTTCCCGCGGACGAGATCGCGGTCTGCTCGACCGGCCTGATCGGCGAGCGGCTGCCGATGCACCAGCTGCTGCTCGGCGTCGACGTCGCGACGGCGTCGGCCTCGGCGGCCGGCGGCAAGGACGCGGCGACCGCGATCATGACCACGGACACCGTGTCCAAGACCTGCGCCGTCTCGGGAAGCGGCTACCAGATCGGCGGCATGGCCAAGGGCGCCGCCATGCTCGCACCCGCCCTGGCCACGATGCTCGTCGTGCTGACCACCGACGCGGATCTCCCGGCGAGCGACCTGGACAAGGCGCTGCGCGATTCGGTGCGGACCACCTTCGACCGGCTTGACTCCGACGGCTGCATGTCGACTAACGACACGGTCCTGCTGCTGGCGAGCGGAGCCTGCGGGGTGCGGCCCGACCTGACCGAGTTCACCGAGCTGCTGACGACCGCCTGCCAGGACCTGGCGCACCAGCTGCTGCTCGACTGCGAGGGCGCCGCCAAGGCGATCTCGATCGAGGTGACCGGCGCCGCCACCGAGGACGACGCGGTGGCCGTGGGCCGGGCCGTCGCCCGCAGCAACCTGCTCAAGTGCGCCATCACCGGGCAGGACCCGAACTGGGGCCGCGTACTCGCCGCGGTCGGCACGACCAGCGCCGAGTTCGACCCGGACGAGCTTGACGTCGCCATCAACGGAGTCTGGGTGTGCCGGAACGGTGCGCCCGGCGAGGACAGGTCCGGCGTGGATCTGTCCGGCCGGGACGTGACGATCACCATCGACCTGCGCTCCGGCCAGGAAGGCGCGACGGTGCTCACCACCGACCTGACGGCGGCGTACGTGCACGAGAACTCGGCGTACTCGACATGATCGTCGAGCAGGTGATCACGCCAGCCCCGGCCGCCGGGCAGCTGCACGCCGGCGCGCTGGCCAAGGCGGCAACCCTGATCGAGGCGCTGCCGTGGCTCGAGCGGTTCCACGGGCAGGTCGTGGTGATCAAGTTCGGCGGCCACGCGATGACGGACGAGGCGCTGCGGATGGCGTTCGCCCAGGACGTGGTGTTCCTGCGGTATGCCGGGCTGCGCCCGGTCGTCGTGCACGGCGGCGGTCCGCAGATCAGCGCGCACCTGGACCGGCTGGGAATGGAGTCGACGTTCCGCTCCGGGCTGCGGGTCACGACCGCCGAGGCGATGGACGTGGTCAGGATGGTGCTGACCGGCCAGGTCAACCGGGATGTGGTCGGCCTGATCAACCGGCACGGCCCGTTCGCGGTCGGGATGTCGGGGGAGGACGCGCACCTGCTGACGGCGCGCCGGATCACGGCGACCGGCGAGGACGGCGAGCCGGTAGATATCGGCCATGTCGGCGAGGTCACGGCGGTGAACCCCGGCGCGGTCAGCGCGCTGCTCGCCGATGGCCGGATCCCGGTCATCTCGACCGTCGCGCGCAGCGAGGCCGGCGAGGTACTGAACGTGAACGCCGACACCGCGGCCGCCGCGCTGGCAGTGGCGCTCGGCGCGGTCAAGCTGGTGGTGCTCACCGATGTCGAGGGCCTCTACTCCGGCTGGCCGGGCAGCGCGGCGGCGGACGCGGGCGCAGCGTCCGGCGGTCCGGCACCCGAGCTGATCAGCGAGCTTGGCGTGAGCGAGCTTGCCGCGATGCTGCCCGCGCTCAGCGACGGCATGATCCCGAAGATGGAGGCCTGCCTGACCGCCGTGCGCGGTGGCGTGCCACAGGCGCATGTGCTCGACGGGCGGCTCCCGCATGCCGTCCTGCTGGAGATCTTCACCGACTCAGGGATCGGCACGATGGTCGTGCCTGACGAAGGGCAGAGGGCACCATGACGGCAACGGACCTTGACCTGACTGGCTCGCAGGGGACCGGCCAGGAGGCAGCCAGCCTGCTGCGCAAGCGGTACGAGGCGTCCCTCATGCCGAACTACGGCACGCCGCCGCTCGTGCTGGCGCGCGGTGAGGGCTGCACCGTCTGGGACGCCGAGGGCAAGGCGTACCTCGACCTGCTCGGCGGGATCGCGGTGAGCGCGCTCGGGCACGCCCATCCGGCCATCGTCGCCGCCGTCAGCGAGCAGGTCGCCAGGCTCGCTCATACCTCGAACCTGTACATCCACGAGGGCCAGGTCGTCCTGGCCGAACGACTGCTGCAACTGGTCGGCGCTGACGGCCGGGTGTTCTTCGCCAACTCGGGCACCGAGGCCAACGAGGCAGCGCTCAAGCTGGTGCGCCGGGTGCAAGGGCCCGAGCGGCCGGTGTTCGTCGCCGCCGTGGGCGGCTTCCACGGCCGGACCATGGGGTCGCTCAGCCTGACCGGCAAGAGCTCGATCAGGGAGCCGTTCGCGCCCTTCGGGGTCGAGGTTCGGTTCATACCGTACGGCGACCCCGAAGCGCTGAACGCCGCCATAGGCACCGACTGCGCGGCCGTCTTCCTTGAGCCGTGCCTGGGCGAGGGCGGCGTCGTCCCGGCACCAGAGGGGTACCTGCGGGTGGCCCGCGCCGCCTGCGACCGGGCGGGCGCGCTGCTGGTGCTCGACGAGATCCAGAGCGGCGTGGGCCGGACCGGCGAGTGGTTCGCCTTCCAGCGCGAAGGGATCCTGCCCGACGTGCTCACGCTCGCAAAGGGACTCGGCGGCGGCCTCCCGATCGGTGCCTGCATCGGACTCGGCCAGTACGGGACGGCGCTGCGCAAGGGCGATCACGGCAGCACCTTCGGCGGGAACCCGGTCGCCTGCGCGGCCGCGCTCGCCGTCCTCGACACGATCGAGCGCGATGGGCTGCTCGACAACGTCTCCGAGGTTGGCGCGCAGCTGTCAGCCGGGATCGCGGCCGTCAAGCACTCGCTGCTCGCTGGCGTCCGCGGCAGCGGGCTCTGGCAGGCAATCGTGCTGACCAAGCCGGTCGCGGCGGACGTGGAGGCGGCCGCCAGGCAGGCCGGCTTCCTGGTGAACGCTGTCCAGCCCGACGCGATCAGGCTGGCCCCGCCGCTGGTGCTGACCGCGGCGCAGGCTCAGTCGTTCATCGCCGCGCTGCCCGCGATCTTGAGCATGGCCGGCGAGCAAGCCGGACCGGGCGCGTGATGTCAGACTCAGCAGCAGGAGGCGTTGCCGTGGCCGAACGAGCAGAGCAAGCCGCACTGGCAGGCGCCGCGCGGTCCCAGGCCGGGCAGTCCGGCACCGCGTCGGCGAGCAGCCAGAAACTGCGGCATTTCCTGCGTGATGACGACCTGTCGCCGGCCGAGCAGGCGGAGGTGCTGATGCTGGCCGCCGCGATGAAGGGCGACAGGTTCAGCAGCCAGCCGCTGGCCGGGCCGCGAACCGTCGCCCTGCTGCTCGACAAGCCGGCGCTGCGCACCAGGGTCTCGTTCTCGGTCGGCATAGCCGAGCTAGGCGGTAACCCGCTCGTCATCGACATGGCTACGACGCACCAGGGCCGCGGCGAGTCGATCGGTGACAGTGCGCGGGTGCTCAGCCGGCAGGTCGTCGCCGTAGCCTGGCGCACCTTCGGGCAGGAGCGGATCGAGGAGTTCGCCGCGGCGAGCACGGTGCCAGTGATCAACGCTCTCACCGACGAGTTCCACCCCTGCCAGATCCTGGCCGACCTGCTGGCGGTGCACGGTGCCTTCGGCCGCCTGACCGGCCTGACCCTGACCTTCCTCGGCGACGGCGGCAGCAACATGGCGCATTCGTACCTGCTCGGCGGCGCGACGGCCGGCCTGCACGTGCGGATCGCGTCCCCCGAGCAGTACCGGCCGCTGCCGGAGGTGCTGGCGGCCGCACAGGCCATCGCCGCGCAGACCGGCGGCTCCGTCGGGGTACTCAGCGATCCCTCGGCCGCCTGCGCCGGTGCCGATATCCTGGCGACGGACGTCTGGACGTCCATGGGCCAGGAGGGACAGGAGGGCGACCGGATCGCCGCCATGACGCCTTACCAGCTGAACGAGGACAAGCTGTCGCTCGCCGGGCCCGGCGCCCGCGTACTGCACTGCCTGCCGGCCCACCGAGGGTCGGAGATCACCGGCGGCGTGCTCGACGGGCCGGCCAGCCTGGCCTGGGACGAGGCCGAGAACCGGCTGCACGCGCAGAAGGCCGTGCTGACCTGGCTGCTGCGGGAGTGCCAGTGACGCGCTCGCCGGTGAGCGTCGGCGGCGGGCGCGCGGAGGCTGCGCTCGCCGGGTCGGCGCACGCAGACGAAGCCGCCGGCGCCGAGCGGGTCAGCCCGGCGACCAAGGCGGCCAGGCACGCCCAGATCACCGCGATCCTGGCCAGGCACGACGAGCCGGTGCGCTCTCAGGAGGAGCTTGCCGAGCGGCTTGCCGCGCTTGGCACCAAGGTCACCCAGGCCACGCTCTCCCGCGATCTCGACGAGCTCGGCGCGGTCAGGCTCCGCGGACCGGGCGGCGCGCTGGTCTATGCCCTGCCGGCCGATGTCGCGCCAGAGTCCGGCGACGCCGCTTTCCGTCAGGCCGCGGCGACGGCGGGCGGGCTGGCTGGCTATTCCGCCGCGACGGCTGGCGGCGCCACCGCCGGGCTGGCCAAGGTGGCCTCGGACCTGCTGCTGTCAGCGGAGGCGAGCGGCAACCTGGTGGTGCTCCGTACGCCGCCGGGGGCGGCGCAGCTGATGGCGTCGATGATCGACCGGACCGCGATGCATGCGGTGCTGGGGACCGTGGCGGGGGACGACACGGTGATTGTCGTGTCCCGGGATCCGGCTGGGGGGGACGAGCTTGCCGCGCTGTTCCTGCGGCTGGCTGAGCGACGGAGGGGCTGACTGTCCCGGCTGCAAGGCCGTCGCCAGCCAGGTGGTGGTCGCTGCCCTGAGGTAGTTGTTGCGCGAGTGTCTCAGCTTGGTTAATTCCACGCGAACGGCTACGCACGGTCCGATCAGTTCTCTTATTGTGACTGCACGGCCGAGCTCAGGGCGGACGGTGAGCGCCGCCCGAACGACAGGAGCTGCCCGTGGGACTGAAATTCAACCCGCCGCCGGGCTGGCCCCTGCCCTATGACTTCGAGCCGTGGCCGGGCTGGGAGCCCGACCAGGCCTGGCCGGCGCCGCCACCCGGCTGGCCGCTGTGGATCGGCAGCAGCGCACCCAGCATCGTCCACGACGACCCTCGGCTGAGCTATGCGGGTCGGCACTCCCGCGGGCTTTACGTATCACCTGACGATCGGCAGACGGGCCGCCGGCACCAGGGCGAGTCCCGTGCGCACGGCACTGAGCGTCGTTCGCCCGGTCTTGCCCGGCGCTTCCGCCCGTCCGTGCTCGCCAGCGTCACCGCTGGGACGCTCGGCATCGTTGCGATCGCGGTCCTCGCGATCGTGGCTTACCGGCAGGTCCCAGGCGGGCCGGTCATCAGGCAGCGGACTGTCAGCTTCTCCTCGCTGCGGCCAGGGCAGTGCTTCCAGAATCCGCCGGGCGGCCAGCTCAGCGGCGGTCAGCCGGCGGATGTGATTACCGTCGGCTGCACGACCGCGCACAGCGCGCAGCTTCTTGCGGAATTCGCGCTGACCGATCGGCGGGCCTATCCGGGGCGACGGGCTCTGGCCAGGCGATCCGGCGAAGACTGCCAGGCCGCGGTCACGGCAGTGCAGCATTCTGATGCCCGCGGTAAGGCCCGCGTGCTGAAGCTGTTCCCCGATGCGCCGGCCTGGCGGCACGGGTTCCGGACCATCAGCTGCGTGGTTGTCGGCACTGCTCGCGACCTGACTCACTCGCTCGCGCCGAAGGCAGACCGCAACGGCTCACGAAGCTCCCGCCGATCCGGTCCCTCGCGGCACTCATCGGCTTCCTCGCATCGACCGGGCGGCCCACCGCATCACCACGGGAAATCCGGCCGGCCTTAGCAGGCGGGGGGTCGCCCGGGGGAATCGTTATGCCTATAGCTTGTCGGGTGAGCGGACGGTTCGGATCGGGAGAGGGAGGAACTGTGGGCGGCGAGGCTGGGCCCGAAGATCGCGAAGCGGGGCCCGAAGATCGCGAAGCGGGGACCGGAGGCCGCGAAGCGGGGAAGCCAGCGGTCAGGCTGTGGGGCGGGCGGTTCGAGTCGGGGCCGGCCGAGGCTCTGGCCAGGCTGTCGATGAGCGTCCACTTCGACTGGCGGCTCGCGCGGTACGACCTGCTGGCATCGGGCGCGCACGCGAGGGTGCTGCACCGGGCCGGTCTGCTGGACGACACCGAGGTGGCCCGGCTGCTCGCGGCGATCGACGAGCTGAGCCGGGACTGCCAGACGGGCGCGTTCCGGCCCGCGGCCGACGACGAGGACGTGCACACCGCGCTGGAACGTGGCCTGCTCGAGCGGGTCGGCTCGCTCGGCGGGAAGCTGCGGGCGGGCCGGAGCAGGAACGATCAGGTCGCCACTGACCTGCGGATGTACCTGCGCGACCACGCCAGGCAGGTTGTCGCGCGGCTGGCCGAGCTGCAGACCGCCCTGATGAACCAGGCCGAGCACCATCTGGCCGAGCAGACGCCGGCCCCCGGGATGACGCACCTGCAGCATGCTCAGCCTGTGCTGCTCGCCCACCAGTTGCTCGCGCATGTGCAGGCGTTCGCGCGCGACGTCGCGCGGTTGCGCGACTGGGACAAGCGTGCCGCGATCTGCCCGCTCGGCTCGGGCGCGCTGGCCGGGTCGTCGCTCCCGCTCGACCCGGCGGCGGTCGCGGCCGAACTGGGCTTCGACGCGCCAGCCCCAAACTCGATGGACGCCGTCGCCGACCGGGATTTCGCCGCGGAGTTCTGCTTCGCGGCGGCACTGGCTGGCGTGCACCTGTCCCGGCTCGGCGAGGAGGTCGTGCTGTGGACGTCGCAGGAGTTCGGCTGGGCGGAGATCGACGATGCCTACGCGACCGGCTCGTCGATCATGCCGCAGAAGAAGAACGCCGACGTCGCCGAGCTTTCGCGTGGTAAAGCCGGCCGCCTGATCGGCGGGCTGGCCGGGCTGCTCACGGTGCTTAAGGGGCTGCCGCTCACCTATAACCGGGACCTGCAGGAGGACAAGGAGCCTGTCTTCGACGCGGTCGACACGCTCCTGCTCGTGCTGCCGGCGATGGCCGGCCTGGCCAGTTCCATGCGCTTCCACACCGGCCGGCTCGCCGCCGGCGCCGCCGCCGGCCACGCGCTGGCCACCGACGTGGCTGAGCTGCTGGTCAGGCGCGGGGTGCCGTTCCGCGAGGCGCACGAGGCGGTGGGGCACCTCGTGGTCTGGTGCCAGGTCCACGACTGCGAACTCGGCGACGTCAGCGACGAGGACCTGCAGAAGGTGTCACCGCACCTCACGCCGGACGTGCGGTCGGTGCTGTCCGTGCCGGGGGCGATCGCGGCGCGGGACAGGATCGGCGGGACGGCGCCGGCCAGGGTCGCCGAGCAACTCGAGGCGATGCGGCACGTCGTCGCCGGGGATGCCGCGTGGGCCGCCTCGCGCTGAGCGTGCTGCCGCGGGAGTTCTATGGCCGGCCGGTGCTGTCTGTCGCTCCAGACCTGCTCGGCTGCGTGCTGGAGCACCAGACCGGCGACGGGCTAGTCGCGGCGGAGATCGTCGAGGTAGAGGCGTACGCCGGCGGGGTCGACCCGGCCTCGCACGCGTTCCGCGGTAAGACCGAACGGAACGCGGTGATGTTCGGCGAGCCCGGGCACGCCTATGTCTACTTCACCTACGGGATGCACTACTGCGTCAACCTCGTCTGCCAGCCCGCCGGCGAGGCAGCTGCCGTCCTGCTCCGGGCGGGCCGGGTGATCGAGGGAGCGGACCTGGCCGCCGCCCGCAGGCTGATCGGCCCGGGAGCCCGGGCGGGCGACGTGCCGGCGTCTCGTATGAGCGAGCGGGAGCTCGCCCGGGGGCCGGCCCGGCTCTGCCAGGCTCTCGGCATCGGCCGGGCGCAGAACGGGGCAGACGTCTGCGATGCGGACAGTCCGCTGCGGCTGCTCGGGCCGGGCAACCTGGCGGGGCGGACCGCGATGGCGATCGAGCGTGGACCGAGGGTCGGGGTGCGAACCGGGGCCACGCGGGACTGGCGGTTCTGGCTGGCGGGTGAGCCCGCGGTGTCGGCCTACCGGCCGCATGTGCCAAGGCGGGCCGTCCGGCCCGGCTCGGCGGCCTCGGCGGGCTCGGCCGGCTCGGCCATGATCAACGGATGATTCTCAGTGGCAGTTGCCGAAAATCATCCGTTGACCATGACCCCGGACGGGTTAGCCGGGGGGAATACGATGTGACCCCGCGGTTGCGAGGTGGGAGTATTCAGCGGTGACCGACATCATCGACGACCTGAACTGGCGCGGCCTGATCGCCGTATCGACCGATCTAGAGGACCTCCGGAAGGTGCTAGATTCCGGTTCTGTAACTTTTTACTGTGGATTCGACCCCACGGCGCCCGGCCTGCACATCGGGAACCTCGTCCAGTTGCTGACCATGCGACGGCTGCAACTCGCCGGGCACCGGCCGATCGCGATCGTGGGCGGCGCGACCGGGCTGATCGGGGATCCTGGCGGCAAGTCAGCCGAGCGCGTACTCAACCCGCGCGAGACCGTGGCGGCCTGGGTGGAGAAGATCCGCGCCGAGGTGGGGCGCTTCCTGGACTTTTCTCCGGGGCCGGCAGCGGCGACAGTGGTCAGCAACCTGGACTGGACCGCCGGGCTCACGGCCCTGGACTTCCTGCGCGACATCGGCAAGCACTTCTCGGTTAACCAGATGATCGCCCGCGAGGCGGTCAAGGCCAGGCTCGAAGGCGCCGGCATCAGCTACACCGAGTTCAGCTACCAGATCCTGCAGGCCAACGACTACCTGGAACTGCACCGCAGGCATGGCTGCACGCTGCAGACCGGCGGCAGCGACCAGTGGGGCAACCTGGTCGCCGGGGTCGACCTGATCAGGCGGATGACCGGGGAGTCGGTGCATGCGCTGGCAACACCGCTGATCACCAAGCCTGACGGGAGTAAGTACGGCAAGACCGAGGGCGGTGCCGTCTGGCTGAGCCCCGAGCTGATGAGCCCATACGCGTTCCACCAGTTCTGGCTGAACCGGGCCGACGAGGAGGTGCCGGGCCTGCTCCGGGTCTTCACGTTCCGCACTAGGGCCGAGATCGAGGAGCTTGAACGCGAGCTTGCCGAGCGACCTGCCGCCAGGATGGCGCAGCGACTGCTGGCCGACGACATCACCACGCTGGTGCATGGTGCCGGCGAGACGGAGCGGGCGACGGCCACGGCTCAGGCCCTGTTCGGCCGGGGGGAGCTGCGCGAGCTCGACGAGAAGACGCTCGCGGCGGCGCTGGAGGAGGCGCCGCACGCCACGGTGCAGGTCACCGCGGCCGATGGCGGCTCGGGCCTGCCGCCAGTCGCCGACCTGATGGTGGCCTGCGGTCTGGTTCCGAGCAAGTCGGCGGCCCGGCGGGCGATCGAGGAGGGCGGTGCCTACCTGAACAACGTGAAGGTGAGCGACGCCGACTCGGCACCGGCCGAATCCGACCTGCTGCATGACAGATTCCTGGTACTGCGCAGGGGTAAGCGGACCGTCGGCGGGGTAGAGATCCGCCGATAGCCGGCGATAGTTCGTCTGCGCAGTGCCTGCGCCGCGCCTCATCGCCGGCCAGGCTTGCTCCAGACGGGTCCTCGACGGCCCTAAGTAACCGGATAACCGGACCAAACCGGCACCAACTTTGTGGTCGGTGAGCCCTCGCGGGCGTCGATTTGACACCGTGAGCGGAGTTCCCTAATGTTCTCTACGGCCCGAAGCGCACCGGACGGCCGCAAGGTCCCGGTGGTAGGTGCCAGCCAAGCAGACCCCCCGCTCTAGCGAGTCGACCCCGCGTCGGCGAGCTAGTGTGAGGCGACGCTTGGTGACAGAAAGTAACAAAAAACTGAATCTGCTGACTAACTTGACAGTCACTTGACGATCCGGTAAGTTAGCAGGGTTGCCCCAGATGAGAGCCGAGAGGCTTGAAACTGGTGAGCGTCCGCTCCTTGAGAACTCAACAGCGTGCTAAAAGCCAGTGCACATGCACATACCCCGTCATAACGGGTTTCTGTGCCGCAAGGCGCAGTGCCCAGACGGTAAATGCCAGATCGTCTCCTCGGCTCCGGCCGTCGAGACAATCTCTTCAGTCTGCAAGCCAGCTCTACCGCCTCCGGGCGCAGACGGCTTGCGCTAGACACTCAATGGAGAGTTTGATCCTGGCTCAGGACGAACGCTGGCGGCGTGCTTAACACATGCAAGTCGAGCGGAAAGGCCCTTCGGGGTACTCGAGCGGCGAACGGGTGAGTAACACGTGAGCAACCTGCCCCTAGCTCCGGGATAGCCTCGGGAAACCGGGATTAATACCGGATATGACCACGGTCGGCATCGACCGTGGTGGAAAGATTTATCGGCTAGGGATGGACTCGCGGCCTATCAGCTTGTTGGTGAGGTAACGGCTCACCAAGGCGACGACGGGTAGCCGGCCTGAGAGGGCGACCGGCCACACTGGGACTGAGACACGGCCCAGACTCCTACGGGAGGCAGCAGTGGGGAATATTGCGCA
>DASWAA010000536.1:0-2097 GCA_036391385.1 Streptosporangiaceae bacterium
GCGGTCATGGCGGAACGGCCGCACGTGCGGCCGCTGCTCGCCGCCCTGCAGCGGTGCCCGGTGCACTACGTCGCCGTCGTGGACCAGCGGCATGCCTGGCTGCTCCGGGTGACCGGAGACCAGGTCGAGACGACGGCGACCACGACGGAGGAAGCACAGGTGCGGAGTCCTGGGTTCGGCGGCTGGTACGGGCTTGACTCGTACCGGATCAACGACCGGATCATGGAACTCGCCCACGAGCATTTCCACGCCACCATCGGCCTGATCGAGCGCTCGATGCGTCCTGGTGGCCGCGAGCCGCTCGTCATCGGCGGGCATGAGGACACCGTCGCTCAGTTCGCGAGCATGCTGCCAGCCGGCTTGCGCGACCGGCTGGCCGGCACCTTCGTGGTCGATCCGCACACGATGACGCCCGCGCGGGTGCGCGAGCTGGCAGCGCCGGTGATCGCCGACTGGATCGGCATGCACGAGCAGACCCTGGAGCTTGAGATGCGCGAAGGCGAAGGGCCGCATGACCCCCTCATTGTCAGCGGTCTTAAACGGTGCCTGGCCGCGGTCAACCAGCACGCGGTGCAACTGCTCGTGGTGCCGGTCGGCGGCGTGATCGGCGGCTACGTGTGCGAGCGGTGCGGCGCGCTTGGCGCTGCTGACTCTGCCTGTCCGGACGGCCCGGCCGAGTCGCGCTGGGTACCCGATCTCTTCGAGGAGATGGTCGTCAGGACCATCGACGACGGCGGCCGCACCGAGGTGCTCGCCGACCCGCCGGGCGACGTCGCGGCGCATCTCCGGTTCCCTGTCACGCAACTCAACGGGAGGTAGCCGCCATGGCTGACACGCAGACGCTGCAGGTGCAGACGCACACTCAGGGCGCGGTCCCTGATGAGGCCGTGGACCTCGCGGTGGTCAGGATGAGGTCGGTGCTGCGGCTGGCGCACGAGCCCGTGCTGTTCGCCCGGGTCAAGCTCACGCTGGCCGCGGACCCCGCGGTCGAGATGCCGGCCGTCGCACAGGCCAACATCGACCTGAACGGGCGGCCCGTCAGGGCCCAGGCGACGGCCGCGACGATGCGGGACGCCATCGAGGCGCTCTGCGACAAGCTCAGGATCCAGCTCGAACGTGCGGCCAGGAACTGGGCGAGGATCAGGGGCGGCATACCGATGGACCAGCCAGGCGAGTGGCGGCACCAGAGCATCCCGTCCCCGCGGCTGCCGTACTTCCCGCGCCCGGAAGAAGAGCGCGGCGTCGTCAGGCACAAGTCCTACGGCCTGTCCAAGCTGACGCCGGACGAGGCGATCGCCGACATGGAACTGCTCGACTACGACTTCCACTTGTTCACCGAGCGGTCCACCAGCCAGGACAGCGTGGTGTACCGGACGGAGAACGGGTACCGGATCGCCCAGGCGCACCCGAAGCCCGGCAAGCTGGGGCGGCTCGACGCCGAGCTCACGGTCAGCGAGATCCCGGCACCGAAGCTCGACGTCGGTGAGGCGGAGACCAGGCTTGAGGCGTTCGGGCAGCCGTTCCTGTTCTTCGTGAACGCGCAGACTGGCCGCGGGAACCTCATCTACCACCGCTACGACGGTGACTACGGCCTGATCACGCCGACCGACGCCTGAGCCCGGCGCGGGCCTGGGCTGGCGGTGCCTGCCGGGCGGTGTGTCGGCGGGCGGGCCGAACGCCTAGCGGTAGTTGACGAACTGCAGGGCTACGTCTAGTTCCTTGCCCTTGAGCAGGGCCTGGACGTCCTGCAGTTCGTCCTTCTTCTTGGACGAGACGCGCAGTTCGTCGCCCTGGACCTGGGCTCGGACGCCCTTGGGCCCCTCGTCCCGGATGATCTTGGAGATCTTCCTGGCGTCGTCCTGCGAGATGCCCTCTTTGAGGCTGGTCATCAGGCGGTATTCCTTGCCCGAGAGCTTGGGCTCGCCAGCGTCCAGGACCTTGAGCGACACGCCACGTCTGACCAGCTTCTCCTTGAACAGGTCAAGGACGGCGTTCGCTCGCTCCTCGCTGTTTGCCCGGATCTCGACGGCCTTGTCGCCGGACCACGAGATGGAGGCGCCGACCCCGCGGAAGTCGAACCTGGTGCTGACCTCCTTG
>DASWAA010000537.1:0-13229 GCA_036391385.1 Streptosporangiaceae bacterium
CCCCGGACTCGATGAGCAGCGGCTCGAGCGGTGTCGGGACGAGCCCGTCGGTGGACGGGTCGCGCATCGTGAACCCCGAGTAGCCGTCCTCGCCGTTGGTCCCCTTGAAGATGATCGGCCATTTCGACGCCAAGGACAACCCGCTCAAGAACGCGCCGCACACAGCTTCGATGCTGCTTGCCGACGAGTGGGACCACCCGTACGGCCGGACCGAGGGCGCCTACCCGGCCGGCGGTGACCGGCGCTCGAAGTACTGGCCTCCGGTCCGCCGGATCGAGGGCGCCTACGGTGACCGGCACCTGGTCTGCTCCTGCCCGCCACCGGAGGCGTTTGAAGCCTGAGCGCAGGCTGGCGGGCAAGGTGCAAGCCTTACTTACGAGACGGTCTCGTTCCGTATTAGTGCGGGCGAACGGCGCTGGGGGGACCGAGCCAGATCGCTATCAGGAGCACTCCGAAGGCAGCCGCGGCTCCGGCGCGTGCTCCCGTCGGGTTACCGCTCGCCAGGGCCGCGACGCTGACGGCGGCCGCGAGGATGCTGCCGGTCAGCACGATCCTGGCCCTGTTCATCGCCGGCCTTTCGGCAAGGAAAGGAGGTAATGCCAGGAACCTAACCGAGTCCCTGGTCAGAAATCACCGGCCGTGATGCGATCGCGGCCCATCCGACGCGATCACGTTGCCGGGGCCTGACTGACGGACACCGTCAGCTCCGCTGGCTTCGCCAGCGTCTGGTACACGACGCAGTACCGTTCGGTGAGGGCGATCAGCGTCTGCAGCTCGTCGGAGCTGGCCTGCGTGTCCAGGTCGAAGCTCAGCCGGATGGCCCTGAACCCGACCGGCGCGTCCTTGCTGACCGAGAGCGTGCCGCGGAAGTCGAGGTCGCCCTCGGCGCGGACGGTTCCGCCGGCAACGGCCACGCCGATCGACGTGGCGACGGAGCGCAGCGTGACGCCCGCGCAGGCGACGAGCGCCTGGAGCAGCATGTCGCCCGAGCACGCGAGCGTGCCATCGCCACCGGTGGCCGGATGCAGGCCGGCCTCGGCGAGCGCCTGGCCGGTCGCCACCGAGCAGCTGATGCTCTCCTCGCCGAGCGTTCCTTGTGCCCGCAGGGTCACGAGCGCCTTCGCCGGATCCTCGCGGTAGGCATCCTTGAGCGGCTGCTGCAGTGCGCGCAGCGCGCCCCGGTCCAGCGATGGGCTTGCCATGGGACGAACCTCCTGCTAGCTCGGTCCGGTGCGGCCGCACGTTCGGTAGTTCCGGAACGCTGTCGTTCCGTATCTAGGAATCCCGGTGCGACCGGGATCCGCCCTGACAGTATGTCGCGGACCCAGCAGGAATGATCAGGCCCCGGCTCGCTGGTCGCCCAGAGCGAGGACATAGCGGACCATAGCCTGACCCGACTCGTTCACTGACTGGCCTCGCCGCCTCGCGCCGACGGCCAGGGCGACGCGGAGCGATGCGGCGTTGTCGGGGTCGATCAGGAGGTGCGCCTGCCGGGCGCCGGTGTGATCGTGCAGGAAGCAGGAGATCAGGCGCACGGCACGGCTGACGTACCCGTGCCCGCGGTACGCGGGATGACAGGAGTAGGAGATGTTCGCCTCCCCGGCCGGGGCATTGCCACTGGCCAGATCGCACTCGACGTAGACGGCGTAGCTCGCGCCGGGCGCGTCGGCCGCGAACGCCCAGCTCGGCCCGGCCCCGAATGCCTCGATGCGCTGGCGAAGGCTGGCGGCCGCGTGCGCGCGCCGCGCTGCGTCGGTCATCGCCTCCCAGGTGTCCCGCTGGCCTGGCAGCCACATCCACCTGATCTGCTCGTCGTCCTTCGCGGCCAGGTCGGCATCCAGGTCATCGGGGCGGAGTCGGCGGATGGTCACGATGCCGTCGGAGTAAGACAGGGGCGGCACGGCGAGCTTGAAATACGCGCCGTCCGGATGCGCGGCCCGGGCGGCGCCGAGCCGCGCGGCGAGGGCGAGAGATCTGTCGTTGGCCGGGTCGATGAGCAGGGTCGCCGTCCTGTGGCTGGTGCGCAGGGCGAGGTGGTGCAGCAGCAGCCGGACGGCCCGCGTGGCGTAGCCGCTGCCCCTGTACGCGGCGAAGACGTTATAGCCGAGATTAACTTCGCCGGTCAGCAGCCAGCCTTGGTCGCGGTCGTAGTCCACCCAGCCGGCGACCCGCCCGGCGACCAGGACGCATCCCGTCGGCCGTGGCTGGTCCGCGCCGGGTCCGAGGAACCGGTGGAACTCCTCGTCCCGCCCGGCGACCAGGACGTCAGCGTCACCGGGCTCCGGGGCGCGGATTGTGACCAGTCCGTCGGTGGTGGCGGGCAGCGGCGGACCGGTCATCGTGGCAGCCATCTGCCGGGAATGGTTCCGCGCCAGGTCAGCAGTGCCTGCCGGTCGGCTCTGCTGACCATTGCGGCATCGAGGACCTCGTGGATGTCCAGCCCGGCAAGGGCGGAGCGGAATGCGCCCTCGGTGCTGGTGCCGAGCGAGCGGCAGAAAGCCTCGATGGCCGGCTCGTCGATGTTGCGATTGGCCGAGGCAGAGCGCTGGTCGCCAAGCCGGACGGTCTCCAGGTAGTCGGCCACGATCTGCTCAGGCTCGGTGCCGACGGCCGCTAGCAGCAGCATGGCGATCATGCCGGTCCGGTCCGGTCCGCCCATGCAATGGAAGAGGACTCCGCCAGGAGGTGCGCCCACGATGGCGGACAGCGACGCTCCGGCACGCTCCGGCATCGCGGCCAGGTGCGGGAGGTAATACAGGGCGGTGCCGACGAGGCCGTTATCCCAGTAGTCCTTCCAGGTGATCCAGTCCACGTTCTCCGAGCGGTAGAACACCCCGGCGGGCGTCATCGACCCGTTGGCGCGGCGCAGCAGCCCGAGATCCCTGGCGTTCGCCAGGCCGTCGACATCGAGCCTGCGTCGCTGGATCGCCCCTGGCCGGCTCACGTAAATGACGCTAGGCAATGACCATGGGGCAGAGTCAAGCGAGTTCTCCTGACCTGCGGACGGCGGTGACGAGGACTCCGGCGCCCTCGTCCGGGCTCATCGCTGTATCGTGCGTCCTTTCCACTCACCGCCGCGCCCGGCGCGATGACGCCGGGCCGAGCTGATCGTCATCCCCGTGTACAGGACGCCGATCGCCGGCAGCAGCGGAGCGCGCAGCGGCGAGAGCCCGCTGAGCCGGAGCACCGGCACGTAGGTGGCGGACATGACCGCCCAGGCCGCGATGCCCGCGGCGAGGAGCCAGGACGCCTGCCCGGCAGGCACGTCCGCACCCGGGCCGCCCGCGAGCAGCAGGGCCAGCCCGGCTGCCGTCGCGCCGACCGGCACCAGGTACAGCACGGCCATTCCGGCCACTGTCCCGGCCAGCGCGAGGTGGGAGTAGCGCAGCTGGGTGTAGGCGCTGCGGGCCACCATGTCCCAGATCTCGGCCAGCGCGCTGTACCGGCGCTGGCTGATCACGTCCGTGCTGAACCCGAGCCAGCAGTCACCCCCCGACGGAGGGCGCTTGAGCAGCCTGCCCAGCGCCACGTCGTCGATCCGTGCGCCCCTGATCGGCTCGAGGCCGCCGGCGACTGCTAGCGCCTCCCGGCGCACCAGCATGCAGCCGCCCGCGGCCCCGGCGGTGCGCGCTCGCGGCTTGTTGATCCTGCGGAACGGATAGAGCTGGGCGAAGAAGTAGACGAACGCCGGGATCAGCAGCCGCTCCCAGCCTGTGTCAGCGCGCAGCAGCGCCATCTGCGAGACCAGCGCCTTGCCGCTGGCCCGGGCCGAGCTGACCAGGGCGGTGAGCGCTCCTGGACGGTAGGCGATGTCCGCGTCGGTGAACAGCACGTACTCCGCGTCCCCGGCGGCGCGCAGGCCCTGGGCCATCGCCCACACCTTGCCCGCCCAGCCTGGCGGCAGTGGCGAGCCGGCGACGACCTGCAGCCGCTCGCCGAGCCGCGGGTCGGCTGATCCCGCCTGCTCGCTCAGGCTGGCGGCGACCTCGGCCGTTCCGTCGCTGCTCTCGTCGTCCACCAGGACGACGCGCAGGCGCCCGGGGTAGTCCTGGGCTAGCAGCGTCGGCAGCGACTCCGGCAGCACCGCCGCTTCGTTCCTGGCAGGCACCACGGCGACTACGTCCGGCCACGCCGCCGACACGGCGGCCTGCTGATCCGGTCCCGGGTCGGCTGCGGGCAGTCGCTGGTCCGTCCGCCAGAACCAGCCGTGCCCGGCCAGCAGGTAGGCCCAGGCGGCGACCGCGAGCGACGCGACGGCCAGCGGGATGAGCATCAGCACAGCGTGGCACAGGACGCCCGATCCGGGAACTGTCCGGCACCAGCACCAGCCTGGAGCACCGGGCACGTACTTCCCGACACTGTGTTGCTATGATAACGACATAGTGTCGGGAAATCTGAGAGGCAGGATCATGACCGGGACGAACAGGCGCTGGCTGGCGATGACCGTCATCTCGGTGGGAGTGGCGCTGATCATCATGGACGCCACGATCGTCAACGTGGCAGTGCCGCTGGTGATCAGGGCCCTGCATCTCAACCCGGCACAGACCGAGTGGCTGAGCGCGGTCTACGCGCTGGCGTTCGCCGCGCTGCTGCTGATGTTCGGCCGGCTCGCAGACCTCTATGGTCGTCGGCGCATGGTCATCGGCGGCCTGCTGCTGTTCACCGCGGCCAGCGTCGTGGCCGGCGCCAGCGCCACCGGCGGGATGCTGATCGGCGCCAGGCTGATCCAGGGCATCGCGGCCGCTGCCATCATGCCCGCCTCGCTGTCCACGGTGAACGCCATGTTCCAGGGCCGTGAGCGCGGCATCGCGTTCGCCATCTGGGGGGCCACGATCGGCGGGATGGCTGCGGTCGGTCCCGTCGTCGGGGGCTGGCTGGCCACCGACCTGAGCTGGCGCTGGGCGTTCTGGCTGAATATCCCGATCGGGGTCGCGACCGTCGTGGCGGGCAAGCTGCTGCTGCCCGAGACCAGGGACGCCGACGCCCGGCGCGGCCTGGACGTCACCGGCGCCGTCCTGTCCGCGCTCGCCTTGTCAGGGATCGTCTTCGGCCTGATCGAGAGCCAGCGCTACGGCTGGTGGCTGCAGGCGTCCGGGGCGCCTTCCCCGGTCCCGTTCGCGCTTACCGGGGGAGCGGCGCTGCTGGCGGCCTTCGCCGCCGTGCAGCAGCGGCGCGCCCGGTCGGGCAAGGTCGTTCTCGTCGACCTCGCACTGCTGCGGATCGGTTCCTTCCGGTACGGCGCGCTCGCCGCGCTGATCGTCTCCTTCGGCGAGTTCGGCCTGCTGTTCGCGCTGCCGCTGCTGCTGCAGGGCGCCCTGGGCTACAGCGCGCTGGGGACCGGCGTCCTGGTGCTGGCCCTGGCTCTCGGCACATTCCTCATCTCCGGGGCGACACCGCAGCTCACCCGTCGGCTCGGCGGGCGCTCGGTGGTCCAGATCGGCCTTGCGCTCGAGGCGATCGCGATTGCGGGTCTCGGGTTCACGCTGTCTGAGCACGTGGCCGGCGCGGTGATCGCCGGCTGGCTGTTCCTCTACGGTCTCGGTGTCGGCCTGGCGACAGCCCAGCTCACCAGCGTGCTGCTGGCCGACGTCCCGGTGGCGGCCAGCGGCGAGGCGTCCGGCCTGCAGTCCACAGTCCGCCAGCTCGGCTCGGCGCTCGGCGTCGCCGTACTCGGCGGGCTGCTGGTCGTCACGCTCGCACGGGTCACTGCCGCCAACCTGACCGCGATCGGGCTGTCCGGCCCGGTGCAGGAGCACCTGGTCCAGGCGGTCAGATCGTCGATCGGCTCGGTGATCCCCGCGCTGCGCTCCGCGCCGACGACGGCCGCCGCCGGGCAGGCCGGCGCCAGCGCCCTGGTGCAGGCCGGCAAGATAGTCTCGTACGCGGCAGCCGCGATTCTCGCGGTCGGGCTCGCCGTCACGCTCAGGCTTCCCGCTGCCCGGGCGTCGGAGGTCCAGGGCGACGGCCAGGCCGCAGGTCGGCCCGACGTCGTGCCGTCCGCCTCGCGCTGAAGGCAGGGAGCGCCATGCCGAGGATCGCCGCCGCCACGGTGGCCGAGCACCACGCTAACCGGCGGGCGGCTCTGCTGGCGGCCGTAGCTGACCTGCTCGCGGAGGGCGGCGTCAGCGCGGTCAGCCCGGCCGTGGTGGGCTCCCGGGCCGGGATCGCCCGGTCGAGCGTCTACACCTACTTCGACTCGGCCGAGGCGATGATCGCGGCCGCGATCGAGGACGCCCTGCCGCGCGCCGCGGCCGAACTGCGAGCCGCCGCCGAATCGGCGGGCACCCCGGCCGAGCGGATCGACGCGTACCTGCGCACGGCGATCGACCTCACCGCCCGCGGTGCTCACCGGGCAGCGGCCGTGCTCGCCGCCGCCGACCTGCCGCAGCCCTGCCGGGACCGGCTGGACGAACTGCACGCGCAGCAGCGCGAGCCGCTGCACGAGGCGGTACGTGAGCTAGGCGTGGCCGACGTGGACCTGGCCACGGATCTGCTCGACGGGATCCTGGCCGCCGCGATGCGAGCCGTCCAGGCGGGCGCGCCTGCGGATGACGTCCAGTCTCAGGTGCTCCGCCTGGTACATCGGGGGCTGCCGGGCCTGGCGGCCGGCCAGGCGTGACGCTCAGGGGGCCAGCGGGTGCGCTCAGGAGCCGGGGGACGGACAAAGGCCGAGCGCGGGCTGCCGGGCATAATGTCGTCCGTTGCGCACATCTCGGGAAGAGGGCCGATGGAGCTGATCGACGGAGCTGGCACCTACACCGTGCCGCATGACCGGCGCGGCACGCACTGGGTCGAGCAGCTCCGCGTCGATGACCTGAGCGTCGGCACCTACTCGATCGCGGCGGGCGGCACCGACGGCCAGCAGCCGCACACCGAGGACGAGATCTATGTCGTCACGGCCGGCCGGGCGATGTTCGAGGCGGGCGGCCAGCGGGTCGCGGCCGGTCCGGGCGCGGTGATCTACGTGCCCGCCGCCGAGGTGCACCGGTTCACCGACATCACCGAAGACTTCGCGACCGTCGTGATCTTCGCTCCGGCCGAAGGATCGCGGGCGGCGGATCCAGCGACCGTCGGCTAGGTCCGCGGCCGCAAGACGACAACCTCCCCGGCGTCGGACAGCGCTACCCACAGCTCGCCCCGAACGGCCACGATGTGGCGCGGGCCGTCGCCGACGCCGACGCCGACGCCGACGCCGTGGACAGCAGCACGCCCGTACTCGATGATGTGCTTTGCGCGGAATCGCCTGTGACCCCGGGCGCAATGGCGATCCGGGCGGCGTCGGTGGCCGGATCGAGCTGCCTTCGGGCATCGGCATGTCGTTCGCTATCGAGGAGGACAGGTGGAGCCACAACGCGCTGGCCGCTTGTGGTGGCGGCTCGCCTGCATCGCGGGCGTGCTTG
The DNA here is from genome assembly GCA_036391385.1 of Streptosporangiaceae bacterium. Taxonomy (GTDB): domain Bacteria; phylum Actinomycetota; class Actinomycetes; order Streptosporangiales; family Streptosporangiaceae; genus Chersky-822. The sequence continues at coordinate 7,401 of DASWAA010000537.1, forward strand.
CGATGGCCGCCTTTGCTGCCTGGGGCGCATTTGGCGCGCACGGCGGAGCGTACGGTGTTAACGGCCCCTTGTTCATTGGCTCCTATGGCCTGGACGGCGGCCCTGGCAACGGAAAGCAGCCGTTGGGCATCATCATCCCGATCAGCAGCAAGGCTCATGCGACGATCTTGATCGACGGCATTCGGCTCATCGGTGGCGTCGGCTATCCGCCGCCTCGGCCGTTCGCGTTGCGGGTGATCGCCTATAACCAGTGCGCTGGAGCCTGGCCGCTACGACGAACTGGGCACACGCTAGTCCTCGATGGCTGCGGCGCGCACGATCTCGGACCGCTGATCAGCCATCGCGTGCATTTCGGCACTTATCAATCCGAAATGGTAGCCGAAGTCTGGCCGCCACGGCCCAGGAGCTGCTGGGTGCTCACACATGTTGCGGTTCGCTTCCACATCGGAGCGCAGCACTTTAGCGCGATCTATCCCGACGCGACGGTCACGTGCGAGGGCATCGCCACGACCATCGAGCGCACCATAATGCAGCAGGCAGCTGAGGAAGCCGTCAGGTGACACCCGGCGGTCCGACTCACGCCAAGTAGCCGTCAGAAGCACCGCTGACTGCGCACCAGCGTGGCCGAAGTCCCGCCGGGCAGGTCTGCGACCAGACCGACCCGTCGGCGATCGCGATGCCATCGAAGCTCGGCAGGATCGTTCCCGAGCACGCGACCGACACCAGTCGTCGCGTTGTAATGGGCATGCCTGGCCAACTGCCGGAATGGCAGGTTCCCGCCTGCGCGACGAGGCGCCCGTCCTGCCGCGGCGCACTGTCACGGAGGGCCTGATCAGCCCGCTGACCGGCATCTTCGGTTAGCCGCGAACATCCAGCAGGCGCGGCCGGCCCGAAAGGCTTACTAGAGTTGCTGCGTGGCTGATCCGGCATCCTATCGTCCTGCGCCTGGCTCGATCCCCGAGTCGCCGGGGGTCTACCGGTTCCGTGACAAGCACGGCCGGGTCGTCTACGTCGGCAAGGCTAAGAACCTGCGGTCTAGGCTGAACTCCTACTTCTCCGACTTCGCCAGCCTGCATCCGCGCACGCAGTGGATGCTGCTCGACGCCGCTGGCGTGGAGTGGACCGTCGTCGGCACGGAGGTCGAGGCGCTCCAGCTTGAGTACTCCTGGATCAAGGAGTTCGATCCGCGCTGGAACATCAGGTACCGGGACGACAAGAGCTACCCCTACCTCGCCGTCACGTTGAACGAGGAGTACCCGCGGGTCACCGTCCTGCGTGGTACCAAGCGCCGCGGCGTGCGGTACTTCGGCCCGTACTCGCACGCCTGGGCCATCAGGGACACCGTCGACACGCTGCTGCGCGTCTTCCCGGTCCGGACCTGCTCGGCCGGGGTGTTCAAGCGAGCAGGGCAGATCGGCCGTCCGTGCCTGCTCGGTTACATCGGGAAGTGCTCGGCACCGTGCGTCGGCCGGGTCAGCGAGGCCGAGCACCGGCAGCTGGCCGAGGAGTTCTGCGACTTCATGGCGGGTCAGACCGGTAAGTTCACCCGGCGCCTCGAAACGCAGATGCACGAGGCCGCGCAGGCCGAGGAGTACGAGCGGGCGGCTAGGCTGCGCGACGACCTGCAGGCGCTGCAGCGCGCCCTGGAGAAGCAGGCTGTCGTGCTGCCGGACGGCACGGACTGCGACGTGATCGGCCTGGTCGAAGACCAGCTCGAGGCGGCCGTCCAGGTCTTCTACGTTCGCGGCGGCCGGGTGCGCGGCCAGCGCGGCTGGGTCGTGGACAAGGTCGAGGACGTCACCACCGGTGACCTGGTCGAGCACTTCCTCGGTCAGGTCTACCGCGACGACCCGGCATCCGAGCAGCAGGAGCCGGCCAGTTCCGCCGATGCCGAGCGGACGCGGGCGCACAGCCGCCGGGGCGAGGTCACCCGGACCAGCGCCGACTGGCGGGCCGAGCCCGACCGCCAGGCCGTTCCCCGCGAGGTGCTCGTGCCTGTCCTGCCGCCCGATACCCCGGCCGTCCAGGACTGGCTCGCGGCCCGGCGCGGTGGCAGGGTCACGCTCCGGGTACCGCAGCGCGGTGACAAGAAGGCCCTGCTCGACACGGTCACCAGGAACGCCACGCAGGCACTGGCCCTGCACAAAACCAAGCGCGCGAGTGACCTGACCACCCGCAGCCAGGCGATGCACGAGATACAGGACGCGCTCGGCCTGGAGACCGCGCCGCTGCGGATCGAGTGCTTCGACGTGTCGAACCTCCAGGGCACCCACGTGGTGGCCTCGATGGTGGTCTTCGAGGACGGCCTCGCCCGCAAGTCGGAATACCGTAAGTTCGCTATCAAGGGCGCCGACGGTACCGACGACCTCGCCGCCATCTACGAGGTGGTGACCCGCCGGTTCCGCCGTTATCTGGCCGAGCGCGACGAGCAGACCGCGCTGACCGGTTCCCCGTCGACCGGCGAGGAATCCTCCGAGTCCGGCGACGGCCGCCGCAAGTTCGCCTACCCGCCGAGCCTGCTGGTCATCGACGGCGGCGCGGGGCAGGTCGACGCGGCCACGCGGGCGCTTGCCGGCCTCGGCATCACCGACGTGGCCGTATGCGGGCTGGCCAAGCGACTGGAAGAAGTGTGGCTGCCCGGTGAGGACAGCCCGGTGATCCTGCCAAGGACCAGCGAAGGACTGTACCTGCTGCAGCGGGTCAGGGACGAGGCGCACCGGTTCGCCATCACTTACCATCGGGCGAAGCGGACGGCCGCCCAGACGGTCAGTGAACTCGATGACGTGCCCGGGCTTGGCCCGGCCAGGCGCGCCGCACTGCTGAAGCATTTCGGTTCGGTACGCAAGCTGAGGCAGGCAGGCGCCGAGGAGATCGCCGAGGTGGACGGGTTCGGACCGCACCTGGCCGAGGCGGTCGCCAGCGCGCTGCGGGGGCGCGAAACTAGCACAGGGGAAACGGGGGCAATCGAATGAATCACCATGGCGCCGCGCCAGAGATCGTGATCATCACCGGTATGTCAGGCGCCGGGCGCTCCACGGCGGCCAAGTCCCTGGAGGACCTCGACTGGTTCGTCGCCGACAACCTCCCGCCCGCGATGCTGGTGACCATGCTCGACCTCGCCAGGCGGGCCAGGGCGGACGTGCCGAAGGTCGCGGCGGTAGTCGACATCCGCAGCCGCGCGTTCTCCTCCGACCTCAAGTCCGTGATCGCGGAGCTCGACGCCGCCGGCGCCAATCCCTACGTGGTATTCCTCGAGGCCGACGACGAGACACTGGTACGCAGGTTCGAGAACGTGCGACGGCCGCACCCGCTGCAGGGCAGCGGCACGATCACCGACGGCATCAGGGCCGAGCGGCACCAGCTGGAGAGCGTCCGCGCGGAAGCCGACCTGATCGTGGACACCTCGGGCCTCAACATCCATGAGCTTCGCTCCCGGATGCGCGAGGAGTTCGGCAACGAGCGCGACAGTGCCGTGCGGGTCAACGTCCTGTCCTTTGGCTTCAAGTACGGTCTGCCTGTGGACGCGGATATGGTCGTCGACTGCCGCTTCCTGCCCAACCCGCACTGGATCCCCGAGCTCGCCCCGCAGACCGGCCAGGACAAGGCCGTCAGAGATTACGTACTCGGCCAGCCCGGCACCGAGGAGTTCCTGCGGGCCTACCTCGAGGTGCTCGGGATCACCCTGGCGGGCTACGAGCGGACCGGTAAGCATTTCGTGACGCTGGCCGTCGGCTGCACCGGCGGCAAGCACCGCAGCGTCGCGATCGCCGAGGAGATCGCGGCACGGCTGGCCGGGGCGTCGCCGAGCATCCAGATCGCCCATCGTGACCTCGGACGTGAGTAACGACCGGCCCGCGGTCGCCAGGGCGGTGGCCAGCCTCGGCAGGCCCGCCCGCCGCCGCGTGGTGGCACTCGGCGGAGGCCACGGCCTGTTCGCCTCGCTGTCCGCGCTGCGCCGGGTGACCAGGGACCTGACCGCGGTCGTCACGGTCGCCGACGACGGCGGCTCGAGCGGCAGGCTGCGGCGCGATTTCGGCGTGCTGCCGCCTGGCGACCTGAGGATGGCGCTCGCGGCGCTGTGCGGCGACGACTCGTGGGGCACCACCTGGAGCAAGGTCGTACAGCACCGGTTCACCGGGTCCGGTGAGCTCGGCGGCCACGCGGTTGGGAACCTGCTCATCGTCGCGCTCTGGGATCTGCTCGGTGACACGGTGACCGGGCTTGACTGGGTGGGCAGGCTGCTCGGGGCGCACGGCCGGGTACTGCCGATGGCCTCGGTTCCGCTGGAGCTTGCGGCCGAGGTGGAGGGAGTTGACCCGAAGTCTCCCGGTGCCGTCAGCACAATTCGAGGCCAGGTCGCCTGCGCGACGACGACCGGGCGGGTACGGTCGGTGTCATTGATGCCTGCCGACCCGCCCGCGTGCGCCGAAGCGGTGCAGGCGGTCGCGGAGGCAGACTGGGTGGTGCTCGGGCCTGGCTCGTGGTTCACCAGCGTGCTCCCGCATCTGCTGGTGCCGGAGCTAGCCAGCGCGCTTGTCGCCACCCCGGCCCGGAGGCTGGTCACGCTGAACCTGGCGCCCCAGCCGGGAGAGACCGAGGGGTTCTCTCCGCGTGCTCACCTGGAGGTGCTGGCCAGCCATGCCCCGGACCTCGCCATCGACGTCGTGCTCGCCGACCGGTCCGCCACGAGGGAGACGGTCGGCGAGCTGAAAGAGGCAGCCGAGAAGCTCGGCGGACGGCTAGTGCTCGCCGACCTGGCCATGGCGGGCCGGCCGGACCGCCACGACCCGCTGCGGCTCGCCGGAGCCTTTGCCCAGATATTCGAGGGGGAGTGAGAGTGTGGCGCTGACCAGCCTGGTCAAGGACGAGCTCAGTCGCGTGAAAGTGCTCAAGCCATGCTGTCGGAAGGCTGAGGTGTCGACGCTGCTGCGGTTCGCCGGCGGCCTGCACCTGAACAACGGCCACATCATGGTCGAGGCCGAGCTCGACACCGGCGCGGCGGCTCGCAGGCTCCGTAAGGACATCATGGAGATCTTCGGCCATTCCTCGGAGCTGATCGTGCTCGCGCCGAGCGGCCTGCGCAAGGGCAACCGGTATGTGGTGCGCGTCGTCAAGGACGGTGACAGCCTGGCCAGGCAGACCGGGCTCGTCGACGGTCATGGCCGTCCGGTCCGCGGCCTGCCCAGGCAGGTGGTCTCCGGCAGCACCTGCGACTGCGAGGCTGCCTGGCGCGGTGCCTTCCTGGCGCACGGCTCGCTGACCGAGCCCGGCCGGTCCATGTCGCTTGAGCTCACGTGCCCGGGCCCGGAGGCTGCCCTGGCGATGGTGGGCGCCGCCCGGCGGCTGCGGATCGCGGCGAAGGCACGCGACGTGCGCGGCGTGGACCGGGTCGTGGTCCGCGACGGCGACGCGATCAGCGCGATCCTGACCAGGCTCGGCGCCCACGACAGCGTGCTGGCGTGGGAGGAGCGCAGGATCCGCCGCGCCGTTCGCGGCACCGCTAACCGGCTGGCCAACTTCGACGACGCGAACTTGCGCCGCAGCGCGCGTGCGGCCGTCGCCGCCGGGGCCAGGGTCGAGCGGGCACTGGAAATCCTGGGCGACGAGGCCCCCGAGCACCTGATCGTGGCCGGCCAGCTGCGGATCAAGCACCGCCAGGCCAGCCTGGAAGAGCTCGGCCAGGCCGCCGACCCGCCGCTGACCAAGGACGCGATCGCGGGCCGGATCAGGCGGCTGCTTGCCCTCGCCGACAAGCGCGCGATCGACCTCGGCATTCCCTCCACAGAGGCGCACCTGACCCCGGACATGCTCGCGCCCTGACGGGCGGCC
>DASWAA010000538.1:0-7140 GCA_036391385.1 Streptosporangiaceae bacterium
GACAATACGTAGTCATTAAGTCACTCTGGGTAGTTCCATCCCAGCCCGCGAAACCCCGCGTTCTCGCCTGACACGAGCGAGACGGGCCGCGGCTAGGGGGGACAATGCCGAAGCCGGTGAGTTCTGGTCAGCGCTACGTGCCTGGCCTGGACGGACTGCGCGCACTGGCGGTGCTCGCGGTCATCGCGTACCACGTGCAATTCGCCTGGGCGCAGGGCGGCCTGCTTGGTGTCGGGGTGTTCTTCACCCTGAGCGGGTTCCTGATCACGAGCTTGCTCATCGGGCAGTGGTCGGCGGAAGGACGGATGCGCCTCGGCCAGTTCTGGCTGCGGCGTGCGCGCCGGCTACTGCCGGCGCTCTTCGCCATGCTCGCCGTGGTGACCGCCTGGGTCACGATCGCGGACCGGGCGAGGCTGTCCAGCCTGCGCAGCGCGGTAGGCGCTGCCGCCGCTTATTTCAGCAACTGGTACATCATCGCCTCGCATCAGTCCTACTTCTCCAGGTTCGCGCCCCCGGGTCCGCTCGACCACCTCTGGTCGCTCGCGGTGGAGGAGCAGTTCTACCTGCTCTGGCCGCTGCTTCTGCTCGGCGGGCTCTTCGTGCTGCGCAAGCTCGGCCCGAAGGCGCCGCAGGGCCTGGCGGTGCCCGCCGCCCTGCTGGCCGCCGCGTCGACGCTGGCGATGAGCGCGCTGTACCACCCGGGCCTGGACCCGACCAGGGTCTACGAGGGCACGGACACTCGCGCCGCCGGCCTGCTGATCGGCGCCGCACTTGCGCTGGCCTGGCCTGGCGCTAGCACCGGCACCGACGGTACGGCAAGCCGCTGGAGCCGCGCCGCATTCGACGCGTTCGGCGTGGCCGGGCTCGCTGTGATCGGCCTCATGATCTGGCGGGTCGGCGAGTACTCACCCCTTGCCTATTACGGCGGGCTTGTCCTGCTGTCGGTCGCCACGGCGGCTGTGGTCGCCGCGGCTGTCTATCCGGGCAGCCTCGTCGGCCTGGCGCTCGGCTGGCGGCCGCTGCGCTGGATCGGCGCCCGCTCCTACGGCATCTACCTGTGGCACTACCCGGTCATAGTCCTGACGACCCCGGACGGCGCAGGACCGAACCTGCTCAGGGCCACGCTCCAGATCGCCGCGGCGGTGGGCCTTGCCGCGCTGTCCTGGCGCTATGTGGAAGAGCCGATCCGGCACGGCGCGATCGAGCGCGCCGTCACCCGCCTGCGTGCCGCCGCCGGGCAAGGCGGGAGCCTGCGCGGCATGCTCCGGCCGGCCAGCGTGGCCGCGACGGCAGGGACGGCTGGCGTGCTCGTTGTCGCGGGAGCCGGGCTGACGGGAGCGATCCACGGCGCGGCAGGCGACCAGAGCCTCAGGTCGGTCCTGGCGTCCGGGTCGGTGCAGACCAGGACGGTCGTGAAGTCACCGGCCAGCCACGGCAAGGCCAGCCACGGCAAGGCCGGCCCGACGGCCGCACCCTCGCCGGGTACCAGCGGCGCCGGGCCGCTGACGACGTCGTGCCGTGCCGTTGCCCACATCGGCGACTCGACCTCCGATGGCCTGGTCTCGTCCCTGTACCTGCCGAAGCCTGGCGAGCGGATCACCGCGCGCTACGAGGACGTCGGGGTACGGCAGGTGATCACCGACATCTCGGGCGCGCGCTCGGTGTTCGAGGTCCTGCCCGGGCAGGTCAACGGATACGACGCGGCGAAGGCGATCGTCCGGAACGGTTTCAGCGGCTGCTGGGTCATCGCCCTGGGCACCAACGACACGGCCGACGTGGCGGCCGGATCGAACGTCGGGCTGATGACCAGGATCGAGCGGATGATGCGAGCCGCGCACGGCGAGCCGGTGATGTGGGTGAACCTCAGGTCCCTGCTGGCCAGCGGCCCGTATGCCGAGTCGAACATGCTGCGGTGGGACCAGACGCTGCTGAGGGCGTGCGCGAGGTACCCGAACATGCGGGTCTACGACTGGGCGGCCGAGGTCAGGCGAAACTGGTACATCTCCGATGGGATCCACTTCACCTCGATCGGCTACAAGCACCGCGCGAAGATGATCGCCGATGCCCTGGCCCGCGCCTTCCCCGAAGGCGGCCAGAGCACTGGCTGCCTGGTCAGCAGCTAGGCCGCACCGCGGCAGCCGGGCCACCAGGCCCCGCGCAGAGGCGGCGGCCGCTACTCCTCGTAGCGGCCGCCCAGGTACCGGGCGAGGAACTTCTCGGCCGCCGCGTAGAACCGCATCCGGTTCTCCGGCTTGGCGAAGCCGTGTCCCTCGTCGGGGAACAGCATGTACTCATGCTCGATCCCGGCGGCCTCCAGCGCCGCGACGATCTGCTCGGACTCGGCCTGCTTGACCCGCGGGTCGTTGGCGCCCTGGGCGATCAGCAGCGGAATGGAGATCTGGTCCGCCCGGGACAGCGGCGACCGTGACCACAGGAACTCGGCGTCCTTCGCCGGGTCGCCGACCCGGTTGTGGAACTGGGCGACCAGCGGGGCCCAGTATGGCGGGATCGTCTCGATCAGCGTCTTGAGGTTGGAGGGCCCGACGATGTCGACCGCGCAGCAGTAGATCCCCGGCGTGAAGGTCGCGCCGGCGAGCGCGGCGTACCCGCCATACGAGCCGCCGTAGATCGCGATCCGGGCGGGATCGGCCCAGCCGCGCGCGATGGCGAACGCCACGGCGTCGGTCAGGTCGTCCTGCATGGCGGCGCCCCACTGCTTGTCGCCCGCGTTGACGAACGCCTTGCCGTAGCCGGTCGAGCCGCGGTAGTTGACCTGCAGGCACAGGTAACCCCGGTTGGCCAGCCACTGAGCCTCGGCCCCGTATCCCCAGCTGTTCCTTGCCCACGGGCCGCCGTGCACGTTGAGCACGACGGGCAGGTCCTTGTGCTCGGCCTCAGGCGGGAACGTGGCGTAACCGTGGATCACCAGGCCGTCCCGCGCCTCGAACGAGAACGGGACCATCGCGGCGAGCGGGTAGCTGGCGAGGGCCGGCTGATGGTCGAACAGGAAGCTGCCCTGCCCGGTCGCCCGGTCGTAGGCGTAGTACGGCACTGGTCCTGAGTCGTTGGTGAAGGCCAGCAGCCAGGTAGCGTCCGCGTCGTCGGCGCTGGCGAAGACCGGGTCGCCCGGATGCAGCGAACGGATCGCGGCCATGTCGTCGGCCAGCGCCGGGTCGAGTACCAGGTACTCGGATCGCTCTCTGAGCACCGTGGCGATCTGCGGCTCCCTGGTGTCGGGGTCGAGCCGCACGTCGCTGACGTCGGCGGTCGGGTCGCCTGCCAGCACCTGCTGCGCACCGGTCGCGAGATCGATCCTGACCAGCCGGGCGGTCTCCGCGTCCACAGAACTGATCAGCAGCATGGACCTGCCGTCCGCGCTGAACGCCACAGGCTCGGTGGTCAGCGCGTCCTGCGCCGGTATGGCCAGCAGCTGGCGCCAGTCGTCGTCGGCGCCGTCACGCACCAGCAGCAGCATGCCGCCGTCCGGCTGCGGCGCGAACGCGGCCCGCACGATCAGCTCGGCGTCGGCGAGCCAGCCGATGAAGCCGGGATTGGCGAGTTCCCTGGTCAGGCTCCCCGTGACCAGGTCGAGCCGGTAGACGTCGTGAAGTTCGGGATTGTCCTTGTTCAGCCCGATCAGGATCTCGGTCGGAAAGTCGCGCTCCGTCGCCACGATCTGAGTCTGGACGCCGTCGAAGGGCGTGAGGTCGCGCCGCTGCATGGTGGTCAGGTCGACGTCGTGCAGCCGCCAGTTCTCGTCCCCGCCGGTGTCCTGCAGGTACAGCAGGTGCTTGTTGTCGTGCGCCCAGGTGAACGTCCTGATTCCGCGGTCCTTGTCGTCGGTCACGACCTCGGCCTGGTCCCAGCCGACCCCGGCGTGCGGGCTGACCGGTGCCACCCAGACGTTCAGGACGCCGTCCTTCGGCGCGATCCACGCGAGCCTGCCGCCGTCGGGTGAGATCTGGGGGCTGACCCGCTCGGGATTACCGAAAAGGACCTGGCGGGGAATGAGTTCAACCATGGAAGTACCTAACCACGGCTGCCCGCTGGCTGTGCGGCTGGGCGCAGCAGTGGCCGGCTGCTGGCACACTTGAGGGCCATGGACGGGCATCCGGAAGCGATTGTCGACCTCAGCGCGATCAGGCTGAACGTTACTGCCATGGCGCAGCACGTCGGCACTGCCGAGGTCATGGCTGTCGTCAAGTCGGACGGCTACGGGCACGGCATGCTCCCGACAGCGCAGGCCGCCCTGCGCGGCGGCGCGACCTGGCTCGGCGTCGGTCACACCGATGAGGCGCTCGCGCTGCGTGCGGCCGGCATCACCGAGCCGGTGCTCTGCCTGCTGGCCGCCCCGGACGCACCGCACCGCGCCGCCGTCGCCGCCGGGGTGGATCTCAGCGCGGCCTCGCCGAGCCTGGTCCGGCAGATCGGCGCGGCCGCCGCGCAGGCTGGCAGGCCAGCCCGGCTGCACCTCAAGGCGGACACCGGGATGAGCCGCGGCGGCGCGCCGGCCGACCAGTGGGCCGGGCTACTCGACGCGGCACTGACCGAGCAGGCGGCTGGCCGCTGCGAGATCGTCGGCATCTGGTCGCACCTAGCCTGCGCCGACATCCCCGGGCATCCTTCCGTCGACGCTCAGCTCGAGGCCTTCCGCGCGGCGCTCGGCCAGGCGCAGCGCGCCGGAGCCCGGCCGCTCGTGCGTCACCTGGCGAACACGCCCGCGCTGCTCACCAGGCCTGACACGTGGTTCGACCTGGTCCGGCCGGGCGGCGGAGTGACAGGGCTCTGCACGCTGCCCGGCGGGCCTCCCGGCTGGCTCAGGCCGGCCATGACCGTCCGTACTCGCCTGGTTCAGGTGAAACGGGTAGCACCAGGGACTGGAGTCTCCTACGGTCACCGCTACGTCACCCAGGCCCGCACGACGCTTGGCCTGATCCCGCTCGGCTACAACGAGGGCATCCCGCGCGCCGGGACGAACACGGCGCAGGTCCTCGTCCGCGGCCGCCGCCTGACCATCGCGGGCACGGTCTGCATGAACCAGTTCATGGTGGATGCCGGTGACCTGCCGATCGAGGCTGGCGACGAGGTTGTCCTGTTCGGTCCCGGTGACCGGGGCGAGCCAACCGCCCAGGAATGGGCCGACCTGCTCGGCACGTTGTCTTACGACATCGTCACGAGGTTTACGGCGAAGATCCCAAGAAGCTACTGTGGAGTAACCGAGGCGGGCAGGCCGGCGGCAGGGTCGGCCGGCCGGCCCGAGGCGGCAGCATACGACCCCGGACAGGGCGAGGTGCGGGGTGCCGGCGACATGAGCGGCGTGACGCAGGCGGGCGGTCAGGAGGTCTGATGGTCAGCTGGCGGCGGCTTACCGGCGTGACCGGGCTGGCTGCGGGCGCCATCGCGGCTGGAGCTGGCGCCGTGGTGATGGCAGAGAAGGTCGCGGTCGGCCGGATCCGGCTGCGTCCCGATCCGGCTCGGGGAGAGCCCTTCGGCGACATCCGCGGCAAGGCGATGACGGTGACCGCGGACGACGGCCTGCCCCTGCACGTGGAGATCAGCGGGCCGGACGACGCCCCGGTGACCCTGATCTTCTGCCACGGCTACACCCTGAACTCCGATGTCTGGTACTACCAGCGAGCCGGTTTCGAGAGCACCGCGAGGTGCGTCTTCTGGGACCAGCGCAGCCACGGCAGGTCCGGGCGGTCCGATCCTGACCTGGTCAGCATCGACCAGCTAGGTGCCGACCTGCACGAGGTGCTGATGGCCACGGCGCCCGGCGACATGCCTGTCGTGCTGATCGGTCACTCGATGGGCGGCATGACCGTGATGGCGCTCGCCGACCAGCATCCTGAGCTCTTCGGCGGCAAGGTGATCGGCGTGGTGCTGATCTCCACCGCGGCGTCCACGGTGGACCCGGTGACCTGGCTCCCAGCTCCGCTGCGCCCGGCCGCCAGGCTCGCGATGCCGTCGATGATGACCGGGGCATCCAAGGGCAGGATGGCCGAGGTGGTCGAGCGGAGCCGGCAGTCGGCGAGCGACATCGCGTTCCTCGGCACCAGGCGAATCGGGTTCGGCGACCCGAGGGTCAGCCCGACGGTGGTCGACTTCCTCGAGCGGATCATCAGGGCAACCCCGATCGACGTCATCGCCGACTTCTACGTCGCGCTGGTCGGGCACGAGAAACGGCACGCGCTCAAGGTTCTCGGTGCCGTTCCCGTGCTGGTCATGACGGGCGACCGGGATCGGCTCGTCGACCCGGCCTTCTCCGAGGAGATCGCCAGGGAAATCCGCGACGCCGAGCTCGTGAAGATCCGCGGTGCGGGTCACGTCGTCATACTCGAGCGGCCCGAGGAGGTCAACGAGGAGATCGCGGGCCTGACGACCAGGGCGCTGGCGCTGCACCTGCAAGAAGCGGCCGGTGACTGAGCGGATCGAGGTACCGAGCGCGGCGCGGATGCGCGAGCTTGGCCTCCGCCTGGCCGGCTTGCTCGAGCCCGGTGACCTGATCGTGCTGGCCGGGCCGCTCGGGGCGGGCAAGACCACCCTGGTCCAGGGAATCGGCGCGGGCCTTGGCGTCCGCGGGCCGGTGACGTCACCGACCTTCGTGATCGCCCGGGTTCACCCGAGCCTGCACGGCGGGCCCGACCTGGTGCACGCCGACGCGTACCGGATCGGCAGCAGGCTGGAAGTGGACGACCTGGACCTGGACGCCGACCTCGACCACTCGGTGACGGTGGTCGAGTGGGGCGAGGGGCTGGTGGAGGACCTCGCCGCCAGTCACCTGCTGGTCACGATCGGCTGGGCCGCGCCTGACGCCTCGGCCATTCCCGGCCAGACCACTGACGACACGCCCGCCGACGAGCCGCGGGTCGTCACGATGTCCGGGCACGGCAGCCGCTGGTCCGAGGCGGAAGCTCGGCTGGTCAGGCGGCTCGCCCAGTCCCCGGCGTGACCCCCGGGCCGTCCGCCGGCTGGCTCGCGGCCTGAGCGCTCCGCAGCAATTGTTCTGATCTGTCGCTCATGAACATCGTTCAGGCCACTAAACTGCGTGACTCTGACCCCCGGCGCCGTCGTCACGCACGGACCGATGCCCTGCAAGGAGGCACGCCGTGACTGAGCAGGGCTATCCGCCACGCCAGC
>DASWAA010000539.1:0-5087 GCA_036391385.1 Streptosporangiaceae bacterium
ATCAGCACCCAGGCGCTCAGGAAGAACGTCGGTCCCGCTGCCACGATCTTGAAGTAGTCACTCATCTGTCGTCAGCTTCCTGGTGAGACTCGCGATCTTGTCGCTGCGAGCATTCGCGTCCTGATAGCCACGCTAGAGAGCTCGCACCGGGCCGGCCAGGGACGGTGGTCACCATCCACCGGGTCGTTAGCCCGACCCGATACCCGCGGCGACGATCAGCCGGAGCCCGACCGCACTGCGGTCATGACCGGCCTCCTTCGAGGCAGAACTCGTTGCCCTCCGGATCGGCCATGATCAGCCAGCTGGCTCCGTCCGGCTGATCGTCGGGCACGGACGCGCCAAGCCGCCGCAGGCGCGCTACCTCCAGCCCAGGATCTCCGTCTGGCGGCAGGATGTCCAGGTGAATCCGGTTCTTGACGACCTTCGCCTCAGGGACGCCGACGAAATACAGGCGGATGCCGCTAGCGGCGCTCGGCCCGACCCGGTATTCCTCCCGGCCGGACGGGACGTCCTCGCGATGAAGGGACCAGCCGGTGACTGCCGCCCAGAACCGGGCGACGACGGCGGGGTCAGCGCAGTCGAAGGTGACGTTGAGGATGGTTGAGGTCTGCATGGCGCACTCCGCTGTAGCTAGCGCGCCTGCCGTCACAACGCTCAGCGAATGACGGGAGGCGCGGGAATAGTTCCGGACATGTGACCGCACCTCCTTTCCTAGCTCCTGGGCGGCGTCGGCACCCCGCCCGGTGACCCGCTGCAGGACGGCGACGATAGCCGCACTATGACATGGCTAGACGGCGGCCGGCAACGCTATTGTGCCCGCTGCCGGCACCGTGGCACCGCGATCCTGGAGGTAGCCGGTCCCGTGCGGAGCCGGAGACGGAGACGGAGCCGGAGACGGAGACGGAAACCCGTAGCGGATCTCGCCACGACGGTTAATGCTCAGGAGCGTGCCGCCATTCGGCTTCAGCCGGGTCGTCTTCCTCAGCCATGTCCTGGCCGGCGGCACGCCGGTCTTCCCCGGTGACCCCCCGGTGCTGATCGAGCCAGCAGCGACGATCGACGCGAACGGCTACTTCCTGCACCGGGTTACCTTCGGCGAGCAGTCGGGTACCCACTGGGCCGCGCCGGCCCATATCACCCCTGGCGAGGCGACGGCCGATCAGCTCGACGCGGCCGACTTCATCCTTCCGGCCGTCGTACTCGACGCCCGGGCACAGGCGGCCGCGGACCCGGACTACGCCGTTACCGTCACCGACGTCCAGCGATGGGAGACCTCCTGCGGCCGCATTCCCGAGCACGCGGCCGTCCTGCTCTGGTCCGGTTATGACGAGCGGTGGAATGACGCGGCCGCCTACCTGGGCACCGATCGCCAGGGCGGACTGCACTACCCGGGGTTCAGCCCGCAGGCGGCCCGCTGGCTAGTAGCCGAGCGGGACATCGGAGCGCTGGGGACCGACACCATGGGCGTCGACCCGGGAGCCGACACTACCTTCGCCGCCAACGCGATCCTGCTGCGCGGCCACCGGATCCACCTGGAGAACCTGTGCGGCCTGGGGGAGTTGCCCGCGTCTGGCGGCTGGATCGTCGTGGGCGGCGTCAGAGTCGCCGGCGGTTCTGGCTCGCCGGCCACCGTGCTCGGTCTCGTTCCCTGACCCCGTGCCCGTCCCCGTTTCCGGGCCGGCGAACCCGTTCTCGTTCCTGTTCCCTGTTCCGTGCGGAGGCCTTTCGGCCCGCGGCGCGAGGCCTTTCGCATCTCCTGCCGCCGCGCTACCCGGCCGTAGCGTGCAGCCAGGCCGACCCTCCCTCGGCGGCACAGGCAGGAGGCACCCCGTGAGCACGCAGCACATAGCTACCCGCGGCAGGCGCCGGCGGCTGCTCGCCGGAGTCCTTCCGGTCGCCCTCGCGACCCCGCTGCTGCTGGCCGCCCCGGTTCAGGCGGCCGCTGGCTCGCGCTCGTGCGGCTGGACGCTCATGCCCAGCCGCAGTCCAGGATCGGTCAGGAACTTCCTCTTCGCGGCGGCTGCCGACCCCGGGCGGACCGACCGGCTCTGGGCCGTGGGAGACCGGATCTCTCCGCAGGACGCCCGCATGGTGGCACCGGTCGCCGATCACTGGAATGGCTCGGGCTGGAGTGCCCGGGTGCTGCCAGGCAGGCAATCCAATCTGCTCGGCGTCTACGCCGCCGGACGATCGAACGTGTGGGCCGTCGGCTTCTACATCATCGCGCTCGATAACACGGTGCCCGTGATCGATCATTTCAACGGGAAGGCATGGCTGACCGTCCCTAGCCCGCGGATCGGCTACGGCGTGCTCAGCGGCGTCGCCGGGACCTCGGGCCGCAGCATCTGGGCGATCGGGCGCAAGCTGGGCAGGCCGGCGGTGACGATCATCGAGCACTACAACGGGCGCACCTGGGCCCGGGTGCCAGGTCCCTCGCCCGCCAGGGCCGACTACATCGACTTCGGAGCCATCAAGGTGCTGTCCGATCACGACGTCTGGGTCGCCGGCGACTACGTGCGGACCGACGGCGTCTTCCGTACCCTGATCGAGCATTTCGACGGCCATGCCTGGCGCATCGTGCCCAGCCCGAACCTCGGCACCGGGAGCAACTACCTGTCCGGGATCGCCGCCCTGGGCGCGCACCGGATCTGGGCAGTGGGCAAGGTGCAGGATGGCCCGCGATTCCGCCCGCTCGGCCTGCTCTGGAACGGCCACACCTGGAAGGCGCGCGTCCTGCCGGCGATCGGCTCGGGTGACAATTCCCTGAACGGCCTGACCGCCGCCCCGGGCGGCGTCCTGTGGGCCGTGGGCAGCGCGGCCGGTCCGGGCGGAGCCCTGCGTACCCTCACCGAGCGCTACCAGGCCGGCCACTGGCGGATCGTCGCCAGCCCGAGTCCGGGCACCGCGGACAACGCGCTCTACGCGGCCACCGTGACCGGAGCGCATGCGGTCTGGGCCGTCGGCGGCTGGTACTCCGGCAGCCGGGGGAAGACGATCGCCCTGCGGCGCTGCCAGCCGTGACTGCCCAGCCGTGACTGCCCAGCCGTGACCGGCTAGCCCGGGCCGGTCAGGGGCTTCGCCATGCCCGCCCCGCGACGCCGCAGACTTCGCTACGCTTGCCATGCCGCACCTATCGCCCGGATGTCATTGGACCGTGCGTTTGCTGGCACCTGATTCCATATGTCATCCTCATGAGTGAACGCTAGGATCGCCCCGCCGAAGTATGATCCGCCTTGACGCGGCCAGTGCCGCAGGCGTGGGCCACACTCCAGGCACGAGGGAGCGATTGATGGGCATTCTCAACGAGGCCCGCCGCGAGTTCATTGCGGCACCGGATACATCGAAGGGCCAGATCGTCTTCAAGTGGCCCGACCATAACATCCGCAAGTTCGCGCGGGCCATCGTCGAGCCAGATGCGTGTGCAGTCTTCATCAGCCAGGGCCAGGTCAAGGGCATTCTCGGGCCGGGCCAGCACACGCTCGACGCGTCCGAGCTGCCCTTCCTCGGCCTGTTCGTGGACTGGGCGACCGGCGGCAACGCCTTCCAGGCCGAGATCTACTTCGTCGGCGCCAGGGAGTTCCCGAATATCCGCTTCGGCGGGCGCCTTGACGAGGTACAGGACCCGGTGACGGGCCTTATCGTTACGCTCCGCGCATTCGGCGAGTACGCACTTCGGGTGGTCGACCCGGCCAAGCTGATCCTGAATCTGGTCGGCACGGTCGACGTGACCAATAACGAGGCCGTGACCTCGTGGGTCACCCAGCAGCTGCTGAAGTGCACGCGCTCGGGCGTCACCTCCCAGCTGATGTCGGGCTCCTGGCAGATCCTCGGCCTGTCGATGCACCGGGCCGAGATCGAGCACGGCACGCTGGAAGAGGCCAACACCGAGCTGTCCGACTACGGCATCGCGATCACCCGGCTGGGCAACCTCGACATCAACCTCGACGACGACGACAACGCGAGGCTGAAGAAGCTGGCCGGCGACACCGCCTACAGCCGGCTGGCTGGCGGCTTCATGCAGGCCGCGCAGGCCGAGATGATGCAGGGTGCTGGCCAGGGCATGGCCCAGGGCGGCGCAGCGGTGAGCCCGCTCTTCCTCGGCGCCGGCCTGAACATGGGCGGCATGATGGGCGCTCCGCAGCAGGGAGGCGCGCCGCCACCCCAGGGCGTGGGCTTCGCCGGCGGCGCGGCCTTCGGACAGCCGGGGCAGCAGGCTCAGCCGGCACCGCAGCCAGCCCCGCAGGCAGCGGCACCAGCACAGGCTCCCGCCGGAACGGTCACCTGCTCCAACTGCCAGGGCCAGGTCAGGGCCGGGGCCAAGTTCTGCGAAAGCTGCGGCAACCCCATGGGCAAGCACTGCACCAACTGCAATGCGACCATGGCAGCGGAGTCGAAGTTCTGCGCCGAGTGCGGCACTCCGGCGGGCTAAGGCCTGTCGGAGCCCGTTGCTGCCCCGGCAGTCAGCACCCCGCTGTTTCGGCAGCACAGTGACCCAGGACGAGCTTGCGAATTACCGCATGTGAAGGCCTGTTACTGAGTTACGCTCTCATCCCATATTCCCGGTGTGTCTGCCAATAGGGCACCCCGTCAAGAAAGGCCTGTCTGGATGGATCGGATCGAGTGCCAGTGGTGCAAGGGGCAGAACGAGCCCGAGCGCACCAGCTGTAGCACCTGCGGGGCGCCGCTGGACAAGAAGAACCTGGTCTCTGATTCCGGCTGGGCCGAAGCTCCCCGGCTGCGGGACATGACGGAGTTCAAGTTCTCCAACTCCACCTGTCAGATCGAGGGCGAGATCGTGCCAGTAGCCGAGCTCGCCCTCGCGCATGGTGACGCCGTCTACTTCGAGCACCACGTGATGCTCTGGAAGGAGCCCAACGTCCCGATGTCCGCCATGAACACCGGCGGCGGAATGAAGCGCATGATTGGCGGCATGCCGCACATCATCAGCCTGGCCCAGGGACCTGGCCGGATCGCGTTCTCCCGGGACGCGGCGGGCGAGATCGTCGTGCTCCCCCTGCACCCCGGCATGGAACTGGACGTCCGCGAGCACGCCTTCCTGCTCGGGACGCACTCCATCAATTACTCGT
>DASWAA010000540.1:0-2246 GCA_036391385.1 Streptosporangiaceae bacterium
TCGGTGATTCCACCGTCGCGTTCACCGCGGTTTCGTGTGCCTCCCGGACGTTCTGCGAGGCCTGGGGAGGCGGGAACGGCGGAAGCCCGGGCCCCACCGTCGCCGAGCGCTGGAACGGGACGTCGTGGCACCTGCAGGCGGTACCGACCAGCGATGCCGTGCCGGATTCGATGTCCTGCGCGTCCGCGCTCTTCTGCGAGGCGCTCACCCCCACCGGGGGGTACCGGTGGAACGGCTCATCCTGGACAGCGCAGGCGACTCCTAGCCTTGGTGGCGGGCTGACCGGGGTGTCCTGCGTGTCCGCCACCTTCTGCGAAGCGGTCGCCGAGAACTTCAACAGCGCCCCTGGCACCCTCGCCGCGAAATGGAACGGCTCGGCCTGGACAGTGCAATCCATCTCGACTCCCCCGGCGGCGGCCTCGATGATGATGGCCGCGGTGACGTGTTCGTCGGCCAGCGCCTGCGAAGCTGTCGGCAGCTTCGGCCTGGGCACCACGAACGCCGCTCCGAGGGCGGTCGCCGAGAGCTGGAACGGTCATTCCTGGGCGCTCCAGGATGCTGTGACGCCGCCCGGGGCGACCGCCAACTCGCTGAGATCGGTGTCGTGTGTATCGCTTACCTTCTGCGAGGCCGTGGGCTCGTTTACCGACGGCACGGGCACCACCGGCGCCAGCATGGCGGAGATGTGGAATGGAAAATCGTGGAAGGTCCAGACCATGCCTGGCGCTAGTTTCAGCGTGTCGTGCGTCTCGGCGACATTCTGCGAGGCGGTAGGACCAGCATCAGCGGCGAACTGGAATGGCACGACCTGGACCCTCCAGCAAAGGCCAGGGGCGGATGTAGAGCCTGTGGCGGTGTCCTGCGCGACCGTGACCTTCTGCATGGCCGTCGACGGCTTCGCGCAAACGGCGATCTGGAACGGCACGGCATGGTCGGCCGGTCCGACCGTCACCGGATTCACGTCCCAGGGATCTCCGGTCGAATCGGTGTCGTGCGTCTCGGCGAGCTTCTGCGAGGCGGTCGGCGGCGGATCGGGTGGCGACAACGCGGCGGTGTGGAACGGCACCTCCTGGACGGCACAGCCCACCCCGGGTCCGGCGAGTTCCTTCCTGAGCGCGGTTTCCTGCCCGGCAGTCAACTCCTGCGAGGCAGTCGGCAGCTACGCCGACAGCTCGTTTCACGAGGCGGCATTCGCGGAAGTGTGGAACGGGACAACCTGGGCGGCCCAGACCATCCCGAACCCTTCGATCTCCCGCGGGACTTCCCTGAGCGCTATCTCGTGCACTTCGGCGGACTCGTGCACTGCCGTAGGGAGCTACCAGTACAGCTTGATCTTTCTCGGCCACACCCTGGCTGAGGTCTGGAACGGTACGACGTGGAGCCTGCGGTCCACACCCAGCGATCCGAACGCGGGGCTCAGCGGCGTGTCCTGCGGAGCCAGCGGCGCGTGTACCGCTGTCGGACAGAGGCTGGACGAGGGCCTGATCCCGACGACCCTGATCGAGGTAGGCGACTGATCGCCCTGAGGCTCTGGCCGCGCCGACGTCGTCCGGGAGGTCATCGTCGGCGAAGACTGGCTCTAGCCTGGAAGACTGGCTCTAGCCTGCGAGAGTTAACAGCCTCTTTTGTCTTCAGCCGAACGCGGTTCAGCTCATTGCAGGAAGGGACGACGAGCAGTTCGCCGCCGACCGCCACCGCCAGTTGCCGGCGCTAGGCCGTCAGTTGCCCTCGGATGTCGCCGCTGACCATGCCTGATCGGTCACAGTACGGGTGGGCTTACGGCTGATCAGCCCCTCCTTGCCGTATCCGCGCAGCCGGACCGGCACACGGCCGGGCTGGGACTGGCTCTCCGGCGGGCCAATCGCCAGGTCAATCACGATCTGCTGCAGGCCGGTCATTCCGACCGGGACAGCGAGCCGGACCCGGTCAGAGGCGGGCAGCCGCGCCGCCCGCGGGAAGGCGGCCACCAGCCGGGCCGCGACCTGATCGAAACTGCCCGGCACCTCGCCAGCGCGCTCCTCCACCTTCGTCGGCATCCGCGCCGCAACCCGGGCGCCGCCGCGAGCGCCGCCGATCCCGCCACCGGCCAGGCCGCCGATCCCGCCACCGGCCAGGCCGCCGATTGCCCCGCCGATCTGCCCGGCCCGTACGGTCAAGCCGATCAGGAACTGCTCGATTTCCGCCGGAACCTCCGGCCCGTCCTTCGCCACGACCCAGAGCATAACCAACTGCCGACGGGCGCTTCC
>DASWAA010000541.1:0-3143 GCA_036391385.1 Streptosporangiaceae bacterium
CGGGCAAGGCTGACCGCGCCCGAAGTCCGGATGACCCCCCGTCACCGGGCCCCAAGCGCGATCAGCCTGCCCTCATGTGCAACCGCGGCAACTTCCCCCCGCTGACCGCAGTGGCACTCATGCGGCCGGCCTGCTCCGATACCGGCCGCGTCCTCCCGCCGCACACGACATAACCGCGTGAGCCTGCAGCCTGGGTGCACCTCATGTGGAGATGGCCTGGAGACCGGCCAGCATCACCCGGGCCGTACCCGGCTGCCGGCTGACGGTCGCCATGGCAGCTAGCGTCCGGGCGAAGGCACCGACTCATCCGGGCGGCAGGGGTATCCTCTGGACGTGGTGGCCGATTCGCCTGCTGTACTCGCAAGCCGCTACCGACTCGGCGGACGGATCGCGGTCGGTGGCGTTGGTGAGGTATGGCAGGCCGAGGACCTGGTCCTCCGTCGGCCGGTAGCGCTGAAGCTTCTGCGCCCGGAGTACACCGGGCACCGGGAGACCCTGGACCGGTTCCGGTCCGAAGCCCGGCATACGGCGTCGCTGTCCCATCCAGGGATCGCCCAGGTCTATGACTACAACGAGGGCAGCGACCGCTACCCGCCGTTCCTGGTGATGGAACTGGTCGACGGGCCCTCGCTTGCTGACGTGCTGGCCCGCGGCCCGCTAGAGCCGGCTCGGGTCATGGACATCATCGCCCAGGCGGCCATGGGCCTGGAAGCCGCGCACCGGTCTGGCCTGGTGCACCGTGACATCAAGCCCGCCAACGTGCTGCTGGCTCCGGGCGGGCGAGTGAAGATCACCGACTTCGGCATCGCCAGCGCCGCCGGCTCGGCCCCGCTGACCCGGCAGGGAACGCTGATCGGGACGCCGGCCTACCTGGCGCCCGAGCGGGCGGTCGGCCACGCCGCTACGCCGGCAAGCGACCTGTACTCGCTCGGCATCCTCGCCTACGAATGCCTGACCGGCGCGCGGCCCTTCAGTGGCACTCCGCTGGAGACCACCCTCGCCCACGGCCAGCAGCCCCTGCCAGCCCTGCCTGGCTTCGTACCGCCGCAGGTCGCCGACTTCGTGGCCGACCTGACCGCCAAGGACCCAGGGGACCGGCCAGCAAGCGCGGCCGTCGTGGCCAGGCGAGCCGCTGAACTCCGCGACAGCATTACCGCGCACCCGGGTCCGGCGGCGAGCCCGCCAGGACGCGCCATGCCGCCGGCTGCCCCGGCCACGATGGCGTTCGAGCGCCCGGACACCCTCACCGACATGAGGCCGCTGCCCGCCGGTGATCCCGGCAGGCCGTGGGCACAGTCCAGGCGCGGCCCCAGGCGGTCATGGCCCGCGTACCGGGTCGGCCTGGCGATCGCCGCGGCCGCCATCGCGGCTGGAGCGATCGGATGGATGCTCAGCGGCGTGACCAGCGGGACCACCTCTGCCACGAATCCTGGCGGCAATCCGGGCACAGCCGCCTCCTCCAGCCCGCCTGCCGGGACAGTGACTGTGCGGTCGGCCGCGCTCGTCGGGCAGCCGGTCCGCCTCGCCTACCGGTACCTGCGCAGCCTGGGCCTGCAGCCGCAGGTCAGGTGGGTTCGTCCAGGCGACCAGTCTCAGACTCCCGGCACGGTCGTATCAGTCCAGCCGAGCGGCCCGGTCACGCCTGGCAGCGTGGTCGTCGTAACCGCCGTCCGCTGGCACGACCATGGCAACGGTCAGGGGCAGGGCGGCCACGGCGACTGACTATCGCCCGCGGCCTGGCGGGGTGCTCTCGACAAGGCCGCCGGCATGGAGCATCGTGGACCAACGACGCGATTGCCGTACCGATCCGCAATTGTGAACCGAAGCCCTGACCGGGAGGTGCGATCTCATGCCCGTCGTCCCCGCTCTCGCCGGCGACATCGACGTCAACGACCTCGGTGTCGTCCTCATGCACGAGCACGTGTTCATCAGGACGGAGTCGATGCAGTGGGGCTGGCCTGGTTTCGGCGGCTGGGACACCGAGACCGAGGTAACCGCCGCCCGGGAGCGGCTGCGCGGGCTCGTCCAGGCCGGGGTAAGCACGATCTTGGACATGACCGTGCCCGGGCTCGGCCGCGACCCGGCCCTGGTCGCCCGCGCGGTGGAAGGCACCGGCCTGCAGGTGCTGCTCGCCACCGGTTTCTACACCTACGACCACCTGCCGCTGCCATTCCATCTCCGCGGCCCTGGCAAGGTGCTCGACGGCGACGACCGGCTGCTCGAGTCGCTGTTCGAGCGTGACCTCACCGTCGGCATCGGCGACACCGGGATCCGCGCCGCCGTGCTCAAGCTCGTCACGGACGAGCCCGGCATCACCCCGGACATCGAGCGGCTGGCGCATGTCGTCGCCAGCGTGCACGCCCGCACCGGCGCCCCGATCTGCACCCACGCGCACGCTCCGAGCAGGCGCGGGCTCGACCAGCAGCGCGTGCTGTCCTCCCGCGGCGTGGACCTCGGCAGGGTCATGGTCGGTCACTCTAACGAGTCCACCGACCTTGACTACCTGCAGGAGATCATCGACAACGGCTCCTACCTCGGCTGGGACCGCTGCGGCCTGCCCCTGACGGTGCCGCTCGACGCGCAGATTGACACGCTCGCCGCACTGTGCGAGCGCGGCTACGCGAACCGGGTGATGCTGTCGCACGACAAGTCCTCGTTCATGGACTGGTTCGCCAACGCCGAGATCGACCCGGTGCTGCCGGACTGGAGATACACCTACATCCACGACGGCGTGCTGCCCGGCCTGCGCGAGCGCGGCGTCACCGACGACCAGATCGAGCAGATGCTGGTGCGCAACCCGCGCGATTTCTTCTCCGGAGGTGGCCGGTGAGGACGCCGGAGCCCCGGGGCGCGAACCCGTTCGACGACTCAGGAGTACTCGCGGACTCCGATGGCATCCGCAGGTACCCGGACCTGCACGAGTCGCTGGTCGCGATGCTCAGGGCCAGTGTCGACGCCAGCCCCGACGCCGAGGCGCTGGTCCAGGTCGGCGGCGAGCGAGTCAGCTACGCCCGGCTCTGGGATCGTGCCGCGCGAGTCGCCGGCGGCCTGCGCGACAGCGGGGTCCGGCCGGGTGACCGGGTGGCCATCAGGCTGCCTAACTCGGTCGACTGGGTACTCGCCCTGGTCGGCGGCCTGATGGC
>DASWAA010000542.1:0-5833 GCA_036391385.1 Streptosporangiaceae bacterium
ACGTCGGGGAGCCTGAACTGCTTCAGCTCTGCCATGGTCCCCCCTCTCTCAGTACGCCAGCGCGCGGTCGACGGCATCGAGCACCCGGTCCAGATCGGGCAGGTAATGCTCCTCAATCCGCGACGGCGGGTAAGGGATCGAGTATCCGCCGACCCGCAGCACCGGGGCTTCCAGGTGATAGAAGCACTCCTGCGAGACGCGAGCGGCGATCTCGGCGCCGAGGCCACCGGTGACCGGAGCCTCGTGCACCACGACGCACCGCCCGGTCTTGCGGACCGAGGTGAAGATCGTCTCGGTGTCCAGCGGCGAGAGCGAGCGCAGGTCGATGACCTCGACCGACCGGCCCTCTTCCCCGGCCGCGACGGCCGCCTCCGCGCACGTGCGCACCATCGGGCCATAACACAGCAGCGTCACGTCGGTGCCGCTAGTCAGCGTCCTGGCCTTGTGCAGGGGGGGCGCGGCGGCGACGCCGCCGGCCAGGTCGACGTCGGTCTTGTCCCAGTACCGCCGCTTGGGCTCGAAGAAGATGACCGGGTCGTCGCAGCTGATCGCCTGCTGGATCATCGCGTAGGCGTCAGCGGGGTCGCCGCAGGCGACGACCCGCAGGCCGGGCGTGTGGGCGAAGAGCGCCTCAGGCGACTCGCTGTGGTGCTCGACGGCGCCGATGCCGCCGCCGAACGGGATCCGCACCACGACCGGCAGCCTGACCTTGCCGAGCGAGCGGTAGGACATCTTGGCCAGTTGCGCGACGATCTGGTCGAAGGCGGGGTAGACGAAGCCGTCGAACTGGATCTCGCAGACCGGGCGGTACCCGCGGAGCGCGAGCCCTATGGCGGTGCCGACGATGCCGGACTCCGCGAGCGGCGTGTCGATCACCCGGTCCTCGCCGAAGTCTTTCTGCAGGCCGTCGGTCACGCGGAAGACGCCACCGAGCCGACCCACGTCCTCGCCCATGATGAGCACCTTGGGGTCTTTCTCCATGGCCTTGCGAAGGCCCTCGTTCATGGCCTTGCTCAGGGTCAGGATGGTCATCGCGCGACCTCCTCGCTGGCGAAGGAGCTCAGGTACGCGGCCAGCTGAGCGCGCTCCTCCTCAAGCAGCGCGCTCGGCTCGGCGTAGATGTTGTCGAACATCGACAGCGGGTCAGGATCGGGCATTTCCAGGCAGGACTTCCTGACCCGCAGGCCAAGCTCGTCAGCCTCGGCGCTGATCCCGGCGAAGAACTCCTCCCTCGCCATCCCGGAGCGGATCAGGTACTGCTTGACCCGTTCGATCGGATCCTTGAGCTTCCACGACTCGAGCTCAGCGGAGAGACGGTACCTGGTCGGGTCGTCGGTCGTCGTGTGCGCGCCCATCCGGTAGGTAAACGCCTCGATCAGCGTCGGCCCCTGGCCCTCCCTGGCGGCCTGCATCGCCTTGCGGGTGACCGCCAGGCAGGCGAAGACGTCGTTGCCGTCGACGCGCAGGCCGGGGAAGCCGAAGCCGCGCGCCCGCAGGTAGAGCGGGATCCGGGTCTGCCGGTCGAGCGGCTCGGAGATGGCCCACTGATTGTTCTGGCAGAAGAACACGACCGGTGCGTTGGTCACCGAGGCCCAGATAAACGCCTCGTTCACGTCACCCTGGCTGGTGGCTCCGTCGCCGAAGTAGACGATCGCGGCCTCGCCGTCCTCACCGAGCGCCCCATCGCGCTGGATGCCCATGGCATAGCCGGTCGCGTGCAGAGTCTGCGCGCCGATCACGATCGTGTACAGGTGAATGTTGTGCGCTTTAGGGTCCCAGCCGCCGTGGCTCACGCCGCGGAAGAGCTCGAGGAGCTTGGCCGGATCGAGCCCGCGGCACCAGGCCACGCCATGCTCTCGGTAGGTCGGGAAGGCCATGTCCCGCGGGCCGAGCGCCCGGCCGGAGCCGACCTGAGCCGCCTCCTGGCCAAGCAGCGAGGCCCAGATGCCCAGCTCGCCCTGGCGCTGCAGGGCGATGGCTTCGAAGTCGATCCTCCGGACCAGGACGAGGTCCCGGTAGAGCGCCTTGATTTCGTCGGGGGTCAGCTCGAGCGGGTAGTCAGGGTGTTCCGTTCGCTCGCCCTCAGGGGTCAGCAGCTGGATCAGCTCCGGCGTCTTGGCCGGCTTGTCGAGGGTTCGGGATCGGGAGGCAGCTCGCCCGGCAGCTTTGACGGCCACGTGCCACTCCTTGCATGCTCAGGTCCGCCCGTCGGAGGAGGCCGGCGGCCGGTCGGGTTCTACATTGCGTTCCGCTGTGACAGTACTGCCCACGGGCCGCGCGCGGTCAAGTGCGCCCTTCGCGTACGCTGCGTAACGTGGCCAAGATTGTTGTCGACGTGATGCTCAAGCCCGAGATCCGCGACCCGCAGGGTGAGGCGATCGCGGGCGCCTGCCACCGGCTGGGATTCGGTGAGATCGTGTCGGTCCGGCAGGGCAAGCGGTTCGAGGTCGAAGTCGGCGACGGCGCCGGCCCGGCCAGTGCCCGGGTAGCCGAACTGGCTGCCGAGTTGCTGGCGAATCCCGTGATCGAGGAATTCGTCATCCGCGACGCCTGAACGCGCCCATTCCTGGTCATGTAAATCTTACGTTGACCTGCTAGAACGCCACTGTTCGTCCAAAGATCGCCCAAGTTTATGATTACCGCGTCCCGGCACTGGAAACGTTCACAATGTGAAGAGCGCGGAGCGGTAAGTCCAGGAAACTGAGGGCCGAATGCGAACTCGGGTGCTCCACTCGCAAGGGGCGGGCAACGATGTCCGGTTCTGCTTGGTGTTTCCGCGTGAATCGATAAGTATTCCCGTTATGCGCAGAGTGCTGGGCGATACGCTCAGCCGGCTGGGCCTGGGCGAGGACTGCGTCGCCGACCTGCTGCTCGCTGTCACCGAAGCCTGCACCAACGTGCTGCGGCACGCCGGGCCCGGGCACAGGTACGAGGTGGTCGCTCAGGTCGGCAAGAGCCGGTGCGTGCTCCAGGTGCTCGACAGCGGCCGCGGCTTCGATCCCGCCAGCGTCCGCGGGCCCCGCCGCCCGCATCTGCGGCGGCCGCCGGTAAGGCCGGTCCCGCTGCTACGGCGCCGCGTCAGCGACGCCGCGCAGCTCGCCGAGTCCGGCCGGGGGCTGGCGATCATGCGGGCCTGCGTGGACGACGTCAGCCTGCACACCGGCCCTGGCAAGGGCACCGTGGTCCAGCTGCGCAAGCGCATCGAGTGGCGGGACGACGCGCCGCTGGCTGACCCGGCGGGCTGGGCGCTCAGGGACGCCGGCTGACCAGATAGCCTGCCTGTATGCCCGGGCAGCGCGAAACTCGGCGGGGACGCCAGTGACGGTCAAGGTCGGAATTGTCACCTTTCCTGGATCGCTCGACGATGTCGACGCCAGCCGGGCGGTCACCAGGGCTGGCGGGATCCCTGTACCGCTCTGGCACGCCGACCGCGACCTGCACGGAGTCGACGCGGTAATCCTGCCCGGTGGTTTCTCCTACGGCGATTACCTGCGCTGCGGCTCCATCGCCAGGTTCGCGCCGGTCATGGCCGAGCTGATCCCCGCCGCCAGGGCCGGCCTGCCGGTGCTCGGCATCTGCAACGGGTTCCAGATCCTGTGCGAGGCGCACCTGCTGCCTGGAGCGCTCACCCGCAATACCGGGCTGCACTTCGTCAACCGGGACGTGCGGATCAGGCTCGACGGCCGGCCGACCTGCTGGACTGCCGGGTACGCGCCGGGCCAGGTCATCACGGTCGTGCTCAAGAGCGGGGAGGGCGCTTACGTGGCCGACCAGGCGACGCTGGCGGAGCTTGAGGCGGCCGGCCGGATCGTGGCCCGCTACGCCGACGGCAATCCGAATGGCTCGGTCGATGCCATAGCAGGGGTCTGCAGCGCCGACGGCAACGTGGTCGGTCTCATGCCGCACCCGGAGCACGCGATCGACCCGCTCACTGGCCCGGGCAGCGACGGGCTTAACTTCTTCGCCTCGATCCTGACCTCGGCGGCGGCTGCATGAGCCCGGCTGACACGGTGGCCGACGCCGCCGCGACCCCGGACCGGGAGCAGCCGCACGCCGCGCTCGGGCTGACCGATGCGGAGTACGCAAGTATCACCGCGGAACTCGGTCGCCGGCCGACCGATTCCGAGCTTGCGATCTACTCGGTGATGTGGAGCGAGCACTGCTCGTACAAGTCGTCACGGCTGTACTTGCGCCAGTTCGGCGAGAAGGCGCCGCCGACCGACGCGCTGCTGGCAGGCATCGGCACCAACGCGGGCGTGGTCGACATCGGCCAGGGCTACGCGGTCACCTTCAAGATCGAGTCACACAATCACCCGTCCTACGTCGAGCCCTTCCAGGGCGCCGCGACCGGCGTGGGCGGGATCGTCAGGGACATCCTGGCGATGGGCGCCAGGCCGGTCGCCGTGATGGATGCCCTGCGCTTCGGGCCGGCCGACGCGGCCGATACCAGGCGGGTGCTGCCTGGCGTCGTTGGCGGGATCTCGTTCTACGGTAATTGCCTGGGCCTGGCCAACATCGGCGGCGAGCTGATGTTCGACCCGTGCTATCTGGGAAATCCGCTGGTAAACGCGCTGTGCCTGGGCGTGATGCGGCACGAGGACCTGAAGCTCGCGCAGGCCAGCGGCCCGGGCAACAAGGTCATCCTGTTCGGCTCCCCGACAGGTCCGGACGGGATCGGCGGCGCTTCCGTGCTGGCGAGCGCCTCGTTCGGGGCCGACGCTGACGCCAGCGGCGAGCGGGCGAAGCGCCCCAACGTTCAGGTAGGCGACCCCTTCATGGAGAAGCTCCTGATCGAGTGCTGCCTGGAGCTGTACGCGGCCGGCGTCGTGGTCGCGATCCAGGATCTCGGAGCGGCCGGCATCGCCTGCGCGACCACGGAGCTAGCCGCTGCCGGGGGGACCGGCATGGCGGTGCGGCTGGACGCGGTGCCGCTCCGCGACCAGGGCCTGAACTCGCCCGAGATTCTGATGAGCGAGTCGCAGGAGCGGATGATGGCCATTGCCGAGCCTGCCGCCCTTGAGCAGTTCCTGAAGATCTGCGACAAGTGGGATGTGCCCGCGACGGTGATCGGCGAGGTGACCGACACCGGGCGGCTTGAGGTGACCTGGCGGGACGCGCTCGTTGTGGACATACCGCCCGCTAGCGCGGCGGAGGGACCGCTGTACCGGCGGCCGGCAGAGCGGCCGGCGAGCCAGGACCGGCTGCGCGAGGACGACCCCGGAAGGCTGGTGCCAGCGGCCGTGACCGGGGAGCAGCTTCGCGCCGACCTGCTTGCGCTACTCGGCTCGCCGGCCGGAGCGGACAAGACCTGGGTCACCGAGCAGTACGACCGCTACGTCCGCGGCAATACCGTGCTGGCGATGCCGCACGACGCGGGCGTACTGAGGATCGACGAGGAGTCCTTCCTCGGGGTTGCGATCGCCACGGACGGCAACGGCCGCTACTGCCTGCTCGACCCCTATGCGGGCGCTCAGCTTGCGCTGGCCGAGGCCTACCGGAATGTGGCCGCCTCGGGCGCGAGGCCGCTCGCCGTGACCAACTGCCTCAACTTCGGATCACCGGAGGATCCGGCGGTGATGTGGCAGTTCGCGGAGTCCGTGCGCGGGCTGGCCGATGCCTGCCTTGCCCTGGGCGTCCCGGTGACCGGCGGGAACGTCAGCTTCTACAACCAGACCGGGGAGCAGGCGATCCAGCCGACACCGGTCGTCGGAGTTCTCGGTGTGCTTGACGACGTGCGCCGCAGGCTGCCCAGCGGCTTCAGCGAGCCGGGTGAGACGATCATGCTGCTCGGCCATACGTCCGCGGAGTTCGGCGGATCGCTCTGGGCGCAGGT
>DASWAA010000543.1:0-6381 GCA_036391385.1 Streptosporangiaceae bacterium
GAAGTGGTCGCTCGTGCTGTAGCCGGGGTCGTTGGGGCGGTGCATCGTGACTCCCTGGAAGTCCGAGCGAAAGCCCCGGCTGGTCAGCGCCTTCCAGGCGCGGTCTCGCCCGGCGTTGACGCCGGCGACAAGAGTCGTCGCGCCGTGATCGGCCGCCAGCCCGTGGCACGCGTCGATCAGCTGGCCGAACCGGAGCTCAGCGTCCGGACCTGGCCGGACGGTGCCGAACTTGATGTAGCAGGCGCCGCCGCCTGCCTCGGTCCCCGCGCCGACGTGGCAGACCGCGATCGCCTGCGGGCCAGCGCCGTCCTCGAGCAGCACGGTGTCGCCTAGCTGCTGCGCCCGCACGGACGCGATCTCGACGCTGAGATCGAGTCCGGGGTAGACCGCGTCAGTGAGCTCGCTGGCCGCGGCCATTACCGCCGGCAGCTCCCCGGCGCCAGCCGCCGACACCCGCACGGACGGCGGCCGCGCGGTCGCCGGATCCACGGCAGCGGACATGATGGCGGTGATGAAGCGCGGCCAGAACCCGTACTTCTGATACAGGCCCACGTGCTTGGCGCTGTGCGCGAAGGTGTACAGGCCGACATGCCGGGTGTTCCACGCCGCGAGCAAGTCCATCGTCGAGTCGAGCAGGCGCTGCGCGATGGCCCGGTCCCAGTGGCCGGGCGCGACACTCAGCGGGCCGAAGAATCCCACGCTGCCCCAGCTGGTGGCGAAGTTCGAGCCGACCAGGTGGCCGTCAAGCTCAGCGGCGAGCGCGCCACCGGGATTCGCCCGCCACCGGGTCCGGACGACATCGGCGTCACCGAAGAACCGTTCCGGCTCGGCAGCGCCAAGGAAGGTGCCGAATGCCACCCGGCAGATCCGGTCAGCCTCGTCGAGGTCGGCTTCGGCAAGCGGCCGAACCCGCACAGCGCCGTTCTCGCTCACGAAAGTTCCCCCGTCAGACCGTGATCAGCTATTGGCGCATAGTAATACTGCGTGGTTCGCGCCGTTCTCGGCGTAACCTGCGCGCCAGGGACGTGGGCGCGGGTACCAATGGACATCAGGGATCTTCGTCATAGACTGGTGCACCGCTCTTTCGCTAGGGAGCCGCTCGTGGACATCTCAGCTTCGGATCCGGCGCAGGATCAGGCCATCGGCCGGCCTGACGTCGGCGCGAGCACCGTCGTCCAGCCCGAACCCGGGTCGGCCGAGGACCCGCTGACCGACGCGCTGCTGATCGCCCACGGCGCCGTCGGCGCGGGAGTGGGGCTCAAGCTGCTCGGCGGGCTCGCCGTCAGGGTGGTCTGCCCGGATTACCCGCCGAGGCTGCGACGTGACCAGGACATCGACTTCGCCTGCCTGTCCAAGGAGCGCAAGAAGGTCGCCGCCCATCTGGAGCAAGCGGGATGCGAGCCGGACCGCCGGTTCAACAACCTCAACGGCGACCGGCAGATGTACTTCACCGCACCGTCCGGCCGGCCGATCGATGTCATGGTCGACAAGCTCACGATGTGCCATGTCCTGGACTTCCGCCCGTCGTTCGGCAGGCTCCCGCACACCGTCGACGTCGTCGACCTGCTGCTGTCCAAGCTCCAGATCGTGGAACTGAACGAGAAGGACGCCAGGGACATCGTCCAGCTGCTCTCCTGCATGCCGATCGCGCCGGCCGGAGCTGGCCTGGCGATCGATTCCGATCGCTTCAGTTCCGTGCTGGCCGGAGACTGGGGCTGGTGGCGTACGGTCACCGGCAATCTCGACAAGCTGCCTGACCTGCTCGCTGAGCATGTCCACCTGAGCCAGCCGGGGATGCCATACGACCCGCTCGAGCAGGCGGCGCGCCTGCGGAAGCTGGCCGACGACGCGCCGAAGAGCGTGAAGTGGCGAGTGCGGGCCGGCCTCGGAGACAAAGTCCGCTGGTATGAGCTGCCAGAGGAAGTCGGCCACTGACTGTTTGTCCCGAAACGGATGCTTGACGCCCGGTTAGCTAGGCTGCTAGACCCTTGCCTAGAAAGCTAACAGGGGGCGTGCTCGTCGTATGAAGATCTTCTTTGCCACAGACATCCATGGGTCGGAGATCTGCTGGCGCAAGTTCCTGAACGCTGCCGCTTTCTACAAGGCCGATATGGTCATCCTCGGGGGAGACGTCACCGGCAAGGTGATGGTCCCGATCGTGGCGCACAACGGCTACTGGCAGGTCACCATCCGCGGCGAGTCACAGCGGGTCGAGAACCGCGAGTCGCTCGAGGAGGTCATGCGCCAGATCCGCAACCGCGGCTCCTACCCGGCCATCGTGAGCCCCGACGAACTGCGGCACCTGAGCGACAACGAGGGCGCCGTCGACCAGCGGTTCAGCCTGGAGATGATGAACTCGCTTGACCGCTGGCTGGACATGGCTGACACCAAGCTCAGCGGCGGGCAGATCGGCTGCGTGCTCAACGGCGGTAACGACGACATCTTCGAGATCGACCAGATGATCGAGAGCTCGCCCTGCGTGACCTTCGCCGAGGGCAAGGTGCTCGACCTCGACGGCTTCGCCATGGTGTCGATGGGCTGGACCAATCCCACCCCCTGGGACACCTTTCGTGAGGCGCCCGAGGAGGAGCTCGCCGCCAGGATCGAGGCGGTTGCCAGGCACGTACCGGACCTGGGGCGGGCGATCTTCAACTTCCACGCGCCGCCTTATGGCTCCGGCCTGGACGAGGCGCCGGCCCTCGACGAGAACCTGCGGCCGACTCACGGCGGCGCCGTTATGAAGCCGGTCGGCTCGGTCGCGGTGAGGGACGCGATCATGCGGCATCAGCCGTTGCTGTCCGTGCACGGCCACATTCACGAGAGCCGCGGCGTGAAGAAGATGGGCCGGACTCTGGCTCTCAACCCCGGCAGCGTGTACGGCGACGGCGTGCTCCAGGGCGCGGTAATCGAGCTCGACGCGAAGAAGGCCAAGGTCAGCCGTTACCTGCTGGTAAACGGCTAGCCGCATTGCTCCGGAAACAGTCCTGTCACGGGAGTGACAGGCGGGATCGGAAGTGACACAGTAGGACGCAAGCAGGCGAAACGCGACAACGAAACTTGATCGGCGGTCCCTGGTCAGGACGGCTGGTCATCCTCTCCCGCCGGGTCGCGTGGCGCCGCACAGATAAGCACCCGAGACGGAGTGGCACATGGCTGCAGAAGCCCTCGGCGGAGAAACGCCGACACTTTTCCTGAGAAAGGCAACCGGCCTCGTCAGGGGCTGGTCCGTCCGCGACTCGATGATCTATGCATGCCTATCGACCAACGTGGTCACGCTGGGCATCTTCGAGTTCTCATACCAGTCCTTCTTTCCTAAGGGCCAGTTGCTGACGGCCGTCCTGATATCGGCGATCTGGGTCTCCTTCCTAGTCGTCGCTTACGCGGGCCTGATCGTCACGATCCCCCGGGCCGGCGGCGACTACGTCTGGCAAACCCGCATCCTGGGCAGCGGAATCGGCTTCGTGATGGCCGCCACAGGCTGGTGGTTCATCTTGTGGCTCTGGGCGCCGATCTACGGGAACGTCCTCTCCGCCGAGTTCTTCCAGCCACTGCTCGCGACGCTAGGCCATCCGAGCGCGGCAACCTGGTTCGCCGGCAAGAACGGCATCTTCCTGGTCTCGGTGATCACGATCGGGCTTGCGGGCCTGCTCGTCTCGCTCGGCATGGCCGGGTATGCCAGGCTGCAGAAGTGGGGGTTTTACGGCGGACTCCTCGGGTTCGGCGTGATCCTGCTGCTGCTCGCGATCAACAACCACGCCACCTTCGTCAGCTCGTTCAACCTCGAGGCACACAAGATCTTCGGCGTTGCCAACGCGTATCAGAAGACCAACGCGGGCGCGAAGGCGTCCGGCTACACCTCGCCGGCGTTCGGATTCAGCCCCGTCAGCGCGAGCATGCTGCTCGTGCCGATGATGATGTTCTACCTGCTGTGGCCGAACTGGGGCTCTACTCTGTACGGCGAGATCCGCGGCGCGAGCGACTTCCGGCGGGTCTTCGCCGGCATGTTCGGCGGGCTGTGGATCACGGTGGCGCTGTCGGTGCTGTTCCTGGTGCTGGTCAACAAGACCATGGGCCAGGCGTTCTACAACAACACCGGCGCGCTGTACTGGAGCGCCTATTACGGCGGCAAGGTACCCGCGGCGATTCCGATCTGGCCATACCCGGTGATGTTCATCGGCTGGATGGTGCACAACCAGATCTTCCAGGTCGTGCTGCTCGTGCTCATGTTCCTGTGGTTCCTCGCGTGGGTCGGCACGCTGTTCCTGTCCTCGACCCGGGTGATCTTCGCGGCGGCATTCGACCGGATCCTGCCGGACCGGGCCGCCGAGGTCTCGGAGAAGCGCAAGGTGCCGATGTACTCACTGGTCCTGATGCTGCTTCCGGCGGTCGGGCTGAGCGCGGTCTACGCGTACTGGTCGAAGTTCTATACCTACACGCTGGACGCCACCCTGGTCATCGCGGTGACCTACCTGTTCACCGCGATCGCGGTGGTGCTGCTGCCGTTCATCAAGAAGGACCTGTGGGCGGCCTCGCCGGCCAGCCGGATCAAGCTGCTTGGCGTGCCTATCGTGCCGGTCGCCGGCTGGATCACGATCGGCCTGCTCGGGTTCAACCTCTACGAGTGGCTGTCCAACAACGCCTACGGAGTCAATAACCCGGACTCCTTGTACTACATGGGCGCGATGTACGTGCTGGCCATCGTGATCTACGTGGTAGCGCGGATCGTCCGTAACCGCCAGGGAATCGACCTTGGCCTGATCAACAAGGAAATCCCGGTCGAGTAACCGGGAGCAGGCACGACAATCGGTGGCCCGCTGATGCGGCTATGACGACATCAGCGGGCCACCGATGCGGTAAGGCCCGGAACGCGCTCCGGGCGGCACGAACAACGGATTACCTGGGGGAGCTCAGCGCATGAACGACATGCCGAGTCGGGCGCGCGCCGTCATCATCGGCGCCGGAATCGTCGGTAACAGCCTCGCGTACCACCTGGCCAAGCTCGGCTGGCGCGATCTCGTCCTGGTCGACAAGGGGCCGATGCCGAATCCCGGGGGATCGACCGGGCACGCCTCCAACTTCATCTTCCCGATCGAGTACAGCAAGATGATGATGGAGCTGACCCGGGACAGCACCGAGCAGTACAAGGAACTCGGCGTCTTCACCGAGTCGGGCGGCATCGAAGTCGCCCGGACGCCAGAACGCATGGTCGAGCTGCGGCGGCGCTGCACGCAGGCCAAGGCCTGGGAGATCCCCGCCGAGGTGCTGACTCCGGCGCAGGTACGCGAGCTCGTGCCCTACCTCGACGACTCGGTGATACTCGGCGGCGCGTACTTCCCCACGGTCGGCGTGGTCGACTCGCTCCGGGCCGGCACGCTGATGCGCGAGGACGCGCAGCAGGCCGGTGCGCTGACCGTCGTGCCGAACACCGAGATCCTGGGCATCGACACGGCCAGGGACGGCGCCGGCTCCGGGCGGCCGGGCGGCCGGGTGACCGGCGTCCGCACCACCGCCGGGGACATCGAGACCGACCTGGCGGTGATCTGCTGTGGCGTCTGGTCGCCGCGGATCGCGAAGATGGCGGGCGCCAGGATCCCGCTCACCCCGATCGTGCATCAGATGATCAGCGTCGGTCCGATCGAGCTGTTCGCCGACACTCCCGGCGAGATCAGCTACCCGATCGTGCGCGACGTGGACCTGAACATGTACGAGCGCCAGCACGGCGGGGACATGGAGGTCGGCTCGTACGCGCACCGGCCGATCATCGTCGATCCGGACTCCATCCCGTCGATCGAGCAGTCCGTGCTCTCGCCGACCGAGCTGCCGTTCACCCAGGACGACTTCGATCCGCAGCTCGAGCAAGCGCTCGAGCTGATGCCAGAGCTGCTGGGCGACGAGCGGGCCGGCATCAGGTATGCGATCAACGGCCTGATCTCGATGACGCCGGACGGGCACCCCGTGATCGGCGAGCTGCCCGAGGTCGCGGGCCTCTGGTCGGTCGCCGCGAGCTGGATCAAGGAAGGGCCGGGGATCGGCCGGGCGACCGCGGAATGGATCACCGGCGGCACGCCGGAGATCGACATCCACGAGACCGACGCCAGCCGTTTCTGGCCGCACCAGCGGACGACCGGGCACGTCACGGCCCGGGCCGCCGAGGGCTTCAACAAGATGTACGGGATCGTGCACCCGGCCGAGCAATGGGAATCCGGGCGGCCCACCCGGGTCGGTCCGGCCTACGACCGCGAGCGCGATCTCGGCGCGGTGTTCTTCGAGACCGCGGGCTGGGAGCGGCCGTTCTGGTACGAGTCCAACGCCCCGCTGCTGGAGCGGTACGCCGGCCGGCTGATGCCGCGCACGGGCGAATGGGAGTCGCGCTGGTGGTCT
>DASWAA010000544.1:0-6317 GCA_036391385.1 Streptosporangiaceae bacterium
CAGCCAGCTTGGCGGGCTCAGCGCGAGCACGACGCTGGTCACGATCACGATCGGCGGTAACGACGTCGGTTTCGCCAACGTCATGACCACGTGCGTTCTCTCGTCGACGAGCACCTGCGTGGCCGCCGTCAACAACGCCGAGTACCAGGCGCAGACCACGCTTCCCGGTGAGCTGAACACGACGTTCACCGACATCAGGGCGCACGCGCCGAATGCGAAGATCGTGGTGCTCGACTACCCGCAGTTCTACGACCTGTCCAAGTCCTCGACCTGCATCGGCCTCAGCACCACCGACCGACAGGCGCTCAACCAGGGCGCCAGCGTGCTGGACGGCGTGATCAAGACGGCCGCGGCAAACAACGGCGATACCTTCGTCGACGTGAACCCGTACTTCGCTGGTCACCAGATCTGCGACTCGAGCAGTTACATCATCTCGGTCGACTGGCTGAACTTGTCCGACTCCTACCACCCGAACAAGAACGGCCAGCAGTACGGCTACCTGCCCGCCCTAGTGTCGGTCACCGGCTAGGCAGGTCAGTACCGGCGGGGCTGGCTAGCCCTGGTAGTAGGCGTCCACCTTGGTGAGCACCTCGTCCAGGATGGCCAGCCCCTCCTTGGCCTCGGCCTCGGAGACGGTGCACGGCGGGACGA
The DNA here is from genome assembly GCA_036391385.1 of Streptosporangiaceae bacterium. Lineage (GTDB taxonomy): Bacteria > Actinomycetota > Actinomycetes > Streptosporangiales > Streptosporangiaceae > Chersky-822. The sequence goes on from DASWAA010000544.1 coordinate 652, forward strand.
CGTGCAGGCGGTTGTAGTTGACGAACGGCAGCAGCCCGTGCGCCCTGCACTGCGCCGTCAGCGTGCTCATCGCCTCCGAGCCGCCGCCATAGGGCGCGAGCATCTCCCGGGTCTCCCGGTTCGACACCAGGTCGAGCGCCCAGAACACGCCGAGCCCGCGCACCTCGCCGATCACCGGATGGCGGCTGGCCAGGTCGGCCAGACCAGGCCCGAGCACCTGCGTTCCAATCCTCGCGGCGTTGCCCACGATGTCCTCGTCGCGCATCGTGTCGATGGTCGCCACGATCGAGGCACAGGCCAGCGGATGGCCGGAGTAGGTCAGGCCGCCGGGGAAGACCCGGTCGTCGAAGGTCGCCGCGATCGGGTCGGAGATGATGACGCCGCCGACTGGCACGTAGCCGGAGTTCGACCCCTTGGCGAAGGTGATCAGGTCAGGTACCACGCCGTGCGGCTCGAAGGCGAACCAGTCTCCGGCCCGGCCGAAGCCGCACATCACCTCGTCGGCGATCCACACGATGCCGTACTTGTCGCACAGTGCGCGCACGCCGGCCAGGTAACCGGGCGGCGGGACGAGCACGCCGGCCGTGCCGACGATGGTCTCGATCAGGATCGCCGCGATCGTGTTCGGGCCCTCGAACGCGATGACCTGCTCTAGGTGCTCCAGGGCACGCTCGCTCTCCTGCTCCGGGGTGGTCGCCCAGAAGGAGGACCGGTACAGGTACGGGCCGAAGAAGTGCACGTGGCCGGTGGCGTACTCGTTCGGCCAACGGCGCGGGTCGCCGGTCGAGGTGATCGCCGCCCCGGTATTGCCGTGATAAGAGCGGTAGAAGCTGAGCACCTTGTCCCGGCCGGTGTGCAGCCTGGCCATCCTGATGGCGTTCTCGTTCGCGTCGGCGCCGCCGTTGGTGAAGAACACCTTGCTGAAGCCATCAGGCGCGAGGTCGATCAGCCGCTCGGCCGCCTGGCCGCGTGCCTCGTTGGCGTGCTGCGGCGCGATCGTGGTCAGCCTGGCCGCCTGCTCGGCGATCGCCTTGACGACCCGCGGGTGCTGGTGCCCGATGTTGGTGTTGACCAGCTGGCTGGAGAAGTCCAGGTAGCGGTTGCCGTCGTAGTCCCACACATACGAGCCCTGGGCACCAGCCACGACGAGCGGCTGCAGGCTCTTCTGCGCCGACCAGGAATGGAAGATGTGCGCACGGTCGGCGGCATAGACCGCCGCGCCCCGGGCTGGATCAGGCGTGATCTCGGGCATCATCGTGGTTCTCCATTCTCCGGGCGGCAGGGCTGGGGGTCGACGGCCGGCGTCCACGGGGGCGGGACGCCGGCCGTCAAGGGGGCTCGCGGCAGGCTTGTCGGCGCGGGTCGCTGGCGACCCGCGGTGGCGATGCTAGCTGCTGACGGGGAAGCCGAGGTTCACTCCGCCGTGGCTCGGGTCGAGCCAGCGTGAGGTGACGGCCTTGCCCCTGGTGTAGAAGTGCACGCCCTCGGTGCCGTGCACGTGCGTGTCGCCAAACAGCGAGGCCTTCCAGCCACCGAAGCTGTAGAAGGCCATCGGGACCGGGATCGGCACGTTGATGCCGACCATGCCCACCTCGACCTCGTGGGTGAACCTGCGGGCCGCTCCCCCGTCGTTGGTGAAGATGGCGGTGCCGTTCCCGTACGGGCTGGCGTTGACGACCTTGAGCGCGTCCTCGTACGAGCTCGCCCGGACCACGGAGAGCACGGGGCCGAAGATCTCGTCGGTGTAGCAGCTCATCGCGGGCGTGACCTGGTCGAGCACGGACGGCCCGAGCCAGAAGCCGTCCGCCGCGCCGCCGGTGACCGGGTGATCACGCCCGTCGACGGCCAGGGTCGCGCCGTCCGCGATGCCCGCGTCGAGGTACGAGGCCACCTTGTCCCGGTGCGCCCTGGTCACCAGCGGCCCCATCTCGGACTCGGGCTGGTCGCCAGGGCCGACCTTCAGCCTTGCTACCCGCTCGCGGATCTTCGCGATGAGCTCGTCGCCGGTCGGCTCGACGGCCACCAGGACCGAGATCGCCATGCAGCGCTCGCCCGCCGAGCCGAACCCAGCCGACACGGCAGCGTCGGCAGCCAGGTCGAGGTCGGCGTCGGGCAGCACGACCATGTGGTTCTTCGCGCCGCCGAGAGCCTGGACCCGCTTGCCGGCCGCCGTCCCGACCTCCGATACATAACGGGCGATAGGAGTGGAGCCGACGAAGCTGACTGCCTTGACGTCGGGGTGGATCAGCAGGGCGTCGACCGCCTCCTTGCCGCCGTTCACGACGTTGAACACGCCGTCCGGCAGCCCGGCCTCGGCCAGCAGCTCGGCGAGCCGGAGCGACGCGGACGGGTCCTTTTCCGATGGCTTGAGCACGAAGGTGTTGCCGGCCGCGATCGCGATCGGGAACATCCACATCGGCACCATGGCCGGGAAGTTGAACGGCGTGATGCCGGCGACCACGCCGAGCGGCTGGCGGATCGAGTAGGCATCGACGCCGGTCGAGACGTTCTCCGAGAAGGCACCCTTGACCAGGTGCGGGATGCCGCAGGCGAACTCGACGACCTCAAGCCCGCGGGCGACCTCGCCCGCCGCGTCGGAGGTGACCTTGCCGTGCTCGGAGCTGATCAGCGCGGCCAGTTCCGCGGTGTGCTCCCTGACGAGCTCGCGAAACGCGAACATGATGCCCGCCCGCTTGACCAGCGAGGTGTCGCGCCAGGCCGGGAACGCGGCCGCGGCTGCCCGCACCGCCGCATCCACCTCGTGCGCCGTGGCAAAATCCACGGTACCGCTGACCTGGCCGGTCGCAGGGTTGTAGATATCGCCGCGCTGGCCCGGCGCGGTGGACGTCGATGCCGGACCCGTCCATGGCTTGCCGCCGATCCAGTGCGTGCGGTGCTTGGCTGACTGCTTCATTACTCGCCTTCTTCGTCCCCGCGCCCACTCCGCTCCGGGCCCGACGGAGCAAGTGTGCTCCCGCGGATGCCAGCCGCCAAGTGACATAACGTAGTCACTTGGGCCCGTGGTCTGACTATGTGTCAGCCGCCCGGGAGCGAGCGAGGGGGACCGGCCGATGCTGCCGACCGTTTCCGAGGTGCTGGCGCTTGAGCCGGTCAGGCGGGGTGCGCCGAAGGTGCTCGCGGGAGCGGACCGGCTCGACGCGCCGGTCCGCTGGGTGCACGTGATCGAGCTGGCCGAGGCCGAGCATCTGCTCAAGGGAAACGAGCTCGTGCTGTCGACCGGGATAGCCCTGCCCCCTGACCCCGAGGGGCTCGCCCGGTACGTGGCCGGTCTGGCGTCCGCCGGGGTCAGCGCGCTCGCGGTCGAGCTTGGCTCCCGTTACGTGCGGGAATTGCCACGCGCGCTCGTGGCGGCGGCGGAGGAGCACCGGCTCCCGCTGATCGTGCTTGAACGGGAAACCCAGTTCGTCGCGATCACCGAGGCGGTGCACGCCCAGATCCTGGAGACCCAGGTAGCCGAGCTCCGCGCGTCCCAGCGCCTGCACCAGGTCTTCACCGACCTTGCGGTCGCCGGCGCGGGCCAGGACGACATCATCAGGGAGGCCAGCGCGCTGGCCGGGGCGCCGGTCATACTCGAGGACCTCGCGCACCACGTCCTGGCCGCCGCCGCGTCCGGCCAGGACCTCGGGTCGCTGCTGGCTGGTTTCGCTGGCCAGTCCCGCACCGTGACTGTGCCGGGGCGGACCGGCTACGACCAGGCGTCCGGCTGGCTGGTGGCCGCGGTGGGCGCCCACGGCCTGGACTGGGGCCGGCTGATCGTCGTACTCGCCGGTCCGCCGCGTCCGGCCGACACGGTCCTGGCAGAGCGGGCAGCGACGACGCTTGCCCTTGCCAGTCTCGTGCGAGACCACGGGCGCGACGAGGGCCCGGCTCGGGCCGCGCACCGGTCGGTGCTCGCCGCCCTGGCCGGTACCGAGTACGCCGATCCGGTTGACCTCCAGGCCCGGATCACCGCGCTCGGGGTGCCGCTCGCCGGGCATTCGCTGATCCCGCTGGTGATCGGCTCGCAGGCGGGCGAGGGTCAAGCTGCTCAGCTGGCCGACCTGCTCTCGGCGGCCTGCCGCGAGCTGGGCGTTCCCGCCATCACCGGAATCCTCGGCGAGCGCCGGACCGCGGCCCTGCTATCGGTACCTCCCGGGCTCGACCAGGACGACGTGCTGACGAAGCTGGCCGTCCGGCTCCGTGGCGACGCGCCAGAGCATAGGCCGGTGATCGGCGTCGGCCCGATGGTGGCCAGCCTGGCCGAGGCGGGCAGTGCCCTGCGCGATGCGACGGCCGCCGTCGGGGCAGCCAGCAGGTACGGCTCAAGCCGACCGTTCGTGCGGCTGGCCGACTTGCGGCTGGCCGGGCTGCTCTATCAGCTGCGGGACGACCCGCGGCTGCTCGCCTTCGCCGAGCGTGAGCTTGGCCCGCTGCTGGCGTACGACGAGCGCGCCGGGACGAGCCTGGCCCGGGTGCTCGCCAGCTACCTGGAGGCGGGCGGCAACAAGGCCGAGACCGCCAAGCGCGCCGGGCTGGCCCGGCCGACACTCTACGAGCGCCTGCGGGAGATCGAGCAGATACTAGGTGTCTCGCTGGACAGCGCGGCCTCGCGGCTGGCCCTGCACGCAGCGCTGCTCGTCGAGCGGGCCGGGCTAGTCGAGCGGGCCGGGCAGGACTAACGGCCCTGCCAGGGCCGGTGACCTGGGCATACGCTCGTAAAGGTGACCACCGGCGATGGTGCGTATATGCGGGCAAGCGACGCGTTCAGCTGGTACATGGAACGTGATCCCGCGCTCCGGTCGACGATCGTCGTGGCGATCTGGCTGGATCGTGCGCCCCAGTGGGACGTGCTGACGGCGCGCATCGACCGGATGACCAGGCTGATCCCGTCGCTGCGTCAGCACGTGGTCGAGTCGCCGTTCCGGCTGACCTCACCCCGGTGGACCTATGATCCGCACTTCGACCTGGCCTGGCACCTGCACCGGGTCACCGTTCCGCAGCCGCGCACTGCGGCGGCCGTGGTCGAGATGGCGCGCCGGGCGGCGATGGCAGCCTTCGACCGGGCCCGGCCGCTCTGGGAACTGACGCTGGTCGAGGGCATCAAGGGCGGCGGGGCCGTGCTCCTGCTGAAGCTGCATCACTCGCTCTCGGACGGGGTCGGCGGGATCCAGTTGCTCACCGCTCTGTGCGATCTGCAGCGTGAGCCAGGCGACCTCGGCGAGATGCCGCCCGCGCCGGCCGGGGAGACAATGAGCCTGCCCGCCATGGTCGCCGGAGCGGCGACCTCCAGGACAGAGCAGACGGTCCGGACGCTGCTGCACGGAGCCGGCGCTGCCGTGCCAGCGCTGCTGCGCTCGGTGCGGCACCCGGTCACCAACGTGGGCGGAGCAGCGGCCATGGTGCGCTCGGTCTACCGGACGGCCGCGCCGATCCTGGACACCAAGTCGCCGGTGATGCGGGACCGCGCGATGACCCGCTCGCTGGCGACGATGGAGATCCCGGTGGACGTCCTGAAGAATGCCGCCAGAACGGTCGGCGGGACGCTTAACGACGTCTACCTCACCGCGATAACCGGCGGACTGCGCAGGTACCACGAGCGGCACGGCGCGACGGTCGACTCGCTGCGGGTCACGGTGCCGGTCAACATCCGGACCGCGGGAGATGTC
>DASWAA010000545.1:0-2069 GCA_036391385.1 Streptosporangiaceae bacterium
GTCGAGCAGTGCCTCCCCGAGCGGCCGCTCCGGTGCTGACCGGAGCCTGCTCACGGCCTCAGCGGTGTCCCAGTCCGGGCCGAGCAGGTCGGGGCCGAGGTGGCCGACCGCCCGGTCCTCTCCAGCGGTCGGCAGTACCTCGACGATGCCGAGCAGGTAGCCGACGGCTTGCCAGTGCTTGTTGGCCTGGACCAGCCGAACCCGGTGATCACGCGGCGGGAAGGCCCGGGCGGGCGAGATCCGCCAGGACCCGTCCATCTTGAGGTGGGTGTGGACGGTGACCCCGCCGTCGACCCGGATCAGCAGGTGCTTGCCGCGCGAGATCGCCTCGCGGACGGTGCGCCCGGTCAGGTCGGTCGTGGCATACCTCGGGACGCGGAAGTCACTGCGGGTCAGGACCTGCCCGGCCAGCGCGCCGTGCAGCTGGCGTGCCGTCCGCCATACGACGTCACCTTCGGGCATCAGCGACCGCCGTCACCGGTCACGAGCACTGCCTGCACGATCGGGCTGTCACCTCACGACGTCGGGTTATCTCAGGTGACTCTATTGTCGCCTGGCCCGTGATTGTCGCCTGTCCCGTGCAACCTTCTCGCGGCAAAGTGTTCTCTGATCGGGTAGAGGCAGACTGGAACCGCGGCCTGGCCGAGGATCTGGCCCAGACGGCGCTCGCCAGTGCGCACGCCTCATGGTCGCGGCTGTGCAAGGCCGACGATCCGGACGCCTACCTGCGCAAGATCCTGCTCAACGCGCATCGGAGCAGCGCGGCGAGCTGGCGTACACGATCCCCTTCACCGCTGGCGGGAAACTCGACCTGGTCCGCTGGCTCCGGCCAGGCCAGCCGGCGCTGCCCCGGCCGCGCACCCGCATCCTGGCTTTGGGGACTGTCGACGGCCGGCAGATGACCGGGCGGGCTTACCTCGGCCCGTGGGGCACCTGCTTTGGCGGCCCGGGCTGGGCGGAGTCGTGCTTCTCCACGGACGTGGCGGGGCTGGCTCAGGGCAGGATCTACAGCTCCTTCCGTGACAGCCGGGTCGGCTTCGTGGTGGTAGCTGTTGGTGCGAAGGTGCGGTACCTGCTCGTCCATCAGTCCGGCGGACGGGCGTTCCGGGTGACCCCGGTCCGTATCGGTGACGGGCGGTTGTGCGCCTTCGGAGTCAGCGGAGCCTCATACGGCTGGGCGGCCTACTCGCCTGGCGGAATCGAGTTGGTCTCCGGTAACGGGTAGCCGGGTACTAGCCGGGCAGGCCGGATTCGCGCAGGGTGATGTTGAGGCGGCCCGCCGGGAGGCCGATGCCGGGCGGGTTCGTGCCGGGGATCGTCTTGGTCACTGCGTGGTAGGCCAGCCTGGATTCGCCGCCGAAGACGAACAGGTCTCCTGATTCGAGCTCGATGTCCTGCCAGGGGCGGTTGCGGCTAGCGGCGTTGCCGAACCGGAAGACGCAGGTCGCGCCGAGGCTCAGGGATACCACCGGCGCGAGAGACTGTTCGTCCTTGTCGGCATGCATGCCCATCCGGGCCTGTTCGTCATAGAAATTGACCAGCGCGACGTCCGGGCGGTAGGCCGCGGCAGCGGCTGGGTCGGCGCAGGCGTCGTCGACCGCACGGCGGCCGAGGTCGGCTAGCCAGCCGGGGAAAGGCTTGACCGGGGCGCCGTCCACGTCCTCGGCGATCCGCGAGTACCGGTAAGGCAGCCAGTGCCAGCCCAGGCAGACGGTCTGGACGGACATGACGCCGCCGGTCGGCATGATGGTGTGCCGCATTCCGGCGGGCGGGAGCGCCCATGCGCGGCAGGATGCCACAAGGCTGCGTTGCTGCTCTGTAGTCAGCCAGCCTGGCAGGTGCACGGCTCCGGGCGCGATCTCGGCCCTCGGTCGTGCGAACAGACCGCTCATGTGCGCCACGGTACCGGCGCCGGGCGCCGCCAGGGGCGGGCACGGCGGCCAGGATGGGCTGGGCGGGGCTGGCTGAGTCGGAGTTGCTGGATCGTGGTCGTTTTTCAGTCGAATTCGACTGAAAAACGACCACGATCCAGCAACTCCGACTCAGCCAGCCCCGCCCAGCCCATCCTG
>DASWAA010000546.1:0-4371 GCA_036391385.1 Streptosporangiaceae bacterium
GCCGAGCTCGGAGTCCTGGGCGAGATCGGCGTCGGAGTAGAGCGGCCCCCTGATGCCGACGTGCATGCAGCCTGACCTGTCGAGCAGCCCTTCTTCCGACGCCCGCCGGAACGGCGTGCCGTGGGTGTACTCGGCGCCGAAATAGGTGTCCCAGGTGTCGAGGTGCGCGTCGAAGTGCACGACGGCGACCGGGCCGTGCACGGCGGACACCGCCCGCAGCAGCGGAAGCGCGATCGTGTGGTCACCGCCGAGCGTCAGCAGGTGCGGCACCCGCTCGAGCAGGCCGCGCGCGCCGCGCTCGATGTCGGCGATCGCGTCGGAGATACTGAACGGGTTCACCGCCAGGTCACCAGCATCGGCTACCTGTCGGCTGGCGAACGGCGACACTCCGAGCGCCGGGTTGTACGGCCGGAGCAGCCGGGACGCCTCCCTGATGTGCGCGGGCCCGAACCTGGCACCGGGCCGGTAGCTGACTCCGCTGTCGAACGGCACGCCGACGATGGCGATGTCGGTGCGCTGGACCTCGTCGATCCGCGGCAGCCGGGCGAAGGTCGGGGCTCCGCCATAGCGCGGAACCCGGGTCGCGTCCACCGGCCCGACGTTGCCGCCGCTGACGATCCGGGGAACTGGCTCGGTCATCTGTCTCCACTTTCCGATTACGTGCTGCCAGCGCTGATCATCCCGCGCACGGCTGGGCTGCCCGTGCGCGGGATGGTCGGCGGGCCGTTGTGCCCTTGGCCGTTATGGTCAGGCGGCAGCCGCCGCGGCAGCGTCGATCGCCTGCAGTTCCCGCTCGCTGGCCTCGATCGCCGCCTGCTCGGCCGACCGGTCGAGCGAGCGGGACAGGAACAGGTAGAGCAGCCCGGAGACCAGCAGGCCTATCACCCAGGAGTAGTCGACGCCGTTGGTCCAGTGGCCCGGAATCCAGCCGGTGTAGGAGAAGCTGCCAATCGGCAGGATCACCATGAACGGGATCTCGACCACGAAGCCCACGAAGTACGCCGTCAGGCCGCGCCAGCCCCACCTGCGGTACACGCCGGACGGGTTGAAGATCTCGGTGATCGCGTAGTGCCCGCGCCGGACGAAGAAGTAGTCGACCAGGTTGAGCGCGGTCCACGGCACCAGCAGGTACAGCATCAGCGTGAGCGAGGAGAGCACGGCGTACGCGGCGCTCTGGGTGTTCCACGCGAGGCCGAGCACGAACCAGATGACCGTCAGTACGACGACCGTGATAGCGCGCCACATCCGGCTGGTCGCGATCTTCTTGAAGGAGTCGATCGCGGTCAGGACACTGAGCATCCCGCCGTAAGCGTTCATGCCCATGGTCGCCATTAGCGCTGTCGTCGACAGCACGACGGTGATCGAGCCCAGCGGGGCGACCACCTTGTCGCCGACGGTGATCAGCCCGACGAGTCCGTCGGTCGCGCCTAGCCGCGTCGCGAGCCAGGCGCCGAGCGCGATCAGCCACACGGCGGAGCCGGAGGCGCCGAAGAACACGGCGATGATGATGCCGCGCGGCGAGGTCTTCCTCGGCATGTAGCGGGTGTAGTCAGAGACGTACGGGGCGTAGGTGATGTTGTAGGCGGCGGCGAGCGAGAACTGCGTCATGAAGGCGGCGAACACGAAGCCGCCTGGGTGCTTAGGAGCGGCGCCGCCCGCGTCCCCGAGCAGGATGGCCACCGTAATGATCAGGTAGCAGGGGAAGGAGAGCACGAGCAGGACCCGGAATACCCGGTGCACCCAGTCGTAGCCGAAGATCGCGAGCAGCGCGGCGAGCACGGCGGTGCCGACGGCGACGAGCGTGGCGTTCCAGCCGAAGGCGTCGTGCAGGCCCAGGCTCATCAGCACCTGGTCGGCGACGTTGAAGGCCAGGTAGGTAAAGAGCGTCGCGAACAGTGCCACGACGACGCCGCGGTAGCCGAGTTGCGCCCTGGTCTGGATCATCTGCGGCAGGCCGAAGACCGGGCCCTGGGTGGCGTGGAAGGCCATGAAAAGCGTGCCGAACGCGATGCCCAGCGTTCCGGCCAGGATCGACCAGCCTAGCGAGAGCCCCATGCCCGGGCCGACGAAGCCGATCGGGATCGTGAAGTACTGGAAGTTGCCGAGAAACCACAGCATCGACTGCTGCCAGTTCTTGCCGTGCCGCTCCGGGTCAGGGATCCAGTCGATCGAGTGCACCTCGATCTGGCTGAGCAGTGCGCCCTCGATCTCCTCGACCGCGGTCTCGGGCCGGGCCTCCGTCGCCATATCGCCTCCTTGATCGCGGGGCGCAGCGCCCGTGCGCCGTCCGCCGAAAGTTAGAAAAGACTGTGACCGGAAGTTTCATAGATGTCAACACTTGTTTCCTGATGACTTCTGGTATCCCATTACAGGGTCGTATGGTCGTGCTCGCGGCCCGGGACTACTCGAGCGGGAGGAGGGACGATGCCTGCCGACGACAGCAAGATCGGCCTGCCTGACGACGGGCCGCGGATCGGCGCTCAGCTGCGGGAGGCGCGGCTCGCCTCCCGCAAGAGCATGGCCGAGGTGGCGCAGGCCAGCGGCCTGACCAAGGGCTTCCTGTCCAAGCTGGAGCGGGACCTGACCAGCGTCTCGGTGGCCTCGCTGATGCGGCTCTGCGACACGCTCGGCATCTCGGTCGGCTCGCTGTTCCAGGCGTCCAAGGGCGAGGTAGTCCGCGCCGGGGAGTATCCGCCGATCAACTTCGGCGGCGCCGGGGTCCGGGAGTTCCAGCTCACCCCGTCGGGCGAGAAGCGGATGCAGGCGATCCTGAGCGAGATCGAGCCAGGCGGCGGGAGCGGTGACGAGGCTTACTCGCTGCCGACGGACGTTGAGTTCGTGTTCATCCTGGCCGGACGGCTGCGGATGGTCGTGGCGGGGGAGGAGCTGATACTCGACCAGGGTGATGCCCTCACGTTCCCGTCGGGGACCGACCATACGTTCCAGGTCCTGCCGTCCGGCGAGCCGACCCGGGTGCTCTGGGTCTTCTCGCCTGCCCTGCCCGACGACGGCGGGGCGTGGCGGCGCTAGGGCCGGTCGGCCCGGGACGCGCGGGTCCGAGCCCGGCTCGGCTAGACAGCACAGGCAGTGAGGAGAGGCAATGCGGCACGATCGGTACGGGATCCGGGACCTGGCAGCCCCCTGGTACGCGGGCAGCGCGTCGTTCCTGCGGGCACCGTGGGTCCAGCCGACCGCCGTGCCGGCCGGCGACGTCGCCATCGCCGGCATGCCGGTGGACCAGTTCGCCACGTCCGTCGGGCACACCGGCATGCGGCTCGCGCCGCGCCGGATCAGGGAGGCGTCCCTGTTCACCTCCGGTTACTACGGGATGCAGTCCGACGTCGGGATCAGCGACTTCGGCACTGGCGTCGTCCGGACCTGGCCCGAGCGGATGCCGCTGGTCGACACCGGCGACGTGCCGGTCATCCCGAACGACACGCTCGCGCAGGTAGCCGCGGCGGTCGAGCACATCGCCGCCGTCAGCCGGACCAGCGGCCTGACGATCACGCTCGGCGGCGATCACTTCGTGGCCTACCCGGCCACGCTCGGGGTGATCACCGGCCTGCGCGAGCGCCGCGAGGGCATCAGGCTCGGCTACCTGCACATCGACTCGCACACCGACTTCGTCGACTTCCACCACCAGACCGGGCGCATGCACCACGGGACTGCCGCGCGCCGGGTGTCGGAGCTTCCCGAGCTGACCAAGATGGCCTGGTTCGGCGTCAACGCCATGACCCAGCCGAACCAGGTCGCCGTGATGTACGACCGCGGCTTCCGGGTGGCGACCGCGGCGTACGTCGAGACGGCCGGCCCGGCCGACGCCATGACCCGCGTGCTCGAGTACCTGATGGACGGCACCGACGCGCTGTATGTCAGCGTGGATATCGACGTCGTCAATTCCTGCGACGCCCCGGCGACGTCCGCACCAGGGTTCCGCGGGATCTCGGCGCGGGCACTGATCGAGGCACTCGACGTGGTGGCCGGCGCCGGGTCGCTGGTCGGGCTCGACCTGTGCGAGGTGAACCCGGAGTTCGACCTGTCCGGGCGGACCGAGCACCTGGCCGTCGACGCCATCCTGTCCGTGATCGGCGAGCGCATCTTCGAGCGAGCAGGCCGCCTCCCCGCCGAGCAGCTAGCCGCCATCCTGTTCACCCCGGGGGAGTGACTCCCGGCACAAGGTGACTCCCCGGGAAGCTCCGCGCAGTGCTTCGGCCGGAATTTCGGTGGCGCCAGAGCGCTGCGGTCTGGTGTGGTGGCTGACGTGACTACTTTCGACGACCCGTCGTTCTACGGGGACCGCTGGGCGGATGTCTACGACGAGCATCACGGTGGCCTGGACCCCGCCCCGGCCGCGGCCTTCCTCGCACGGCT
>DASWAA010000547.1:0-9709 GCA_036391385.1 Streptosporangiaceae bacterium
TGCCGAGGTTGCCGGGGTTGCCGACCTCGTGCAGGGCGACGAAGACCGAATCAGGCCGGACCGTGATCGCGTCGAGACCGCTCAGGCGCCCGGTCACGATCGCGGCGAGCCCGGCCGGGCCGTCACGATCGGCGATCCGGCTGAACAGCTCGGCGGACAGCCTGGCGACCCTGACGCCCCGGGCCTCCTGCTCGGCGACCTTCGCGGCGGCCGGGCCGCGCAGCAGGTCGGGCGCGACGATCAGCACCTCGATGTCGGCTCCGGCCTCGACCGCCTGCCAGACCGGCTGAGCCCCCTGGACCACGAACGCACTCTCACGCCGCCGGTGCCGCCGTTCGCCGAGCAGCCGCACCCGCTTGATCAGAGGGTTCGCCGCGCTGGTGATGAGATCTGACATCCGGCTCTTCCTGGCTCGATCGGCAGCTGACCCGGCTGTTCGCGGTCCCCTATAGTTAACGCCCAGTCCAGGACAGGAGCGGCTGATGGGCGCGGAAAGCGAGCGGGTCGCCGGGTTCGGCAGGCTCGAGTACGGCCTCCGGCAGGCGGGCGAGTGGTACCGCTGGGGGCCGTACGTCAGCGAGCGGCAGTGGGGCACGGTACGCGAGGACTACAGCGCCGACGGGCAGGCCTGGGACTACCTGCCGTTCGAGCACGCCAGGTCACGCGCCTACCGCTGGGGCGAGGACGGGCTGGCCGGATTCTGCGACGTGGAGCAGCGGCTGTGCCTCGGGCTCGCGCTGTGGAACGGCAAGGACCCGGTGCTCAAGGAGCGGCTGTTCGGCCTGTCTGGCCGCGAGGGCAACCACGGCGAGGACGTCAAGGAGTACTGGTGGTACCTCGACGCGGTGCCGAGCCATGTGTGGAACCGCTGGCGCTACCACTACCCGCAGGGCGAGTTCCCCTACGCCGAGCTGGTGAGCGAGAACGGGTCGCGCAACCGGAACGAGCCCGAGTTCGAGCTGCTCGACACCGGGGCGTTCGACGACAACAGGTACTGGATCGTGGAGATCGACTATGCCAAGGCGGGCCCCGACGACCTTTTGACGCGGGTCCGGGTGACCAACGCCGGGCCGGAGCAGGCCACCCTGCACGTGCTCCCGACGGCCTGGTTCCGCAACACCTGGGCCTGGGGAGACGAGGCAGCGGCCAGGCCCGCGATGGCCGCCGTCCGCACGGGCAGGCCGGACCAGCCAGCCTTCGCGACCGTCGGCGTCGAGCATCCGTTCATCGGGGCCATGGAGCTGCTAGCCGGACCGGGACCCGACGGCAGCTCGCCTGAACTGCTCTTCTGCGATAACGACAGCAACGACGAACTGCTCTTCGGTGCCCGGCCGGTCACCGCCTACCCGAAGGACGGGATCGGGGACCATGTCGTTCACGCGGCGGCGACGGTCAATCCGGAGCTGACCGGCACCAAGTGCTCGGCCTGGTACCAGCTCACCGTCGGGGCCGGTCAGTCCGCCGAACTCCGGCTCCGGCTGCGGCCGGCCAGCGGGGGCGCCGGTGCACCTGACCAGTCCGTGGCGGCGCTGACCACGGACTTCGACCAGGTCATCGCGGAACGTCAGGCCGAGGCGGACGAGTTCTACCAGGAACTGACGCCCGCCGCCGCTAGCGCCGACGAGGCGATGATCATGCGCCAGGCGTTCGCCGGGATGCTGTGGAGCAAGCAGCTCTTCTACTACCACGTCGCCCGCTGGCTGGACGGCGACCCGGGTCAGCCGCCGCCGCCGGAGCAGCGGCTCACCGGCCGCAACAGCCGGTGGCGCGGCTTCGACGCCTTCGACATCATGTCGATGCCGGACAAGTGGGAATATCCGTGGTTCGCCGCCTGGGACCTGGCGTTCCATTGCGTAGCCCTGGCGCACGTGGATCCGGCGTTCGCCAAGTACCAGCTGATCCTGCTGTGCCGCGAGTGGTTCCAGCACCCGAACGGGGCGCTGCCCGCCTACGAGTGGGACTTCGGGGACGTCAACCCGCCGGTGCAGGCGTGGGCCGCGCTCGAGGTGTTCGCCGTTGATGACGGGCGGGACATCGACTTCCTCAGCCGGGTCTTCGACAAGCTGCTTGTCAACTTCACCTGGTGGGTCAACCGCGAAGACGCCGAGGGCAACAACCTCTTCGAGGGCGGCTTCCTCGGACTGGACAACATCGGCCCGATCGACCGTTCGCACCTGCCGGTCGGCGGCATTCTCGAGCAGTCGGACGCGACCGGCTGGATGGGCTTCTACGCGATGGCGATGGCCTCGATCGCGCTGGTGCTGCACCGCGCGGGCCAGCGGCCCGGGACCGACCTGATGATGAAGTTCCTCGAGCACTTCGCCGCCATCCGGGACGCGCTTGACGGCCTCGGCCTGTGGGACGAGCAGGACGGGATCTACTACGACCGCCTGATCCCGACCTCGGGGGCACCAGCATCAGTCCGGGTCCGCTCGGTGGCCGGCATGATCCCGGCGCTCGCGCTCGGCGTCGTCGACCAGGGCTCGCTGGAAAGCTCGATGGCGGTCGGCAAGCGCTTTGCCGGCTTCCTGGCCGGCCACGACGTGACCGAGCCTGGCCACCTGGAGGCGTCGGACGGCTCGGACGGGCTCAGCAAGATCGGCATCCTGCGCGGCGAGCCAGGTCACCAGCGGCTGCTGCTCAGCCTGGCTGGCCCGGACAAGCTGGCCAGGCTGCTGACCAGGCTGTTCGACGAGTCCGAGTTCCTGTCACCGCATGGCCTGCGCGCCCTGTCCGCCTGGCACCGCGAGCACCCCTACACCATCGATATCGAGGGCTACCAGGCGTCGATCGACTACGAGCCGGCCGAGTCGACCACGCCGCTGTTCGGCGGCAACTCGAACTGGCGCGGTCCGGTCTGGTTCCCGGTCAACTACCTGGTGATCAGCGCACTGGAGCGGTACCACCGGTTCTTCGGCGACGAGTTGACTGTCGAGTATCCGACCGGCTCGGGCCGCATGCTGACCCTGGACCAGATAGCCGCCGACCTCTCCGATCGCCTGATCTCGATCTTCGCCAGGGGTGCCGACGGCCGTCGGCCGTGTTTCGGCGGGACCGAGCCGTTGCAGTCCAACCCCGAGTGGCGGGATAACCTCGTCTTTTCCGAGTATTTCCACGGTGACAACGGAGCAGGGCTTGGCGCCTCCCACCAGACCGGCTGGACCGGCCTGGTCGCCGACCTGATCAGGCGAAGGCACGGCGACGTCCGCAGCGTCGGCGACGTCATCGCAGCGATCGCCGGCAACGCCCGGCGCTGAGCGCGGGCCGGCATCAGCTGGAATGGCCCGGCGCTAGCTGGCGGTAAAGGCCGCGATGATGGTGGCTACCTCGGCCGGGCGCAGAGCGAGGGCGGCGTCACCCACTGAAAGCTCGACCCGCTGCACGCCGGGGTCGGCGGTGATCTTCGCCATCGCAGCTGGCCATGTCCACACGCCCTGCTCGGCCGCGCAGGTACGGGCCTTCGCGGCGAACCTCTCCCGCGTGGTGGCCAGCAGCAGGTGCATCATCGAGGTCTGCGGCGGGTCAGGGATGACCCGCACTCCGTCCACGTCGGCCAGGGCCGCGGCGATCTCCCTGGCGTGCTCCAGGTACTCGGGCATCTTCGGCAGCCTGGTGGCCAGGCAGGACAGGGCGGATGCGGCGTTCGGCCAGAGCCCGACGAGCGTGCCGCCCATCCGCTCGCGCCACTGCCTGACCTCCGCGACGATCTCCGGCGGGCCGGCGACGCAGCAGCCGGGCAGCGCCCCGATTCCCTTGTAGAAGGAGACATAGACGGTGTCGAAAAGCGCCGCGACCTCGCCAGGCGGCCGGCCATATCCAGCCGCCGACTCCCACAGCCGCGCACCGTCCAGATGCACCGCGGCTCCGACGCTCCTGGCCCAGTCACACTGCCCGGCCAGCTCGTCCCAGGACGGCTGCTGGCCGCCGAGGTCGCGCTGCGGCAACTCGAGCAGCAGCGCGGCGACTGGCTCGGGGACGGCGCTGAGATCGGCCAGCGTGACAAGCCGGTTCGGGTCCCCCACGGCCCGGCCGTGCAGGCCGTGCAGCCTCCGGTAGCCCTGGCCCTCATGCTGCTCCAGGTGGCACATCGGATGGAAGACGACGGTGCGGCGCTGGCGCCGGTCCGCATGTACCCGGAGGACGGCCTGCTGTGCCATCGTGCCACTCGGCAGGAACACCGCGGCGGGCTTGCCGAGCAGCTCCGCTATCTTGGCCTCCAGGTCGGCCACCACGCCGCCGTTGCCATACCGATCGAGGACCGTGTCCGGCGGGATGGTCGCCAGCAGCTCAGCCGCGGTTACCTGCCCGTGCCCGTGCAGGTACCTCGTGCAAGCGCCGCGCAGGGCATCAAGATCCGCATCAGCCATGCTCTCAGCCTCCCGGCTCTGGCACGTAGTGGCGGCTGTCGTCGGCCGGGTCGATCCAGACCCGCATGATGACCCTGCTGGCAGGGTCGCGGAATCGCTCCGGGGTCGGCACCCATCCGGGCCCCGGGTGGTCAGCCTGAGCGTGCCGGTGCCGGCTGCGCCCGCCGCGAGGCGAGGCCGCTAGTCCCGGCCCCGCCTGACCCGCGCCGCTCAGCAGCGGCAGGTCCGCGATCGCCGACGCGGCCTCGTCGGTGAAGCGGGCGGTCAGCACGATCTCGCTGCGGCGATCGAGCTCGGCGTCCTCGATCGTTCCGCGTGCGTAGTGCTCACGCAGCACGCCGAGGAGGTGGTCCTTGTCGGCGTCGCTGGCAGGCGACCGGGAGCTCACCCGAGGCTCCGGTCGTCCGCTCAGGCGCCGGCCGGGCGCGCGACGACCGCGGTGCCGTACGCGACGATCTCTGTAAGCTGCTGGCCGATCTCGGAGGAGTCGAACCGCATCGCGATAACCGCGTTGCCGCCGAGCAGCTTCGCGTTCTCCACCATCCGGTCGATCGCGTGCCGGCGGCTGTCCTCGAGCAGCTGGGTGTACTGCCCGACCTCGCCCTGGCGCAGCGCGGTGAGACTGGCCCCGAAGGCCTTAGCGAATCCCATGCTGCGCACCACCAGGCCGAAGGCAACGCCGAGGTCGGTCTCGACGACCATGCCGGGGAGTTCGAAGGCTGTAGTGACCGGAAAGGCGGACGGCACGGACTTGGTCATACCAGCAACCCTAGTGCCGTTTCGTCCGGCGCGCCGCCATGCCAGGGCGGCGTCCGAGCCACGTCCGCCAGCAGCTCGCCTATCCAGCTATAACGCAATCCAATCTAACTTGTCGTAGATGTATCGGCTTCATGTTATATTTCTCGGCTGCTCTCTGACTCCCTAGGAGACCAATGAAGCTCATCCGCCCCGGCATCCTGGCGGCTGTCGCCAGCATCGCCACCGTCACGGCTGCCGCTCCGGCGCTCGCCAGCCCGGCCGTCCCGGCCGCAGGCACCATCACCGTCTCCGACATCTTCTCGCCGAACGACAACGCGGGCCTGCTGACCATGACTGTCAGCGCCCCGGCTAACGTGACAAGCATTACCGCGCACATCATGAGCGGTACTACCGACGTCCTTGACGTCAGCGACTTTGTCCAGACCGCCGGTACCGCACCGGTCACCACCTGGGCCGTGTCGAGCCCGATCACCGAGAACCAGCTGGCACTCGGCGTGTACGACGTCACTGTCGACGTGACCGACTCCGCGGGCGATTCCGCCACCATCTCAGGCGCTGGCAGTTTCTACTTCACGGTCCGGCCGACGGTCACCCTCGCCCAGAACCCTTCCGTCTTCACTTACCTGCATCAGACCGCACAGCTCTCCGGTACGGTCACCGGCCTGTGGCCGAACGGGGTGACGCAGCCGCTGTCCGGCTTCCCCGTGTACGTCACCGACCAGGGTGGCACCCTGCCAACCACCCCGACCCTCGTCGGTACCACGGCGAGTGACGGATCCTATAGCGGCTCCGTCACGCCGGACTTTGTCGCCGAGACTGGCTATCCCGACTGGTACTACACCTACATCAACGCGACGAGCACGGTCTCCGCCACGATATCGCCGTTTGGGCAACTGAACACGGCGTCGGACCCGATCTCGGTGAAGGCCAGCGTGAGCCCGGCCCAGATCAAGTACGGTCAGGTGGCGACGCTCAGCGGAACCGTCGTGTTTCACGAGGGCACGACGAGCGGCCCGGTGGCCGGCGACACGATCATGCTGTCTGACCAGTACGGCATCCACCAGGCGACGGGGACGACCGACGCGCTGGGCAAGTTCGCCATCAAGCTGCCGCCGACGGCGAGCACGCCGTGGTTCGTCCAGGCGCAGAGCCCGCGGGGCGCCAACTCCATCTGGTTCGGCAACGCCGGGACCAAGACCTCGATCAAGGTCGCTTTGCCGGTGAGCTTCGTGTCGTTCAAGGCCCGGCTGACCGGCACTGGCTACGTCGTGGCCGGTGCTTGCCTGCACACCGATGTCACCGATACCTCGATCGGCGGGCCGATGACCAATGTGGTATTCCAGTACTCCGCTAGCCAGCACGGCCCGTGGTCGAAGCTTGGCATGGTTCACACGGTGTACAGGTCATCTACCTCGTGGTGCGCCAAGCCGCACGACGCCTCCGCGAGCGTCAGGCTGCCCGGTCATCTGATCAACGCCTACTACCGCGCCGTGCTGCGCGCTACGCCGAACTATCAGCCAGCGGTCAGCGGGATCGTGCATGCCTGGCTCTACCGGAGCAAGATCACCAACGTGGCCGTCTCGCCGAGCACAGTGAGCCCGGGAGGAACGGCTACGATCAGCGGGCGGCTGTGGCGCCAGGGCAAGTCGGGCTGGAGCCCGTACGGCTCACGGCGGGTAATCATCATCTACCGGCTGCGGGGCGGCAAGACCTGGTACCGCCTGCACGGCTGCGGCACGAACTCGGGCGGCTGGTTCCACCTCAAGTTCATCGACGGGGCGAGCGCCGACCTCAGGGCGATCTACCTGGGAGACAGCACGCACTTGTGGTCGGCCAGCACGATCGTCTCTATTACGACCGCGGCAAGCAAGCCGGGTTCGCCGTCACCTGGATCGCTGACACCGATCCCGATGCCAGTCTGGCTTCGTGCTGTCACCGGCGGCCAGGCCCAGGCCGGCCGGCCGCCGGCGCTGCGCCTGGCTGGCTGACCGTCACGGGGCCTCGCTGGTGCCGGGCGCTTCCGGCGGCCGGCACCAGCGAGGTCAGTCCGTAATGCCAAGCTGGCTGAGCACGAAGGCGTGGACCTCGGCCTCGTAACTGGCCTGGGCGTATCTGCCCGATGGCCCGGTGTGGGCACCAGCCCCGAGTTCGACCCGCAGCAGCAGCGGTGACCGCTGCTCCGCGTCGGCCGTCGCCCGCAGCCTGGCGACCCACTTGGCCGGCTCGTGCACGCCGACCCTCGGGTCGTGCAGCGCGCCGGTCACCAGCAGGGCGGGCCGAGGTCCGGCTGGCGGGTTCTCGTACGGCGAGTAAGACCTGATGCAAGCGAAGTCTCCGGGGTCACGCGGGTCGCCCCACTCGTCCCACTCGTTGATCGTGAGCGGTATCGACGGGTCGAGCATCGTGGTCACGCAGTCCACGAATGGCACCTCGGCCACCACCGCACGCCACCGGTCCGGCCGCATCGAGTAGACCGCACCCTGGAGCAGCCCGCCGGCCGAGAGACCGCGAGAGACGATCCGGGTACCGTCGACGAGTGCCTGGCCGTCCCGGCCGGCCAGCCAGTCAGCGACATCGATGAAATCGGTGAAGGTGGTCGGCTTGGAGCGCAGCCTGCCCTGCTGCCACCAGGCCCTGCCGCCCTCGCCGCCGCCGCGTACGTGCGCGATCGCGTAGACCACGCCGCGGTCGAGCACGCTCGGCAGCGCGAGGCTGAACTCCGGGTCGGAGCAGGACTCGTACGCGCCGTACCCGTAGAGCAGGCAGGGCGCCGTGCCGTCGAGCGGCGTCAGCGCGTGATAGGCCAGCGTCACCGGTACCTCGGTGCCGTCGCCCGCTTGCGCACGCACCCGCCGCGTCCGGTACCGGCCGGGATCGTATCCCGGCACCTCCTCGCGCTTGAGCAGGGTCCGCTCTGCGGTGGCCAGGTCGAGCCGGTACCAGGCGGGCGGGCAGATCAGTGACTCCTCGGCCACGATGACCGAGCCCGCGTCGTAATCGTCGGCATGCTCGACCCGGATGGTTCCCGCCGCCAGGCCCGGCGAGATCTCCACCGCGTTCTCGCCCTGCGGGCCGGTGATCACCAGCAGTTGCTCGCCGCCCCGCCGCACCGTCAGCAGCAGGCGGTCGCCCACCACGTCGCAGCTGACCAGGCGGGTATCGGCCCGGGCAGGGGCGATGGCTGCGCAGTCGACCTGCTCCCAGTTCTCCGCGCCCGGACTGGCGGCGGGAGCCCGCTTCAGCGTGAACTCAGGCTGAGAGTCGTCCGTGACGATGTAGAGCCAGCCCGTCCGCGCGTGGTCGACCCGGTACTCCGTGCCGCGCCGCCGTGGCGCGATGACGGCCGGCTCGGCGAGAGGATCGTCCAGCGGGACCAGCCGTACCTCCGTGGTGTCCCGGCAGGCTGAGGTGATTACGGCGTACTGACCGCTGCGGCTGGCCCGCAGGGTGATCTCGTACCGAGCGTCGGCCTCGGTGAAGAGCAGTACATCGTCGGCGGCGGACGTGCCGACTTTGTGCCGCCAGAGCTCGAACGGCCGGTTCAGCTCGTCCGGCACCAGATAGAAGAGGTACCGCGAGTCCGCCGACCAGGCCAGGCCCGGGTAGGTCCGCGGGATGTCGTCGGGCAGGTCCGCTCCGCTGCCCAGGTCCCTGATCCGCAGCCGGTAGATCTCGGCGCCGCTGAGGTCACAGGACCAGGCCAGCATCGTGGCGTCCGGACTCGGCTCGGCGCTGCCGACCTCCACGTAATCAGACTCGGCACCGACGACATTCTCGTCCAGGATCACCTTCTCGCCGGTGCCCGCGGGGCCAGAGCGCAGGTACTGCCGGTTCTCCTGACCCTGTGGTATCCGGGTGCGGTAGGTAAAGCCGGAGCGCGGCCAGCCGACCGAGTCCTGCGCCCGGTCTGGAATCCGCCCGGCTGTCTCGGCGTAAAGCCGGGCGGCCAGTCCGGCCAGCCCGGCGGCGTGCGCGTCGTAGTACGCCCGCTCGGCGGTCAGATAGGCGCCGAGCGCGGGATCGGCATGGTCGCGCATCCACGCGTAGTCGTCCTGATCCGCCGCACCGTGCATCCGGCGCACCGCAGGCACGACCGGGGCGACCGGGGCAGGCGGTCCGCTCTCCAGGGCGCTCACCGGGACAGCACCGGGTCAGGCCAGGTGGCAGGCGGCGAGGTGCGCGTCCGCCGTGACCGAGTCCGGCGTCCGCAGCCGCGGGTCCTGCGTACGGCACCGGTCAACGGCGATCGGGCAGCGCGGGTGGAACCGGCACCCCGACGGCACGTCAACCGGGTTCGGGGTCTCGCCGCTCAGGATCTGCGGGACCGTACGGTCCCTGGGGTCACGCTTGGGCACGACCGAGAGCAGCGCCTTGGTGTAGGGGTGCTGCGGATCGCGCACTACGTCGGCCGCGGCACCCTGCTCTACGATCCGGCCCAGGTACATCACCGCGATCCGGTCAGCGAAGTGCGCCGCGGTGGACAGGTCGTGCGTGATCATCAGGATCGCCATGTCGGCGTTACGGCGCAGCGAGTCAAGCAGCGAGAGCACGCCGGCCCGGACCGAGACGTCGAGCATGGAGAC
>DASWAA010000548.1:0-3650 GCA_036391385.1 Streptosporangiaceae bacterium
CGGCGCCACCACCGCCAGCACGGCGAACTGCACGGCCTGGGCGAAGACATACTGCCGGGCCGCGGTCGCCACGGGAGGCAGCAAGACCGCTGCCGTCAGGGCGAGGCCGGGCAGCGCTAGCCAGGGGCGCACGAGCTCACGTCTACTGCGCACAGGGCACCTGCCAATCGGATGGTCCTGGCCCGGTCGCGTACTGGTCACCGGGCCGGCTCAGGGGGGACCGCCAGGCGCACTACCTACCGGTCTGTCGGCACTGTCCTACGCGTGCAGCGCCCGCTCGTCAAGGGCACCGGCCAGATGGACGGCAGCGCGGCTCGCGGGTGGAGGAAGATGGACACCATGCGCCTACCCGTGATGCCCCCAGTCGCACCCATGCTGGCCAAGTCCGTCGCCACGATCCCCGGCGGCGCGATGAGCTATGAGCCTAAATGGGACGGCTTCCGCTCGATCATCTTCCGCGATGACGAGGAGGTCGAGATCGGCAGCCGGAACGAGCGGCCGATGACCCGGTACTTCCCCGAGGTGGTCGCGGCCGTCCGGGCGAGTCTGCCGGAACGCTGCGTGATCGACGGGGAGATCGTCATCCCCGACGCGGACGGTCGCCGCCTGGACTTCGAGGCGCTGCTGCAGCGGATCCATCCCGCCGACAGCCGGGTACGGCTGCTGGCCGAGCGGACCCCGGCGGCATTCGTCGCGTTCGACCTGCTGGCACTCGGTGACACGGACTACACCGGCGAGCCGTTCGCCGTCCGGCGACAGGCGCTTGAGCAGGCACTGACGCACGCCAAGCCGCCGGTCTACCTGACGCCCGCGACGACGGACGCCGGACTCGCGCAGGTCTGGTTCAGCCAGTTCGAGGGTGCCGGGCTGGACGGCGTCATCGCCAAGCCGCTGGACGGTACGTACCAGCCGGACAAGCGGGCCATGTTCAAGATCAAGCACGAGCGCACTGCCGACTGCGTCGTCGCCGGCTACCGGCTGCACAAGGGTGCGACCGACGCTGTCGGATCGCTGCTGCTCGGCCTGTACAACGACGACGGCAAGCTCGCCAGCGTCGGGGTGATCGGGGCGTTCCCGATGGCCAGGCGCAAGGAACTGTTCACCGAGTTCCAGCCGCTGGTCACCACGTTCGACGGGCATCCGTGGAACTGGGCGGCACGCGCGCAGGCAGCGGACGGCACCCCCGGCACCAGGCAGCCCCGTGATTCAGAGACCAGCCGCTGGAACGCCGGCAAGGATCTCTCCTTCGTCCCGGTCCGGCCCGAGCGGGTGGTCGAGGTGAAGTACGACCACATGGAGGGCACCAGGTTCCGGCACACGGCACAGTTCGTGCGCTGGCGGCCGGACCGCGAGCCGGAGTCCTGCGGGTTCGCCCAGCTCGAGGAGCCGGTCAGCTTCAACCTGGCCGACATCCTGGCCGGCTGAACGGCCACCAGGACAGTGCTCAGGGCCCGAACCGGGGGGCGGCGTGACTGCCGGGGACAAAGGTCGGCCACAGCGCGACGACGGCGATGAAGTCCCTGGTCCAGCCCTGCAGGTACTGATCGGCCGGGCGGACCTGCCCGGGGATCCCGGCCCACAGCGGGCCACCCGGCCGGCTGGCGTAGGCGAGCTGCACCCACTCGGGGTTGATGTCAAGTTCCATGCCGGTCACGGCCCCCGCCCTGACCAGTGCGGTGGCCAGATCGGGCGGCGTCGCGGTCATGCTGGCGACGTAGATGAGCTGACCCCTGGCGTTCTCGCCCAGCGCGCTCCGCGCGGTGTTCTCGGCGCCGGTGATCGTCGCGCCCCACGAGCTCCAGCCGGCGACCGACGCGCCTGTCGGCTGGCCGTTGCGGACCAGGAGGTCAAGGTTCTGCCGCACGCTGTAGACCTTCTTGCCGGGCCGGGGCAGGCCGTGACCCCAGATCCCGATGCTCGCCTTGCCGGAGCGGTAGATCACCAGGCTCGCCCGGCCGGGCACGAGCGGGCTGATGACCTTGCCTTCCTGCATGTAGCCGCCGGAGTGCGTGCCCAGCTTGAAGCCGCCGTTGAAGGCCGCGATCAGCAGCCGCCGGCCGGCGCCGCCGACCGACGGGCCAGCCTTCACCTTTCCCTGGCAGGCCGGGCCTGGGTCCATGCTGCCGCAGTGCAGGACGAAGCGGACTCCGCCGCTGAACCGCGCGATCGTCATCACGTGGCCGTCCTTGAGCACGACGTCCCGGACCCACACCGCTGCCGGGGCCGGCGGCCGCGCCCGCACCAGCCTGGTCCCCTGCGCGCGCGGGCCGGAGGCACTGGACGGGCCGGACGGATTCGTCGTGCCGCCTGCCGCAGCCGCGCAGCCGGCTGCTGCCGCACCGACGGTGACCGTGAGGACCATGGCGGCCAGCGCACGCCCGATGCCTGGTGCAGTGCGTGCGGAGGACATCGTCATGGGCGCTCGGTCTCGTCTCGGCGGGATGGCGGCTGTATCGCCTGATCTCTTCGCAGAGAGTAACGAACGTCTGGAGGTTAGAGTTTCTGCCGTGACGATTCCTGGCCGCCGACCCCCCAGGTCCGGCATCACCACGATCACCTGCGCCTGGCTGGCCGCTGTCGGCACCGCCGTCGCTGCCTGCACGGCGCCCGGTCAGCACGGCGGACTCGCGCCGCACGCCACCGCGGCCCCGCTGACGGCGCGGGCGGCCGGCGCCGTCGGCCAGCCGACGTCATCGCCGCCGACCGGAGTGCCTCGGTCGGCATCGGCGACGCGATCAGCAGGCCGGGCAGGGTCGTTCTGGACCGGCGAGAGATGGCTGACGCTGACCGAGCCGGCGCACACAGGCCCGACCGGGCAGGCTCTCGGGCCGCGCAAGCTGCTGACCGAAGTCCTGTACCCGCTGGCCAGCGAGGGGAAGACGGCACCTGCGAAGGGCCCGCTGCCGATGATCGTGTTCGGCCCGGGCTTCATGCAGTGCGGCGGACCTTACTCGCGACTGCTGCGGTACTGGGCTAGCGCTGGTTACGTCGTCGTCGTGGTGAACTTCCCGCTGTCGGACTGTAAGACCGGTCCGGCCGCGACCGAGTCCGACCTGGTGAACCAGCCGCACGACATGTCCTACGCGATCACCGCGATGCTGGCGCGCAGTGCCGCCGGGCACGGGTTCTTCGCCGGCCTGCTCAGCCCGCGCGAGATCGCCGTGACTGGTCAGTCCGACGGCGGCGACACGGTGGCGGCCATGGCTGCCAGCTCGTGCTGCACCGACCGCCGGCCGGCCGCCGTGGCCGTGCTCTCCGGGGCGGAGTGGCCGCCGATGCCGGGAAGTTACTTCAGCACGCGCCCGGCGCCGATGCTGTTCACCCAGGGCAGCGCGGACACGGTCAACTGGCCCGGGTGCAGCGTCACGATGTACCACTCCGACCCCGCCTGGGCCAGGTACTACCTGGACTTGCTCGGTGCGAGCCACACCGGCCCCTACTGGGGCGTGAACAAGTACGAGCGGGTCGCCGCGCGGGTCACCCTCGCGTTCTTCGACCGCTACGTCCTGCGCCAGAGCGCGGCCGGGCCGGCGATGAGCAGGCTTGGCGACGTGTCAGGGATATCCGCGCTCTACGAGCACGGCGGCGGAAAGCTGCCTTCCGGCCCGTGCA
Source organism: Streptosporangiaceae bacterium (assembly GCA_036391385.1). GTDB lineage: Bacteria > Actinomycetota > Actinomycetes > Streptosporangiales > Streptosporangiaceae > Chersky-822. The sequence goes on from DASWAA010000548.1 coordinate 3,613, forward strand.
ACTAACGCCGTGCCACCCTGGAGCACGGACCTGGCCCG
>DASWAA010000549.1:0-4560 GCA_036391385.1 Streptosporangiaceae bacterium
TCCTGGAGGTCTCGCTGCAGCAGGGCGAGGCCGTCATCACCCCGCACGGAGAGCTTGCGTGGATGACGACGAGCATCAGGATGTCACAGACAATGAACGCCGGCGGCGGTGGCGGCCGCGGCGGCCTGATGGGCGGTCTCAAGCGGATGCTTGGCGGTGGCGGGCTCTTCCTGACTCGCTATGACGGACCAGGCTCGGTCACCTTCGCGGCGAAGGTCCCCGGCCACATCGTCCCGGTGGACATCTCCGGCGGCCATTCCTACCTGGTGCACCGGCACGGCTGGCTGGCCAGCACCCCGGGGATCACCCCGAGCGTCGGCATGCAGCAGAGCTTCCGCGGCGGCCTGTACGGCGGCGAGGGCTTCCTGCTCCAGAAACTGGACGGCGAGGGCCGCGCCTGGGTCGAGCTTGGCGGCGAGGTGACGTCCTATGACCTGCCGCAGGGCCAGACCGTGCTCGCGCACCCCGGCCATATCGGCATGTTCCAGGGGACGGTCCAGTTCTCGATCACCCGGGTGCAGGGCATAGCCAACATGATGTTCGGCGGTGACGGCCTGCACCTGGTGGCCCTGACCGGACCGGGCCGGATCTGGCTCCAGTCCATGCCTGTGCCGATGCTGGCGCACGCACTGTCGCCGTACCTCGTGCGGGATACGGCGCCGGAGTCGGTCGCCGGCGGTGCGGTGGGCGGGGTGCTCGGGGACTTCCTGCGCAGCTAGCTGCCGCGCTAGCTGGCAAGACCGGGAGACAGGGCGGCGGCGCCGCATCGCCGCGGCCAGATCCGCGAAGCGTCGCGGTCCGCGGATCGTCCATCGCCGCCCTGCTCCCGTGGCCACATGACCCCCGCACATGTGGCCCGGCCAGCGGCATTGCCCCGTGCGGTCGGCCGCTGTGCCAGCGTCCCGATCATTCCCTGCGGCCGGTGAAGTCCCGTCCAGGCGATGGTCAAATCCTGGCTAAGAGTGATCTGGCCCGTATGCGAGCCAGATGAGCGAGAGGTGCCCCCGTGTCAGCAACCGACGACCTGCTCGCGAACAACCGCAGGTACGCAGAGTCCTTCACCGGCCCCGAGAGCGGCCGGCCAGCACGTGGCATTGCCATCGTCGCCTGCATGGACGCCAGGATGGATGTCTATGCGCTGCTCGGGCTAGCGCCCGGCGAGGCGCACGTGATCCGCAACGCGGGCGGTGAGGTCACCGAGGACACCCTGCGCTCCCTGACCATCAGCCAGCATGAGCTCGGGACGACCGAGATCATGCTGATCCATCACGCTCAGTGCGGCATGCAGACCTTCACCAACAAGGAATTCAAGGAGGAACTGCTCGCCGAGACCGGGCACAAGCCGCACTGGGCCAGCCTGGCCTTCTCTGATGTGGACACCGATATCAGGAAGTCGATCGCGAAGGTCAGGGCCTGCCCGTTCCTGATGCATACCGACAATGTGCGAGGGTTCGTCTTCGACGTCGCCGCCGGTGACCTGCGCGAGGTGACCTGATCAGTTCTGGGCGAGCGGAGCGGCGTCTACGACCATCTCGATGCGCTGGCTGTCGACGTCGTAAAGCCCGCCCCAGATCGGCGTCGTGCTGAAGAGCATGCGTGACCGCAGGTAGCTCACGTCGTCCCGGACGCTCTCGGCCAGGTCGGCGAAGGGCAGGTAGTCCATCGCCACGCCCGTACGCAGCCCCAGCTCGATGTTGTTGGTCCCGTGCAGGCGGCAGTCGTTATGGTGCAGCACGCCGATCTCGGTGACCTCGATGACCCGGGTGCAGAGAAGCAGGCCGCGGACGACGTCGTCCGTTACCCGGCCGCCGGCGTTCCTGAGCACGAATGCCTGCGGCGTCACCCCTGGCGAGTGGCCGAGCCTGATGCGCGGGTCCATGCAGGTCACCAGGGCGATCTTCCGGTCCAGCAAGGTGTCGCTGTGCACTGTCAGCTTTCCGTCCCCTCGCTTCCGGGCTGCTGCTCGGCCAGGAACTTCTCGAACTGCGCGCCGAGCTCCTCAGCGGTCGGCATGTTCTCCGGCTCTCCGGCGAGCAGGTCCTGGCGTCCGGCGTTGAAGGCGTCGTACTGCTCTTCCAGGGACCTGACCACCTCGGTCACTTCTTCCGAGCCCGCTACCTGCCTGGCGATCTCGGCGTCGGTGAGCTGAGCGGCCTCGTGCAGGGCCTCGGCGGGCAGGCTCAGGCCGGTCGCCCGCTCGATGGCGCTGAGCAGGGTGATCGCCGCCGCCGGGTAGGAGGCGTGCGCCAGGTAGTGCGGCACGTGCACGGCGAAGCCGACGGCCGCCCGCCCGGCCTCGCCCATCCGGAACTCGATCAGCGCCGGGGCGCTGCCCGGCACCTGGAGCCGGTCGACCAGCGGCTGGTACCCGTCGATCAGGTCCGGCTGCGTCGCGTGACCAGTGATGCCGAGCGGCCGGGTGTGCGGCACGCCCATCGGGATGCCGTGGAAGCTCGCTGCCAGGCGGACGTTCAGGCGGTCGGCGAGCGAGATCACGGCCCTGGCGAAGGTCTCCCACTCCCGGTCCGGCTCTAGCCCGCTGAGCAGCAGGAACGGCGTCCCGGACGAGTCGTGCAGCAGGTGCACGATCATCTCGGGCGCGTCGATGCTCTCCCAGTGGTCCTTGGTGAAGACCATCGGCGGCCGGCGCGAGCGGTAGTCGATCAGCGAGTCGATGTCGAACCTGGCGACTTCGGTGTGCTCAAGCGTGTCGAGCAGATGCGCCGCTAGCTGCCGCCCAGCGGCACCAGCGTCGACGAATCCATCGAGGTAGTAGAGCATTACTAGGTCGGAGCCCAGACCGAGCGCGTCAGGGCTCACCTGATAGAGGTCTCCGGGATCGCGCGGCACGGCGGCAGCCTCCTCAGCCTTCGCTTCACTACAGTCTTACCTACGTTCGGGCGCGAATCGTCCGCCAGGGCAGAAAACCTTGCGGCATCAGGCGCGAGCGGAGCCGTCGCGGGCGATAGCGGCCTTGTGCTCCAGCCACCTGGCGCGAACTCTCGGCAGCTCGGCGCCGACGAACTCGAAGTACTGTACCGAATCGGCCAGTCTGGCTCCGGCTGGCGTCTGCGGACCGAGCTGCTCCATCCCCTCGCGCAGGACCGCGGTCCAGCGGGCCAGCAGCCGGTCGCGGCCGCTGATGATCTCGTCCCAGACGTTGTCGGGCACCAGGTAATGATGACGGCGTGATCCAGGCTCGCCTTCCCTGCGGACCATCTCGACGCTCATCAGGTAGCGGACACCGCCGGATACGGCCGCCGCGCTCGCGCTGAGCTGCTCGGCCAACTCGGCGGCGGTGAGCCGCCCCGAGTCAGAGGCGAGCAGGGCGGCGAACACCCGGGCGGGCATCCGCGGGATGCCCGAGTCGACCAGCACCGAGGCGAACCGCTCGACGAAGCGTCGCGCAGGCTCCTCGTCGCGCTGTGCAGTCACTCGCTGCCCCCTTCACCCGCTGACCGGGAGCTGCCCGGCTTAGCTGCGTTCATAATTTTCACAAGTTTGTGAAACTAGTGTAGTGTCCGGCATATGACTACCGCAATCGACGTGGCCGGGCTGCGCAAGTCCTACGGCAAGACTCTGGCACTCGACGGGCTCGACCTGAACGTGGCGCCGGGCGAGGTGCATGGCTTTCTCGGTCCCAACGGCGCGGGCAAGACGACCACGATCAGGATCCTGCTCGGCCTGCTGCGCGCCGACGGCGGCTCGGCCCGCCTGCTCGGCGGCGACCCGTGGACGCAGGCGACCGCACTGCACCGCAGGCTGGCCTATGTGCCGGGCGACGTGAGCCTGTGGCCGGGCTTCACCGGCGGCGAGGTCATCGACCTGCTTGGCCGGCTGCGCGGAGGCCTGGACCCCGAGCGCCGGGCCAGCCTGGTCGAGCGCTTCGAGCTCGACCCGACCGTCAGGGCACGCGCGTACTCGAAGGGCAACAGGCAGAAAGTCGCGCTCATCGCGGCGCTCGCCTCCGACGTCGAGCTGCTGCTGCTCGACGAGCCAACAGCCGGACTCGACCCGCTGATGGAGGCCGTGTTCCGGGCATGCGTGCAGGAGGAGCGCCAGCGCGGCCGCACGGTCCTGCTCTCCAGCCATATCCTGTCGGAGGTCGAGGCACTGTGCGACCGGGTCACCATCATCAGGCGAGGCCGGACGGTGGAGAGCGGAAGCCTGGCCGAGCTGCGGCACCTGACCAGGACTTCGATCTCCGCTGAGCTGGCGGGACCGCCGGAAGGGATCGACCGGCTGCCCGGCGTGCACGGCCTCGATGTCGATGGCAGCCGGGTCCGGTGCGAGGTCGAGACCGACAAGCTAGACGGCCTGCTGCGGGCCCTGAGCGCGGTCGGAGTCCGGAGCCTGGCCAGCCGGCCGCCCACGCTCGAGGAACTCTTCCTGCGGCACTACTCCGGTGACGGCGCGGGCGCCGCCGGTGCGCACGCCGCCGGGTCGGCGGCCGAGCCGGAGGGGGCCCGGGCGTGAGCACCCTCACCGGCACCGGTGCGCTGGCCAGACTGGCCGTGCGCCGCGACAAGCTGATGCTGCCGATCTGGATCTACGTTCTCA
>DASWAA010000550.1:0-2638 GCA_036391385.1 Streptosporangiaceae bacterium
CGGAGTCCGGAAGGTCTCTGTGAACCCGAAGAGATCGCGGTAGAAGGCCAGCCCGGCCTCAATGTCGTTCGTGTAAAGGTTGACCATTGGCGTAACGAACATGCCCGACACTTTACCTCCCGTGGCCGCACCCGAGGTCGATGATCGAGCTTCCCGGCGTCAGCCCAAGCCAGCGGGTGATGGCATCGACCTCCAGGATGGTCCGCTCTGGCGTCAGAATTGCCGATGAGAATCGCAGGTAATACGGGTGACAAAAGAATTCCTGCCACCCGGATTCCGGCCCGGCCGAATCGGAAGTCCCCACCGTAGCTGGTCGCGCCATGAGCAACATGTTACGCATGCTAGCCATGATGGCTAGGTAATTCTTGCTCAAGGTCGCGATGCGTGCCCGCGACGTGAACGTCGATGCTAGCCTAGGCTAGACAAGGGCCAGCTAGCGACAGTAAATGGATCTGCCTCCGATCTAGTAAAGGTGCTGGGAAATGGCCAAGTACATAATCTTCATCTACAACGACGAGGCGCAGATGGCGAGCGCCGGCCCGGACGTCATCCAGTCGACCGTGGAAGGGCACCAGAAGTTCGCCGAGAAGCACGGCGCGACGCTTCGCGGTGGCGGCAGGACGGCGCCCAGTGCGGAGGCGGTGTGAGTGCCACTTCTGCTGCCGATGAAAGTATCCGCTACTTCGAGTGCCTGTAGTCCTTGTCCGCCGGAATCCAGTCACTAGCCAGCAGTGCGTCGCGCGCCGGGCCGGTTGCCTATCTTGAGGCTGAGATATTCGGCGGGGATGGTACCCAGGCGGCCGTGGTCTGGCGGGATGGCGAGGTATGCCTGGCCCCGGTCTGCGCCGAGATCTGGATGCAGGACCGCGCCGATTGCGCTCAGTGGCCGTTCAACCGAGCGCTCAGGGAACTCGGCGCGACCAGGGCAGCGGCGTTCGACGAGTTCGACGCCATCGGCCTAGGAGAATATCGGTTCACCGCCGACTGGCTAGAACGCGGCTAACGCCCGCGCGGCGGCGGCATGATCCGCGGGAGGCGGCAAGTCCGCCGCCGGGACACTCGGCGATGGGTCATGCCCGAACTTGAGTGCGGACCTCGGCGAGCAGATTCGACGCCAACCATGGCATCGTCGAGCGGCTCTTGAAGAGGGCCGGCAGCATCTTGGCTGTCCTACGGGCAGTGGATGTCGCTGAGCTACGTGGGCGCCGGGTTTCTTAGGCTACTAATTGCGACGCGTGTCGGCGGGTGGCCAGCAGAACAGACCACTTGACGCTAGGGCAGCCGTGATGGCCAGGCCAGCGTCGAACAGGCCACGCCGCACCAGCTCGTTCAGCAGATCTGCTCCGCCCTCGGCTTCGACTGGGACGGCCCAGCTTGCCGGCCGCAGGTCCGTGAATATATGCAGGCCGTCTGAGTCGAAAGGGCCCTCGGCGGCGAAGCAGACCCGGGTGATCGAGTTCCACGGTATGGCCGCCTGCCATGGAGGCCTGCCCGGCGCGCTGACTGACAAGCTGATCGCCTCGTCGCTCATGGTGATGTAGAACCAGCTGATCGAGCCCGGGGAACTCATTGCAGCAGTCTGCGGCTAGGACGAACCACCGACAAGCTTTCGTCAGATATCAGGCCTGCCGTGCGCGTCGATCCAGGTCCGGATCCGCTCCACTACGAGAGGGTGCGCGGCCACCGTGCCGACGCGGCTGGCCAGGATGTCCAGGTCGATGAGCCCGGCGCGGACGAGGGCGCTGGCGAATGCCAGGTCCTTCTCCCTGCCCGCGACCAGCTTTGAGATCACGCAGTCATGCGGCTCCAGGCACAGCCCGCGACCAGGGGCGGTGGCCGCCCCTTCGAAGGAGACGACGCGGTTCCGCCAGCCATCGGGAAGCACGGCGGTGGTGACGCTGACGCCCTGGGCGTAGAAGCCGAACGTCTCGTGAAAGCCGGACAGCTCCCCGATCGCCCCGTCGACGCGATCGGCCTTGACGTCGCCGGGGTCGTCGAAGAACGCCACGTCGGCCTCCATGGACGCGGTCGCCTCGTACGGCAGCTGCTGCTCGCCGAAGGTTCCGAGCACGGACTGGCTGCCGATCACCAGGACGTCCCGCTCGCCCGCGATCGTCGACGCGGCGCGCAGGATATGGGCGAGCTGCTCGCGGGTCACGCGGCGTGCTCCCGCCGCCAGTGACCGCGGAACGCCTCAAGCGCCGCCGACCGTTCCTCCTCGCTCAGCACCCCAGCGAACGGGCTGTTCTGCCGCAGCTCCACCGCCCGCTGCGCCGCAGAGGTCAGCACAGCGAACACCGCGTCCTCTCCCGCGTCCAGGACCGCGCTCCACTCCGCCAGCCACGCCGCCGTCATGCCCCCGGGATGAACCTCCCGCAGCCGGACCAGGTTTCGCCGGGCCTGTGACAGCACCGCATCCGGGTCGACCGCCAGCCGACCCGCCACGACCCGGTGCAGCCACAGCGACCGCTCCTGATCACGGGTCAGCGCACCGGCAGCGAACTCCTCTACGTCAGCCCGCCGCACCCGCCGGTGCGACCCCACCGACACGAACGGCAGGGCACCGCGCTCGCAGAGGTCCACGACATGCTGGCGAGAGCAGCCCAGAAGCCGCCCAGCCTCGCCCGTCGTGATCAGC
>DASWAA010000551.1:0-11020 GCA_036391385.1 Streptosporangiaceae bacterium
TCGGATCGCATGCTGATCCCGTAGAGCGAGTCGGCGATCTCCATCGTCCGCTTCTGGTGCGTGATGATGATGAGCTGCGAGCTAGAGCGGAGCTCGTCGAAGATGTCGAGCAGCCGCTGGACGTTGGTGTCGTCAAGCGCGGCCTCGACCTCGTCCATGACATAGAACGGCGACGGGCGTGCCTTGAAGATCGCTACCAGGAAGGCGATCGCGGTCAGCGACCGCTCACCACCGGACAGCAGCGACAGCCGCTTGACCTTCTTGCCGGGCGGCCGGGCCTCGAACTCGATGCCCGTCGTCAGCATGTCGTCGGGTTCGGTGAGGATCAGCTTGCCCTCGCCGCCGGGGAAGACCCGGCCGAAGATGTTCTCGAACTCGCGCGCCGTGTCAGCGAACGCATCGGCGAATACCTGCTGCACCCGGTCGTCGACCTCCTTGACCACGGTGAGCAGGTCACGGCGGGTCTTGCGCAAGTCCTCGAGCTGGGTGATCAGGAAAGCGTGCCGCTCCTCGAGCGCGGCGAACTCCTCCAGCGCCAGCGGGTTGACCTTGCCTAGCTGGTCAAGCTGGCGCTGCGCCGCGTCGGCGCGGCGCTGCTGCTCCGCGCGCTCGTAGGCGAGCGGAGGCTGATCGGGATCGGCCGCGGGCACCGGGACGTCCGGCCCGTACTCGGCGACGAGAACGTCGACGTCGACGCCGAACTCCTCGATCGCCCGGCCTGTGACCTGCTCGAGTCTGAGCCGCCGGCCCGCCCTGCTCACCTCAGCGCCGTGCGCCGTGTCGACTACCTTGTCCAGCTCGGCAGAGACCTCGCGGATCGTGGCGCGCACGGCCTTGAGCTCCTCGTCGCGGCCCTGATGCGCTGTCTCGGCGTCGCGGCGCTCGGCGTCGGCGAGCCGCAGCGACCGCTCGATCGCGGTCAGGGTCAGCCTCGCACCGGTGGCAACGGCGCTCGCGACCGAGGCCTCGGCGGCCCGGCGGCGTGCCCGCTCGGCGGCCCGGGTGATCGCCTGCCGCTCAGCCCGGGCGGCCGAGGCCAGTGCGTCGGCTCGCCCGCTGATCGCACGCAGCCGCTCCTCGACGGTCCGGACCTCGAGCCTGGCGTCCATCTCGGTGCTCCGCGCGGCGGCCGCGCTGTCGGCGAGTGCCTGCCTGGCTGCCGCTGACGCCGGCCCGCGTCCCGGTACTGACATCTGCCCTGGACGGTCATCCTCGCCAAAGCCGGCCTGGCGCCCGGCCTGGTCGTCGTCGCTCAGCTCACCAGTGCCATCGGACGCGTGCCCGTCCTGCCTGGTCTCGGCCGCGATCCTCGCCTCGGTCTCCGCAAGCTGACTGCGGCTCTTCTCGGCCGACCGGTCAGCGGCGGCGATCGCGGCCACCAGGCGGCCGGCCTCGTCCTGGGCGGCCCTGGCCGCCCCGGCCAGCGCGCCGAGCCTGCCGGAGACCTCGGCTGCCGCCGCGTCCACTTCCTGCACCTGTGCCTGGGCCCGGGCGAGCTCCTGCCGGCAGTGCTCTTCTTCCTCGATCGCGTCCGCCAGCTCACGCTCGGCCCGCTGAGCGGCCACCTCGGCCTCTGCGAGCTTCGCGGCTGCCTGCTGCGCAGCTTCCTTGATGCCGAGCAGGCTCTGCCCTTCCGCGGAGCCGCCGCGGGCCCAGTGCGTGCCGAGCAGGTCGCCCTCGGCGGTGACCACGGCGACGGACGGATCGGCCCGCACGAGCTCAAGCCCGGTCGCCAGGTCAGGAACGACGAGGACACCGGCCAGCAGCCGCTCCACCGCGGCAGCGAGCTCACCCGGCGCTTTGACCAGGCCGATCGCAGGCATAACGGCCCGCACGCCGTTCTCACCCAGGTCAGGGACGCTCCCGGCCCGGGGCTTGCCAGCCTGGCCAGATGCGTCGCGGCGGGCGGATCCTGCGCTGTCAGCGCCGTCGAAGCTCTGGTCGGCGATCACCAGGTCCGCCCGGCCGACCTTCCTGTCGCGCAGCGCCCGCAGGATGTCAGCCGCCGCGTCGAGGTCGCGGACCGCGATGCCCGCCGCCGACGCGCCGAGTGCCGCGGCGATCGCTTCGGATGCGCCGTCGGCGATGGTCAGCAGCTCAGCCAGCGGCCCGAGGACGCCGGGGTAGGCTCCGGCATCGGCGAGCAGCACAGCGGACGCGTCCGTCCCCCGGCGCACCGACTCCTCCAGCGCCGTCACCCTGGCGCGCAGGCCAGCGCGGTCGGCGCTGACCTGGTGCTCTGTCGCGCGCAGCCGGACCACCGTGGCCGAGGCCGCCTTGAGAGCGGCCGCCGCCTGCTCGTGGGCCGCGACCAGCGCAGCGCGGTCCTCGTCCCGACCGCCGAAATGATCCTGGAGCTCGCCGTACTGCTGCTGTGCCTGCTCGGCCCGCGCTCTGGCGGCTGCCAGGACCGAGGCGAGCCTGCCGGCTTCCTCATGAGCGGCCGCCAGCCTGCTCCGCGCGGCACCGGCCTGCCCGCGCAGCCGGGCGAGCCGCTCAGCGCGCTCGGCCGCCTCCCTGGCATCGGCGGCGATCTTCCGCTCGGTCTCAGCGAGCGCGGACTCCGCGGCGGTCCTGGCCGAGACCGCGACAGCAAGCTGCTCCCGTGCGGCTCCGAGTCGCTCGCCGAGCGCCTGCTCCTGCTCGCGAAGCGTGGCAGCCTCGCGGTCGAGTTCCTCGGGATCCCGGCCTGGCCTGGCAGGCTCGGGCGGCGCCGACAGATGCCGGTGCCGCTCGGCCGCGAGGTCAGCGACGGCACGGAGCCGCTCAGCCAGCCCGCCGAGCCCGAAATAGGTCTGCTGCGCCAGGGCCAGCCGCGGCGCGTGCTGCTGCTCGGCGGCCTCGAGCTCGGCCTCCTGCAGCCGCGCCCTCGTCAGCCGGGCTTCAAGGCCTGCCCGCAGCGCCACCGCCGCGGTCTCGTCGGCCTCGTCCCTGGCAAGCTCCGCCGAGAGCGTCACGTAGTCGTCGGCGAGCAGGCGCAGCCGGGCGTCACGCAGGTCGGCCTGGATCACCGCGGCCTTGCGGGCCAGTGCGGCCTGGCGGCCGAGTGGCTTGAGCTGACGGCCAAGCTCGGTGGTCAGGTCGACCAGTCTGGTCAGGTTGGCCTGCATCGCGTCGAGCTTGCGCAGGGCCTTCTCCTTGCGCCTGCGGTGCTTGAGAACGCCTGCCGCTTCCTCGATCAGCGCCCGGCGGGCCTCGGGCCCGGCGTTGAGAATGTCATCGAGGTGGCCCTGCCCGACGATGACGTGCATCTCCCGGCCGAGGCCGGTGTCGGACAGCAACTCCTGTACGTCGAGCAGCCGGCACTGGCTCCCGTTGATCGCGTACTCGCTCTGGCCCGTCCGGAAGAGCAGACGGCTGATAGTGACCTCGGCATAGTCGATCGGGAGCGCCCCGTCGCTGTTGTCGATGGTCAGCGTGACCTCGGCGCGGCCGAGGGCGGGGCGGCCCGCCGTGCCGGCGAAGACGACGTCCTCCATCTTGCCGCCGCGCAGAGGCTTGACGCCCTGCTGGCCCATCACCCAGGAAAAGGCGTCGACGACATTGGACTTGCCCGACCCGTTGGGACCCACGACGCACGTGATTCCCGGCTCGAAACGGAGCGTCGTCGCCGAGGCGAAGGACTTGAACCCGCGCAGGGTGAGGGTCTTCAGGTACACCGCCTGTTTCTCCTCATCAGCCTGTGTGCTCGTACTTTTACCTGTGCAGGGTCCACCCGCACCTTACCGTGCGCTGCCATGGAGAGCCGGTTTTGAGCGGACGGGCGGTATCGTCTGAGCCTTTTAGTCCGATCTGTTCCGCTGCTGGCGGACACCGGGCCAGCCGGATCTGACCGGGCTGGCCTCAGGGTCGCCTGACCACGGCGCAGTAACCCCAGCGCGATCCGTCGCTGTCGGCCAGTACCGGGTCCTCGGCGCCCCACTCACCAAGGTAGGCCAGGTCAGGCTCGGCACCCTCGCGCGGCGGCACAAGCTCGAGGCCGTCGAACAGCCTGGCGATCTCGGCTCTGGACCGGAAGTAGAACTGCTCGCTGGCGCGGGCGTACTCCTCCCGGCCGGCCTGCACCGATCTCTGCGGCACGTTCTCGTAGGTCGCATGCGAGATCGCCAGGTAACTCCCCGGCGCCAGTTTCCGTGTGTACCGGCCGACAATCGCCCACGGATCGGAGTCGTCGGAGACGAAATGCAGCACGCCGGTCATCAGCAAGCCGACCGGAACGGCGAAGTCGATCACGGCGCGCACGTCGGGATGCCCGAGCACGGCGTCGGGATCGCGCAGGTCGGCCATCACCACCCGCGTGGTGGCAGGATCGGCCAGCAGGTCCGCCGCGCACACCGACACCATGGGGTCGATGTCCACGTAGACGGTCCGCGCTCCGGGGACGACCGCACCGACGACCTCGTGGGTGTTTCCCACGGTCGGCAGCCCGGACCCGAGGTCGAGGAACTGGCCGACACCCTGCTCGGCCATCCAACGAGCTGCGCGCCCGTGGAACCCGCGGTTCGCCATGCTGATGTCGCGCCGCTCTGGCACCTGGGCGAGTGCCTGATCGGCCGCGTCCCGGTCGGACTGGAAGTTGTAGCTCCCGCCGAGTATGTAGTCGTAGATTCTGGCCGGACTCGGTACCGAGGGGTCCACCCCCGGAGGGACGGGCGGATCCAGGGACATCGCCGCTCCTTCGCAACAGCGCGCCGCGAGAGCCAGCCGGACGTCCAGCCAGGGCGGGATCAGGCCGGTCGCGCCAGCACAACAGCCAAGGCCGCCGGGAAAGGCGACATTGCCGGGCATGCCATCAGGCAAGCCGGGAACGATATCGATCAGGCGTGCGCAGGACCTGGTCAGGTCAGAGCAGGCTCGCGATCGTCGAGCAGCATTTCGTGACCGACGCCAGCGGCAAGCACGTCGTTAACCTCTTGAAGCCGGGCAAGCTCGGCCTCAAGGTCGCGAACACGTCGCTGGAGCCGGCGCATCTCGGAAACCATGCGCGGGTCTGGCCCGCCAACATGGCCAAGCAGAGCCTTCGCCATTGCTTGAGGTCCTCCACACTGAGTGACCAGAGTGGGCGCGCACGCAGAAACGCAACAAACGGCGCCAGGTTGCGCGCAGGTAACGCTTCCATGGTCCCATCCGGAGGGCATCCGGTCAAGTTGGACGCCCGCCGACGGCGTAACAACCGGCGGCCCCGCGGCCGGGCCGTCATCGCTCGGAAAATCCGGTAAGCCCGCCGCGGGCCTGGTCCCACCGGTGCGTCACCTGGATGACCTCCCCGGGCGCATCAGGGCCTTCGAGCCGGGCAAGCAGCCTGGCGCAGCCATCGCGGCCTCCCTCCGCAACGACCTTGACCCTGCCGTCGGTCAGGTTTTCAGCCAGGCCGGTAAGGCCAAGCTCCAGCGCGTTGCTGCGGACCCACCACCGGAAGCCAACGCCCTGCACCCGCCCCCGCACCCACGCTGTCAGCCTCGCCTGCTTGCTCAGCTCACTGCCCGGGACGACTGGGTCTGAGGATGCGCCCGCTGGCCCGCCCGCAGCGGGATAGCCGCCAGCTTCGTCGTGCGCGTCGACGCCGGCGGATCCGGTCACCAGCGCCCCCGCCTGGGCCTTGGCTGGCATCTCGGGCAGCTGAACGACGAGCGGTTCATGAACTTCTCCCGGAGCACGGGAGTGCCGCAACGCGGGCATGGCCGGCCGACCCGGCCGTAGACGGCCAGGGAGCGATCGAAATAGCCGCTCTGACCATTGACCTGAACGTACAGGCTGTCGAACGAGGTTCCCCCCGCTTCGATGGCAGCGGCGAAGACCCCTCTGACCGCGGCGAGCAGGCGGCGTACGTCGCTGCCGCGCAGCGCGTCAGTGCCGCGAGCCCAGTGCAGTCCGGCGCGCCAGAGCGACTCGTCGGCGTAGATGTTGCCGACGCCGCTGATCAGCGTCTGGTCGAGCAGGGCGCGCTTGATCCCGGTATGCCTGGAGCGCAGTCGCGCCTCGAACCTGTCGTCGTCGAACTCAGGCTCTAGCGGGTCAGGGGCGATATGCGCGATCGCAGCAGGAAGCTCGGCCCCTCCTGGGGAGAAGGACAGCTGGCCGAACGTGCGCTGGTCTACGAATCGCAGGTCGGCCCCGTTGTCGGTGAAGGTGAACCTGGCCCGGACGTGTGACGTCAGCGGCCGGTCAGCGTCACCCACGACTAGCTGGCCGCTCATGCCCAGGTGCGCGATCAGGGCATCGCCGTCAACGGGCAGCCACAGGTACTTGCCCCTGCGGCGCACGTCGCCGACTCGGCCGCCGCTGATCAGGGCGGCGAAGTCGTCAGGGCCAGCGAGATGCCGACGCGCCACCCGTGGATGCAGCAGCTGTACCGAGGCGAACGTGCGGCCGCTGACATGCCGCTGCAGCCCGCTTCTGACGGTCTCCACCTCTGGTAGCTCGGGCACGGTCGTCGCTGCGCATTCCCTGTCAGGCCGGACGCTGCCTGGTGCGGCTCCGGTCAGACCCGGCCCGGTCAGCCACGCTGCCGTCGGCGCCGGTGCCTGACTCACCCTTGCCGCCGCCGCCGGCGCGGCCGGCCACAGCCGCCGCGCTCATCCGCTCGCTGATCGCCGTCCAGGCCGCCTCCGCGGCCTGCTGCTCGGCTTCCTTCTTGGTGCGGCCCTCACCCTCGCCGTAGATCTCGCCGCCGACCCTGGCGACCGCGCGGAAGCACTTCTGGTGGTCGGGTCCGCTCTCATCGACCACGTACTCGGGCCCGCCGAGCTCTTCTGCCGCGGTCAACTCCTGCAGCGACGTCTTCCAGTCAAGCCCGGCTCCGAGCCTGGCCGACCGGGCGATCAGGGGGTCGAAGAGCCGGTGCACGAGCGCGTCAGCGGCCGCCATCCCGCCGTCGAGGTAGACCGCCCCGATCACGGCCTCCAGGGTGTCGGCGAGTATCGAGGACTTGTCCCGTCCTCCGGTACCCTCTTCGCCCTTGCCCAGCCTGATGTAACTGCCCAGGCGCAGGCCGCGAGCGACGCCGGCAAGCGCGCGGCTGTTGACGACGGCCGCGCGGAGCTTGGCCAGGTTCCCCTCAGGTAGATCGGGATGCTTGCGGAAGAGCGTGTCAGTCACGATCAGGCCGAGAACCGAGTCGCCGAGGAATTCCAGGCGCTCGTTGGTAGGCAGGCCACCGTTCTCGTAGGCGAAGGACCGATGCATCAGGGATCGGTCGAGCAGCTCGTCGCTCAGCTGGACCTCAAGCTGCTCCAGCAGGACGGCCACGTCGGCATCAGCCGCTCTGCCGTCGGCAGCCCCAATGCTCATCCCTGCCTCCTTCCCGCGATCGAAGATATCCCGCGGGCAGACAGCCTCAGGAAGGAGTGATGACCTGACGGCGGTTGTAGGTGCCGCAGGTCGGGCACGCCGTGTGCGGCAGCTTCGGGTCCCGGCACTGCGGACAGGTCACGAGGGTCGGCGCGGCCGTCTTCCACTGGGCGCGACGGGACCTGGTATTGCTTCGCGACATTTTCCGCTTGGGTACGGCCATCTCAGCGCTCCTTCGAACCGGCGGGATCGGTCGTCCCAGCCAACGATGTGTTCTCCTGCCGGTCATCGCTGACCGGGTCGGCCTTCGTACTCTCCTCGCCAGTACGCTCCTGGTCGGCGTCCGCCTGCGCCGGGAACAGGTCCCTGAGCGCGGCCCAGACCCCGCCATCATCGGGATGATGATGGTCAGGACCAGCATCCGCAAGCCGGATGCCGCACTTGACGCACAGCCCCGCGCAATCCTCGGTGCAAACCGGTGAGAGCGGCAGCTCCAGGACCAGCGCGTCCCGCAGCGCGGGCTCCAGGTCGAGCAGGTCCCCGTCAAGAAGATACCCGTCGTCGCCAGAGCCACCAGGTTCCGCCGCGAACAGTTCCTGGAAGCTGACCCGCAGGCTGGACGTGAACTCCTCCAGGCACCGTGCGCACTCGCCGGCCAGCGGCGCGGTCACGGTCGCCGTGACGAGCACGCCGTCGCTCACCTCTTCGAGCTGGACTTCAAGCTCGAGATCACTGCCCTCAGGTACCCGCACCAGCCCGGACCCGAGCTCCGCTGGCGCCGGTGCCGTTCGCGTCTCAAGGCGCGCTGACGCTGGACCGAGCGTCCGGATGTCGAAGACGAGCGGAGCGCGCGGATCCAGCCGCTGAGTTCTCTTTAGTTTCGCGTGTGGCATGGCTAGCGCAAGTGTCGAGGTTGGTACTGGGCGGTCAGCTTACCTGCCAGCCTGCGGATTCCCAACTCGGCTGACGGCCGGCTCACTCGCTGGCGAGCCGCTCCGTCAGCCTGCGCAGCACCGACTCGGGCACGAGGCCGGTGACGTCGCCGCCGTACCTGGCGAACTCCTTGGCCAGGCTTGACGACAGGAAGGCGTAGAGCGGGTTGGTGGTCATGAACAGCGTCTCGACGCCGGCCTGGTTGTAGTTCATCTGAGCCATCTGCATCTCGTAGTCGAAGTCGCTGACCGCCCGCAGGCCCTTGACGATTGCCGATACGTCGTTCGCGCGGCAGAAATCCACGATCAGGCCGTCGAACTTGGCGACCGTCACGTTAGGCAGGTCCTTGGTGACATCGCGCAGCATCTCCACTCGCTCGTCGGCGGTGAACAGCGAGGACTTCGAGAGGTTACGGAGCACGGCGACGATCACCTCGTCGTGCAGCCTCGCCGCGCGGCCGATGATGTCCAGATGGCCCTTGGTGACCGGGTCGAATGAACCAGGGCAGACCACGCGTATCACGCAGGCTCACGCTCCCGTCGATGCGGCGGCAGTGGCAGGCACATCACCTGAGGCGCGACCGTACCAGAGCACAGTCTCGCCGTAACGGCGGGACCGGTCCTCGCAGTACCAGGGAGGCCAGGGCGGCGGCCCGGATCGCGCGTCCCGCTCGATTACCACCAGGGCGTCCCTGGCTAGCCAGCCATGCCCGGTGAGCTGCGCGAGCATGGCCGCGAGGTCCTCATCGCCCGTCGCGTAGGGCGGATCGGCGACGACCAGATCCCGCTGCCGGTCACCGCCAGGACCGCGCCGCAGCACCCGGTCGGCCCGGTCCTGGATCAGCCGTGCACCAGGAAGCCCCACGATCTCGATGTTGCTCCTGATCACCCGGGCCGCCACTGGATCGGACTCGACAAGCAGGACGTCGGCGGCCCCGCGCGATAGCGCCTCGAGACCGATAGCGCCTGAGCCGGCGTACAGGTCGAGCACGGCCTTGCCGGCCAGGCTGCCGAGGATCGTCAGCACCGTGGCGAACATGCCTTCCCTGGTCCGGTCGCTTGTCGGTCGCGTCGCGCGGCCGCCGGGGACCGTCAGGCGGCGGCCGCCGGCCGCCCCGCTAATGATCCTGGTCATGCCGCCATCCTGGTCATGCCGCCATCCTGGTCACGCCGCCATCCGGCGTCTTGCCCCGGTCACGCCTTCGCCAGGTACTCGGCGCGCTCGGCGTCCAGGAGCGTCTCGATCGCGGCCGCCAGCGCAGGCTGGCCTGCCAGCGCCGGGTCCGCGCCGACCAGTTCCTCGGCCTCCTGCCTGGCCTGTCCGATCAGGTCCTCGTCTCGCAGCAGCGTGAGCAGCTTCAAGCTGGACCGCCGGCCAGCCTGCGCGGCCCCGAGCACGTCGCCTTCCCTGCGCTGCTCCAGGTCCAGCCTGGCCAGCGCGAAGCCATCGCTGGTCGCGGCGACGGCGTCAAGCCGGTCCCTTGCCGGGCCCGGCGGCGTCTCGGTAACCAGGAGGCACAGGCCAGGCTCGCCACCGCGGCCGACCCGCCCCCTGAGCTGGTGCAGCTGAGACACACCGAACCGGTCCGCGTCCATGACCACCATGACCGTCGCGTTGGGCACGTCGACGCCGACCTCCACCACCGTCGTCGTCACCAGGACGTCGACCTGCCCATCGGCGAACGCCAGCATCACCTTGTCCTTCTCGTCCGGTGCCAGCCTGCCGTGCAGCACCGCCAGCCTGAGGTCGGCGAGCGGTCCCTGCCGGAGCGCGTCGGCGACGTCGGTGACCGCCATCGCCGGCCGCCGGGGCTGCTCGGCGTCCTCGTCATCTCCGGCAAGATCGAACCCGCTGTCGTCGGGAGCAGCGTCGGCCGCAGACCCGGTCTCCCCGCCGATCCGCGGGCATACCACGTACGCCTGCCTTCCGCGCGCCACCTCTTCCCTGACTCGCTCCCAGGCCCGGTCGAGGTAATGCGGCTTCTCGGCCACCGGGACCACGTGGCTCGCGATAGGAGAGCGCCCAGCGGGCAGCTCTGTCAGCTCGGTCACCTCGAGGTCACCGAAAACGGTCATGGCGACCGTACGCGGAATCGGAGTCGCGGTCATCACCAGCACGTGCGGCCTGCCGCTGACGGACTTCGCGCGCAGTGCCTCCCGCTGCTCTACCCCGAACCTGTGCTGCTCGTCGATCACGATCAGCCCGAGGTCGGCGAACTGCACCTGCTCGGTGAGCAGGGCATGCGTGCCAATGACGATCCCCGCCTCGCCGCTGGCGGCCTCGACCAGGGCGCGCCGCCTGGCAGCGCTGCTGAGGGACCCGGTCAGCAGGGTCACCCTGGTGGCGTGCTCGGCACCGCCGAGCTGACCAGCCATCGCCAGCGGCCCGAGCATCTGGCCGATCGAGCGGTGGTGCTGCTGGGCGAGCACCTCCGTCGGAGCCAGCAGCGCCGCCTGGCCAGCGGCATCGGCCACCTGGAGCATCGCCCGGAGCGCGACGATGGTCTTGCCCGAGCCGACCTCGCCCTGCAGCAGCCGGTGCATCGGATGCTCCTGCGACAGATCGGCCGCGATCACCGCGCCGGCGTCGCGCTGGCCCGCCGTCAGCTCGAAGGGCAGCATCCGCTCGAATTCGGCGAGCAGGCCGCCCGGCACTGCCGGGCGGGGCAGGGCGACGTACTCGGTCGAGAGCCTGCGCCGCTGGGCGAGCACGACCTGCAGCATGAAGGCCTCGTCCCACTTCAGCCGCCGGATCGCCCTGTTCTTGTCGGTCTCGTCGGCAGGCCGGTGGATGCCGC
>DASWAA010000552.1:0-1875 GCA_036391385.1 Streptosporangiaceae bacterium
TCGTCGAGTCGCTGCCGCCAGCCACCGGACAGCCGGGTCCAGTCCGAGCGGGTTGGTGTCCGGCCCTCCGGCAGCGAGGCCAGGGCGCCGGCCACCTCGTCCAGGCTCAGCCCGATGTTCCGCGCTGCCCTGATGAACGCCAGCCGCCGCAGCGTGCTCCGCTCGAAGCGACGCTGCCCGCCGGACGTCCTGGTCGCGTGCACGAGGCCAAGGCCCTCGTAGTACCGGACGGCGGACTCGGCGAAGCCGCTCCGGCGAGCGATCTCGCCAACCGTCAGCAGGTCCGTAGTGAGCATCGCCTTCCTCCGTCGCGCGCATCCGGGGCCATCCCGCCGGCGTTCCCGGGAAGGCGCCGTTGCTTCGCCAGGGCTTGACCTAAAGTTGACTTTAACTACAAGTATGGCCTGCGACGGTGCTGCCCGCAACCGGCACCGCAGACACCGGACTCGAAGGAGAGGCCATGCCTGTCGCCCTGATTACCGGCGCGTCCCGAGGACTGGGGCGCGCCACTGCCCGCGCGCTCGCCGATCGCGGCTGGTCCGTGCTCATCGACGCCCGAGGACCTGACAACCTTGCCAGCGCGGCAGACGCCGTGCCCGGGATCGTCGCCATTCCGGGCGACGTCACCGACCCGGCGCACCGGGCTGAGCTCGCAGTCGCCGTCGCTCGCCTGGGACAGCTCGACGTCCTGATCAACAACGCCAGCACGCTGGGGCCGAGTCCGCTGCCGCCGCTGCGCGGCTACGACCTCGGCGCGCTCCGGCAGGTGTACGAGGTCAACGTCCTCGCACCGCTAGCGCTGATCCAGTCCCTTGCCGCGCGGCTGACCTCGGCCGGCGGCGTGATCGTCAATATCAGCTCAGACGCGGCAGTCGAGCCCTATCCCGGCTGGGGCGGCTACGGGTCGGCCAAGGCGGCGCTCGACCAGCTGACGGCGGTGCTCGGCGCGGAGGAGCCGGGCCTGCGGTGCTATGCGTTCGATCCCGGAGACATGCGGACCCAGATGCACCAGGACGCCTGCCCTGGCGAGGACATCTCCGACCGGCCGGAGCCCGAGACCGTGGTACCGGCCCTGCTGCGGCTGCTTGACGAGCGCCCGCCGAGCGGGCGTTACTGCTCCGGCGACCTGATGGCCGGGCGAGGCGACCAGGCAGGCGCCGGATCCGCCGCCGGGGCCGCCGGCCTCGCTCAGGCGGTGACGACGTCATGAGAACCGCCGCTAACCTTCCCGCCGAGGAACGCGGGCTCACCCGCGACGGCATCAGGCTGCTGGTCGCCACGACCGACGGACTGGCACACGCCAGGTTCGCTGATCTGCCCCGCTTCCTGGCCCCCGGCGACCTGCTGGTCGTCAACACCTCGGCCACGCTCGCCGCCGCCGTCTACGGGCGCCGGTCCGGCGACCTGCCGGTCACCGTGCACTTCTCCACGCCGCTCGACGACGGCGGCTGGCTGGTCGAGCTGCGGGAACCGGCACCGGATCTCGGCCGGATCAGGGACGCCAGCGCTGGCGAGACGATCGTGCTGCCGGACGGCGTATCGCTGCGGCTGCTGCACCGCTACCCGGGCCCGGAATCGGACCGGCTGTGGGCGGCGCTGGTGTCGCGCTCCGACGTCATCGCCTACCTTGCCAGGCACGGTCGGCCGATCCGGTACTCCTACGTCCCCGATCCCTGGCCGCTTCCGGCATATCAGACGGTCTTCTCCCGCGAACCGGGCAGCGCCGAGATGCCGAGCGCCGCCCGGCCCTTCACCGAGCGGCTCGTCACCGACCTGATCAGCGCGGGCGTGCTCATCGCTCCGGTGACGCTGCACGCCGGGGTCGGGTCGCTGGAGGCGGGCGAGCAGCCGCTGCCGGAGCGGTTCACCGTCCCC
>DASWAA010000553.1:0-2085 GCA_036391385.1 Streptosporangiaceae bacterium
GCTGACTGTCCGTGTTATCACGGTGCCTGCCTGTCCGGCCAGCGCGTCGCCTATCTGGCTCAGATGGGCGATAATCGCCCGGCCGCCTCTCTCGGCGAAGCGGCACGCCGCCTGCACCTTCGGCGCCATGCTCCCGCTGCCAAACTCACCGCGCGCGGCCAGGTCCCTTAGCCGGGCCACTGTCACCGTGCGAAGTTCTGCGGCCCGCGGCGTGCCCCAGCCGGTCATGACGGCGCTGACGTCGGTGGCGATCAGCATCGTGCCGGCACCAAGCTGGCTGGCCAGGACCGCCGCCGTCAGGTCCTTGTCGATCACGGCCTCGACCCCGCGCAGTACTCCGGCGGCGTCTCGTACCACGGGGACACCACCGCCCCCGGCGCAGACGACCGTGAAGCCGGCTTGCGCCAGGACCCTGGCCGCGTCCGCGTCGAGGCACTCGACCGGCTCTGGCGAGGCGACTATCCGGCGCCATCCTCGTTCGCCCTGATCCCGCCAGACCTGGCCGATGGCGATGAGCTTTGCTGATTCGTCCGCGGAAAGGTAGCGCCCGATCGGCTTGCTCGGCGCGGCGAAATGCGGGTCGTCGGCGCGCACGAGCGTCCGGGACACCAGCACCGCTGGCCTGCTTGCCGCCACGCCACGGCTGGCCAGCGCCGATTCGAGCGCGTTCAGGATCAGCACCCCGATCGTGCCCTGCGTCTGCGCGCCGCACCAGTCCAGCGGGACCGGCGGTACCACGTCGGCGGCGATCTCGTTCTTGACCAGCAGGTTGCCGACCTGCGGACCGTTGCCGTGTGTCAGCACGACCTGCGTACCGCCTGCGACCAGGTCGGCGACCGCCTCCATCGCGCCGGTAATCGCGTCGCGCTGATCCTCGGGCCTGGCCCGGCCGTCGGGGCTCGTCATCGCGTTCCCGCCAAGGGCAATGAGCACTCGCACCCGACAGACGCTATCGACGCCGGCGTCGGCTGCCTAGCCGCCGGCCCGCGCCGGCACCGCCATTAGCGCGGAATCTCCTGGGGCTGTAGCGCCCAAAAGTCTCCGCCATAACGCCGCAGTCGCCGGCTACCTGGCCAAATCTGCCGGCGGGTCGCTCGGCTGTGCCAGAATTTTCGCTATGGGACTGATTCGAAGGCAATCACGGTCCGGCTCCGGCGCCGCAGGGCGCTCCCCCGGAGCGCCGGTCCAAGCCAGGCTGCGCCCGGTAACTCCCGCTGGGCTGGGAGCCTGGCTGCCTGGCTCGCTAGTGCTATCGCCCGGCAGCCTGCTCTGGCAGCCCGACGCTGGCGTCGCCGCCTCCCCGATCGAGCTCGCTGCCGCGACGCAGGTATTCCTAGTGCCAGGCGACCCGCATGCTCCTGACCAGGTTCTGGTCACCGACCTCGAAACGCCTGCTGGCCGGGTGCACCTGGAGCTCGATCCAGTGCTGTTCGAGATGAGCCAGGAACTCGTCAACGGCAGCGATCCCGGCCAGTCATCCGCAGACGCCTGACTGCCACTCGGGCGGATCAGAAGGCGCAGTACATGATGCGCAGGCCCACGCGCCCGAGAGTCGGGTGCGCGAACGCGCCTGGGACCGTCCCGATCGTGACGAAGCCAAGCCGCTCGTAGAGGGCGATCGCCGAACGGTTCGACTCGACCACCGCGTTGAACTGCATCCCCGCGTAACCGTTCTCCCTGGCCCAGTCCAGCGCGAACCGGCACATCGCACCGCCGACGCCCTTGCCCCGCGCCTCGGCGGCCACCATGAAACTCGCCGTGCTGACGTGCGATCCCGGACCAGGCCGGTTAGGCCCCATCTTCGCGGTGCCCAGAATCCGGCCGTCCTGCACGGCTACGACAGTCAGTCCCGGCGGTGACTCGACCCAGACCTGATGCGCATCCTCGGCGGTCATCTGGGCATCGAACGCAAACGTGTCCTGCTCGTCGATGATCTCGCGGACGATCGACCAGACCTGGGGCCAGTCGGCCTCGGCGAACTGTCTGATTTCCACCGCTGCACGCTAGCCGGGCTCCGCACACCGGGCAACTCCATGATCACGGTGAGGTTTCTACCGTGCCGACCGACAAATCGCCGTGATCATG
>DASWAA010000554.1:0-4974 GCA_036391385.1 Streptosporangiaceae bacterium
ATGGACGGCTATCACGCGCCGTCGGCGGCCGACGCGCGGCGGCGCATCGTCGAGTTCTTCGACCAGCACCTGAAGTCAGAATCGCACGCTTAGACCCGCGCCAGATATTCCGGATGTAGTCATGCCCGCCACATTCGCTGCCGACTGCCCGGCCAGCAAAGCGGGAAGGACAGTGTCGATGGAGCCAGCAGGAGCAGGGCAAGCGGCGAGCCAGGCCGATGCCGCGATCGAGGTGCGCGGCCTGAGGAGGGCCTACCGCGACGTCCGGGCAGTGGACGGTGTCGACCTGACCGTCCGGCATGGCGAGATCTTCGCGCTGCTCGGACCGAACGGCGCCGGAAAGACCACGATCGTGGAGATCCTGGAGGGCTACCGTTCCAGGGACGAAGGCATCGTGAGCGTTCTCGGCTACGACCCGGCCAGGGAGCGCCAGCAGATCAAGCCCCGGATCGGCATCGTGCTGCAGTCCACTGGAGTGGACAGCTACCTGACGGTCACCGAGACCATCACGATGTACTCCGGCTACTACCCGGGCAGGCGGCCGGTCGGCGAGGTGATCGACCTGGTCGGACTTACCGAGAAGCGGCACGCGCGGGTCAGCAAGCTGTCCGGCGGGCAGCAGCGCCGGCTGGACGTGGCGATCGCCCTGGCCGGCAACCCGGACCTGCTCTTCCTCGACGAGCCGACAACTGGATTCGACCCCGAGGCCAGGCGCGAGGCCTGGCAGGTGGTCAAGGACCTGGCCGCGCTCGGCAAGACCGTGCTGCTCACCACCCACTACATGGACGAGGCGCAGTACCTGGCCGACCGGGTGGCGGTCATGGCGCGCGGGCGGATCGTCGCGGAAGGCCCCCCGGGCACCCTCGGGCAGCGAGATCTGGCGCAAGCCAGGATCCGCTACCGCCTCCCGGCCGCCCTTCCGGCGGGAGCTCCGGCCGGGCCGGCCGGCCTGGCCGGCCAGCGGGGACCTGACGGTGTCGTTGACATCGTGCCCGATGATCTCACCGTGGCCCTGCACCGGCTGACCGGCTGGGCGATCGAGCAGGGCATCAGGCTGGAGAACATCGAGATCATCCGGCCGAGTCTCGAAGACGTCTACCTCGCGCTCACCGGGAGCGGCACATGAGTACCGCCGGCCTGACAGTGCGCCAGCTCGGGTACGTCAACAAGGCGTTCTGGCGGAATCCCGCCTCGGCCTTCTTCACCTTCGCGTTCCCGCTCATGTTCCTGGTGATCTTCACCTCGCTGCTCGGTCATTTTCACGTCCCCGTCGGTGGCCGGACGATCAGCAGTGCCACCTATTACGTGGCGTCGATGGCCGCCTTCGCCGTCATCACCGCCTGCTACAACAACATCGCGATGACGGTGACGTTCCAGCGCGACGCCGGAGTGCTGAAGCGGACGAACGGCACGCCGCTGCCCGCTGTCGCCTACCTCGGCGCCCGGATCGTGCACGCCATGCTGGTCGCTGTCGCTCTGGTGGTCATCACCGCCGCCTTCGGCCGGGCGTTCTACTCCGCCGACATCCCGACCGGCCTGACGCTGCTGCGGTTCGCGGTCATCCTGATCGTGGGCGCGGCCAGTTTCTGCGCGCTCGGGTTCGCCGTCACGGCGGCGATTCCCAACGCCGACGCCTCGGCAGCGATCGTGAACGCCTCCATCCTGCCGCTGCTGTTCCTGTCCGGCATCTTCATCCCGTTCGGGCCGGGCACGCCCTCCTGGATCATCTGGATCGCCAGGATCTTCCCGGTCAAGCATTTCGCCGACGGCATGCAGGCCGGCTTCCTTGGCACCAGCTTCAACTGGGTAGACACGCTCGTCGTCGTGGCCTGGGGCGCGGCTGGCCTGCTCGTCGCGGCGCGGTATTTCAGCTGGGAGCCGAGAAAGTGACGACCCGTAGGAAGTGACGATCGGAAGAAGGGACGAGCCGGCCTTTCAGGCGGGGACGTCACGCCGGTGCCAGCCGACGAGCCCGGCCGCGCCCAGCACGGCGGCGCTGACCAGGAGGCCTGCTAGCGGCAGCGCCCAGCCCCCGGTCACCGGCAGGTGCGGCGTGTGCTGGAACGGCGAGAGGTCCATGAGCCAGCCGGGAGCGTTCCAGAGCACGCCGAACTCGCCCAGCACGATGAACGCGACGAGCACGCTCCAGGCAGCGACGGTGGCGCGCGGCACCCAGCCGAAGAGGGCCATCACCAGGCTTGTCAGCACGCAGGCGGCGGGGATCTGCGCGAAGGCTGCCGCCAGCACCCGGCCGAACTGGGCGCCGTCGTGCAGCGAGATCGCGGTGCCGGCGCCCATGGTGATGCCGGCCACGAGCATGAGGGTGGCGACGCCGATCAGGGCGAACGCGTAGTGGCTCGCGGCCCAGCGCCAGCGGTCGGTGCTCGCCGCGAGCAGCAGCTCAGCGTGGCCGTCGGTCTCCTCGCTGCGCAGCCGGCTCGCCGCGCTCACGCCGTAAGCGGCGGCGATCGCGCCGAGGATGCCAAGCTCGGCCCCGATAAACGTGTCGATGAGCACCTGGCTGCGGCCTAGTTCCTCGAAGAAGTGCCGGGCGGAGTGCGAGGTGAGAAAGCCGGGGATGCTGCTCGCGATCGACCCGAGCAGGAACCCGCCGACGGCATAGCCGAGCGTCCAGCCGCCCAGTGCCCGGCCCTGAAGCCGGACTGTCAGGCCCCAGCTGCCGCTGATCGAGCCCCGGGCCGGGCCCGGCCTTGCCTGGACAAGTCCGGCACCGACGTCACGGCGCCGTCGCAGGGCGAATGCCGCAGGAACGAGCAGCGCGAAGAGCAGCAGCGGCAGCGCCAGCGCCCACCACCGGTCACCGGCGAAAGCCCGCACCTGCTGAGTCCACCCGATCGGCGAGAGCCAGGACAGCCACGACGGCCCGGGCTGAGCGAGGTCGCCGAGCGCCCGCAGCGCGTAGGCGACGGCGATGGTCACCAGCCCGATGCCACGGGCGGCGCGCGCACTCGTCGTCAGCTGAGCGACCACGGCGCCCACCGCCGCGAAGGCGATGCCGGTAGCGGCCCAGCCGAGCCCGAATGCGAACGCGCCCTTGGCGGGGAGCCCGGCCTCGGCGAGCCAGGCCGTGGTGAGCACGCCGAGCACCAGGCTCGCGCCGACGGCCAGAGTCAGTGCGGCGGTGAGGGGGGCCGCGTGGCCGAGCCTGCCGCCGCTCAGCAGCTCGACGTGGCCAGATTCCTCCTCGGCCCGTGAGTGCCTGATCACCACGAAGAGCATGAGGATGGCAATGAGGGCCGACCCGAACGCGGTGAGCTTGATCAGCGAGACGGCGCCGAGCGAACTCGGGTCGTAGACCCGGCCGTAGAGCGCGATCAGTGCGGCCGACGCGTTGACCGACCTCGCCGCCTCGACGCGGGACGCCACGTCAGGGTAGAGGCCGACGGTCGCTCTGGCCGAGGCGCCGGCGACGGTCGCGAAGCCGATTACCCACGCTGGCAGCAGCCACCGATCTCGACGCATGCCCAGCCGCACCATGGCGCCCGTGCCGGCGAGCGTGTCAGGCATCGCCCGATCCTCCGCCCTCGCCCGATCCTCTGCCCTCGTCGGCGCGGGAGATGGTCGCGTCGTCGGCGGTGACGCCGTAATGCCGCAGGAACAGTTCCTCCAGCGACGGCGGCTGGCTGGTGAGCGTGCGCACTCCGGCCGCGGTCAGCGATTGCAGCAAGGGAGCCAGGCCCTGCGGTTCGACCTGCGCGGTGATCCGGTGGTTCGTGATCACCGCATCGTGCACGCCGGGAATCCGGTCCAGATTGGCCGGCACTGTCGTGACGTCGGCGGTTACCGAGGTACGGGTGAGATGGCGCAGCTGGTCGAGGCTGCCGGTCTCGACGACCCTGCCCGCCCGGATGATGCTCACCCGGTCAGAGAGCGCCTCGGCCTCGCTGAGAATGTGGCTGGACAGCACGACGGTGCGGCCGTCATCGCGTAGCTCGCGGACGCAGCGGCGGAAGCTGTCCTCCATGATCGGATCGAGGCCAGCCGTGGGCTCGTCGAGCAGGAAGAGCTCCGCACCCGAGGCCAGGGCGGCGATCAGGGCGACCTTCTGCCTGTTGCCCTTGGAATACGAGCGGGCCTTCTTCGTGGGATCGAGGTCGAACAGCTGCGTCAGCTGGTCGCGGCGCCGCTTGTCATGCCCTCCGTGCAGCCGGCCGAGCAGGTCGATCACCTCACCTCCCGTGAGGTTCGGCCAGAGCGTGACATCGCCGGGAACGTAGGCGAGCCTGGGGTGCAGTGCGGACAGGTCCCGCCACGGATCGCAGCCGAGTACGCTCAGCGACCCGGCGTCCGCGCGCATCAGCCCGACCAGGATTCGCAGCGTCGTCGTCTTCCCCGCTCCGTTGGGTCCGAGGAACCCGTGCACCTCGCCCTGCTGCACCGTCAGGTCCAGCCCGTCCAGGGCGGTCACCGACCCGAATCGCTTCACGACACCCAATGCCCGCACCACCGAGTCCATGATCATTACGGTACCTCGGCCATATCGGTGGGTAAGTGACGCAAGTCCTCGCCCGGCCATTGCGTAGGTCACCGATCGGCCCGCGGAGCCACGAGCTTCGGGGGGAAGGCGCGGATACTCGCCGGCCTGCTCATCACCGCAAGTCAAGTCAAGTCATGTCATCCTTACGATCGGTGCCGAAGCTGGCGGCAAGGAACGGGTGGAGAAACGTCGATGGCGATGCCGCGCAGTGTCCGGGTGATCGACACCATGATCGGATTCCGGTCCGGCCACAACATCCCTCGCATCGCGGCGCTGCCTGATCGCGCCGATGCGGGCAACCCGATCGGCTACATGTTCAGGGAAATCCCGGCGGACCGGCCGGCTGGGGTCAGCGACGAGGCGGCGGTCGAGGAGACGGTCGCGAAGATGGACGCGCACGGGATCGAGATCGGGCTAGTGAACCTGTCGGGCGACGCAGCGAAGATGGCGTTGCGACGTCATCCGGACCGCTTCGC
>DASWAA010000555.1:0-4387 GCA_036391385.1 Streptosporangiaceae bacterium
AACGATCGCTGACCCGCCAGTGCCGGCGGGCAGCGTGGCGTCAGTGACCGAAGACCGGGACGATCAGGGCGCGGGCGATGGTGTGGAAGCGCAGGTTGAAGCCGGCCACCGCGGGGGAGACGTCGGAGTCGATCCCGAGCGAGTCGGTGTCCAGGGCGTGCACAGCGAACACGTACCGGTGCGCCGGATCACCCTGGGGCGGCGCGGCCCCGCCGAAGTCCTTGGTGCCATAGTCGTTGCGGACGCTGAACGCGCCAGCGGGCAGGCCGGCGCCGCCCGCCTGGCCAGCTCCGGCGGCAAGCTCGGTCACCGAGGCGGGGACGTCGATCACCAGCCAGTGCCAGAACCCTGACCCGGTGGGCGCGTCCGGGTCATAGCAGGTCACGGCAAAGCCCTTGGTCTGCGCCGGGAACCCGTGCCAGCGCAGGTGCGGGGAAATGTTCTGGCCGGACATGCCGAAGCTGTTGTAGACCTGGTTGTCGCCCATCTGCTGGCCGTCGGCGACATCGTCGCTCTCCACGGTGAACGACGGCACCTGCGGCATGAAGTCGTAGGGCAGCGGAGCCCTGTCGGACATGGGAACCTCCTGGCGGGATAGACGTTGGAGTCACAGTCAGCCTGGGTGCTAACGCTACTTCCGCGACGTGGCTGTGCCACCATCGCACGCCCCGATCCGGAAGGCGCAGGAGTGACACGAGGGATAGCGTGACGTATCGACACACGATGATCGGCCAGAAGGGGCCCTGGGAAACATGAGGTTCAGCCGCCTGGCGTCAGCCCCGGCGCGCCGTGGCGCGCTGGCGCTGATCCTGGTCGGCATCGTGGTCTTCCCGGGAGTTGCCGCCCGGCATGCGGCGGCATCTTGCCTGGCCAGCCAGTGCCCGGTCCGTGACGTGGTGCTCTGGTCCCAGCCGCTGCCTGGTTCCTGGCTCGCGCAGGACGGTCTCGAAGGGACGGTGTCCGCGCAGGGCCAGGCGTATGCGGCTGTCGGCGACGGTGTCGCGGTCGTCGGGGCCGGCCAGGAGGTCAGCGCCTTCGCCGCGTCGACAGGGGCTCCCCGCTGGACGACGACGCTGGCCGGGCTGCCGCCAGGGGCGGCCGTGAGCTCGGTCCGGGCGTGGCCGGGCGCAGTCACGGTTGGCGTGGCCCTTGGCAACGGGGCGCGCCGGGAGGTCGTGCTCGCCGCAAGCAGCGGCAGGCAGCTCGCGGCGTACCCGGCGGCGACATCGGGGGGAGCGGTGCTGGCTGGCCTGCGGCGGACCATCGTGGTCGGCCCGACCTCGGTCGTCAGCTACGCCAACGCGACCGGCGATGTGGCCTGGCGGATCAGGACCGGGGCGGCGCAGCAGGCCTGGCGGGTGGCAGGCGGGATGCTCTACATGACGGTGTCCGCCTATGGCGAGCTTGGGACCTCGCCGGTGACCGCGATCAGGGAGATCAGCATGCAGACGGGGCGTACCAGGCTGATCCGGCCCGCGAGCGGCTCGTTCGCCGGGACGCTCAGCGCCGTGACGGGCGGCGTTCTGGTCTTCGCCGGAGCGGGCGGCCTGACCATGTACAGCATCGCGACCGGGCGGCTGACCGGGCAGCGGGCCGGGGCGGTCGTGGAGGGAATCGACCCGGTCTCCAGCATCCTCTACGCCGATGTCGCTGGTGCCCTGCACGGCATCGACCCTGTCACCGGCCTGAACGCGCCAGGCATGTTCATGCCAGGGACGGCGGCCAGCTACGACGTCCGGGCCGGCGTGGCGCTCGGCCTGGATCAGGGCGGAGAGGGCTCGGCCTGGGGGTACAGCCTCGCCCAGCGGAAGGTCATCTGGACGACGCGCGCGCTGCCGTGGCCGCATTACTTCGTCGACGTGTCGGGGCTGGGCGGCAGCACCGATCCGGTGAGCGGGATCGTGCTGATCGCGACCTGCGCTCAGGCCGGGCAGGCGGTGGCGGGGGCCGCCGCGGCCGGGCTGAAGGTGCAGGTGTGCCAGCGGCCCCGGCTGGTGGCGATCGGGCCGCGGCCTCGGTAAGACTGGTGGGTGCGACGCGAGGCTGGTGGGGTGCGACGCGACCGTGTTATCGAAGTGCCTGCGTCGCGTGCTGAGCGTAGCCTTGGTCGGGCACAATTGTGCTGCATGCGCCTGTAGCTCAGCGGATAGAGCGGCTGCCTTCTAAGCAGCGGGTCGCAGGTTCGAACCCTGCCAGGCGCGCTGGTCAGAAGGATTTCGACTGGCAACCGAGTACGTCAGGGAGCCAAGGAGGGAGCCAAGGCTGTTAGGCTTCCGCTATGGCTGAGGTGAAGACGGCCAGCCGTCGTGGGCATGGCGATGACGCGATCTACTTCGATGCGTCCAAGAATCGGTACGTCGGAGCAGTGTCGCTTGGTCACGGCGCCGACGGGCGGCGGCTCCGCAAGAAGGTAACCGGCAAGACCAAGGTCGAGGTCCGGGAGAAGTTGCGAGCGCTGCACCGGGACCTGGACGGCAACGTTCGGCCCCGGCAGAGATACACCGTCGGCCAGGTGCTCGACGACTGGCTGGCCGAGGGGTTGTCCGGAGTGGCGCCTCGGACGGTCAAGCTTTATCAGGGGACGATCGCAGCCGCGCTGCGTGCGGAGCTGGGGGCTGCCAGGTTGACCGCGTTGACCGCGGGGGATGTGCAGGCGGCGCTGACGGTGATCGCGGCAGAGTCGTCCTCGCGGACGGTTCAGATCTGTCACAACGTGCTGGTGCGGGCGATCCGGCATGCTGAGCGCGATGATCTGGTCGGGCGGAACGTCGCTGCGCTGGTGAAGCCGCCCAAGGGGCAGCGGGATGGCAGGCCGTCGAAGTCACTGACGCTGGAGCAGGCTGTTGCGCTGCTGTCGGCGGCGAAGGGGACCCGGCTTGAGGCGTACGTGGTGGTGTCATTGCTCACCGGCCTGCGTACTGAAGAGGTGCGGGCGCTGCGCTGGGATCATGTCGTCGCCTGGGTGGACGGGCGATGGGGTCCGGTCGATGAGGTCGGGTTCGATCATGAGCAGGTGGCGGTGTTTGTGTGGCGTGCGGACCGGGCGGGCGGGGACACGAAGACGCCGAGGTCGAGGCGGACGCTGACGCTGCCCAAGCGTTGCGTGCAGGTCCTGCGGGAGCATCGGGTGCGGCAGGCGCAGGAACGGCTGGCGGCGGGGGAGTTGTGGCAGGACAACGATCTGGTGTTCGCATCGGCGGTCGGTACGGCGCAGGACGACCATAACGTGCGGCGTCAGTTCCGGAAAGTTACCGAGGCGGCCGGGCTGGGGACTGGTTGGGTGCCGCGGGAACTGCGGCATACGTTCGTGTCGCTGCTGTCGGCGCATGGCGTACCGGTCGAGGCGATCGCGCTGCTGGCTGGGCATAACCAGACGTCGACGACGGAGCTGGTGTACCGGCACCAGATCGTTCCGTCGCTCAAGACTGGGGCTGAGGTCATGGATCAGATCTTCGGCTGACGCTCGGGCGATCCAGCTCGGGCGCAAATGGACGAGCCGATGTGTTGTCAGCCAGTCCTCGACTCACTCAGAACCGTTGGTCGATTGCTTTCGTTTCAGGGAAGTATGGCACCGCGTTCAACGACGCTGAGCGGTGCTTGATGTGCT
This sequence comes from Streptosporangiaceae bacterium, assembly GCA_036391385.1. GTDB lineage: Bacteria > Actinomycetota > Actinomycetes > Streptosporangiales > Streptosporangiaceae > Chersky-822. The sequence continues at coordinate 3,608 of DASWAA010000555.1, forward strand.
GCGACCTCGCGTTAAATCGAGCTGGCCGTAGCCTCTCATCGGCGGAACGTTTGTGAGCGTTGGCTCGGCGGGTTTGGCTCTTTCCGCAGAGGTGATAGCGCCATCATCACCAGGATGCCGCGTGTTTCCGGCCACCCGTTCATGCTAGGCCGGTCACCGGGAGTCGAGGTCAGTGTCCGCGCAAGCGTGGCACAGGTAGAAATGGACGCCCAGCGCGTCGCTGATCTTCGCTACCACGACCGCGTCGCAGCTCGGATCTCCGGCCGGCTCCCTGCATGCTGCACATCGGATGTCGTGGGCCAGTACCTGGCACGCCTGATAGCAGAACCCGCAGAGCAGGTGGCGTGGCCGGGTGGAGATCCACAGCGCGAAGCCGTCCAGTTCGTGCTCGCATGCTTCAAGCTCGGCGACGGTGGCCAGCACTCGGTCGATCACCGCCTGGCCGTTGGCTCCGATGTCCGGGGTGTCCGGCCAGCGTTTAGGACGACACACCCGTACAGTGCATCCCGGATCGCCTCACGACGCAAGCTCGCAGGAACCGACGAATGATGCGACCATGCCTGCCGATCTTGAATCAGCCCGGCACGGCCGATCAGCCACGATCACGCAACGTGATCTGCGCCGATCAGTCTCGGCTAACAAGTTGCCGATTCCGGGCGGCAGGAACGCGCGTGATACCGGTGCGGCCCGTCGCCCAGATTATCCATTTCTGGACAGCAAGGGTAGTCGCGGGCGGCAGGGCCAGGCTGCGGATGCCGGGCGGCGCCGCGGCCTAGGGCT
>DASWAA010000556.1:0-1754 GCA_036391385.1 Streptosporangiaceae bacterium
CGACCCAGTGTCACGATGGGCGGGTCCTGGCAGGTTCGCTCGTCGGATCCATGCCTTTGTGGCCATTTTCAGTACTGCGGCCTGCCGGGGCGTCCAGGGGGCAGGCCGTCGTGGCTTAAGAGGAGCGTGGCATCGCCCCGACTGGGATGTGCCCGCCGGCCTGCCCCGTGGTTGCCCTTTGCACCCCGGAACAGGCACGGAAGGGAACCGGTTTCCATGGTCGTCCTCGGAGTCGATGCGCACAAGCGCACCCATACGATCGTCGCGGTCGACGGTAACGGCCGCAAGCTGGCCGAGCGCACGGTCGGCACGGCCACCTGCGATCACCTGGCCCTGCTGCGGTGGGCGGCTGTCCTGGGCCCGGACCGGACCTGGGCGGTGGAGGACTGCCGGCACCTGTCCCGGCGGCTGGAGCGGGACCTGCTGGCCGCGGGCGAGACGATCGTGCGGGTGGCTCCCAAGCTGATGGCGCACGCGCGGGACTCGGCCCGCAGCTACGGCAAGTCCGACCCGATCGACGCGCTGGCGGTGGCCCGGGCGGCGCTGCGCGAGCCGGGCCTGCCCGCCGCCCGGCTGGACGGGCCCGAGCGGGATGTCAGGCTGCTGGCCGATCACCGCGAGGACCTGGTCGCCGAGCGGACCCGGATCATCGCCCGGCTGCGCTGGCACCTGCACGAGCTCGACCCGTCCTGGGAACCGCCCCGCAACCTGGACCGCCCCAGCGCCTTCGACGCCATCGACGCCCGCCTGCACGGCCAGGACGGCACCGTCGCCCGCATCGCCCGCGCCCTGACCCGCCGCTGCCGCGACCTCACCGACGAGATCCGCCAGCTGCACGCCGAGCTCACCGCCCTGGTCACCGGCCTGGCCCCGTCCCTGCTGGCCATCCCCGGCTGCGCAGCGCTGACCGCCGCCAAGATCCTCGGCGAGACCGCCGGCATCACCCGGTTCACCTCCAAGGACGCCTACGCCCGGCACAACGGCACCGCCCCCCTCCCCGTCTGGTCCTCCGGCAGCAACCGGCATCGGCTCTCCCGCACCGGCAACCGGCAGCTCAACGCCGCCCTGCACCGCATCGCCCTTACCCAGGCCCGCATCCACCCCCCAGCCCGCGACCTCCTCACCCGCCGCCGCGCACGCGGCGACGGCGGCATGGAAGCCCTCCGCGTGCTCAAAAGACACCTGTCCGACGTCATCTACCAGGCCCTGCAGGCCGACAGCCCCCGAACCAGCCACCCGCACCCCAGCGACCTCAACCAGGCCGCTTGACAGAGGAGCTAGCGAAAGACGACCACGAAAACGAAACTTCCTACTCTAGCGCCCGCGTCGGCCCATTCGCCTAAGCCGTCCACAGGCGGGCTGGTCGAATGGCCGGTCGTCCACATGCAGCGAAGCGCGGAATGTGATTCCCTCGCGGGCTGGCCAGTCTGGCGTGCATGATGAATCAGCTGCCGATACGTTGCCGCGAGCTCATCGAGCGACAGCGCGGGGTACTCGCACGCTGGCAGGCCGTCGACTGCGAGGTCAACCCGTCCGCCCTTGACGCTCTCTTGCGCCGGGGACGGTGGCGCCCGCTGTACCGCGGCGTTTACTTCGCCTATAGCGGTAAGCCATCCAGGGCAAGCATGCTCTGGGCTGCCGTTCGCCGTTGCGGGCCGGACGCTGTGCTCAGCCACCAAACGGCCGCCGAACTCGACGGCCTCTGCGACGAGCGAAACGGCGCCATCCACGTGACGATTCCGGTAGGCACACGG
>DASWAA010000557.1:0-3587 GCA_036391385.1 Streptosporangiaceae bacterium
CGACTCGCCGCCGCTGTTGCCCTCCGCCCACTGCGAGTACGAGTCGGCGGTATCGACGAAGTTCCCGCCAGCCTCGATGTACGCGTCAAGTATCTCGAAGGATGCCGCCTCGTCGGCGGTCCAGCCGAACACGTTGCCGCCGAGGCACAGCGCGGAGACCTGGAGATCCGTATGCCCTATTCGTCGCATAGCGCACCTTTCGTTCGTGCTGGTGCGACTATAACGGGGCGCCCTGCTGGCGGACTACCTGGCCAGCCACTTCCGGCCAGCCGAGCTGTGCGGATGAACCTTTCGCCGCCGGCCCGCGTGTCAGTGGTTACGGTGGCGTGCGCCCTGCGATCGGCCCGCTGCCGCCAAAACCTGATAGAGCGAGCAACGGGAGAAGAAATGCGACGCTACCTCATTGCACTGGCATTCTCGGCCGCCGTACTGGCAGCCGCTCCAGCGGCCGCGCTTGCCACGGTCAGCCCGACGACGGGGCAGCCAGGGGCGCCAGCCAACACATGCGGGCCCTCGAACCCGATGACGCCCGGCGCCTCGGCGACCGCCGCTGGCTCGGCATTCAACCCGAACGGCACGGCCGGGACGGTCTACGCCGGCAACAACGGCACGGCCTCGCTGGCCAACTCCAACAGCACGGCGGCAGTGGCCCAGTACGACGCGGCTTGCGTCCAGCTCAGCCACTAGATCCAGCCCGACGGGCGACCGCCGCTGCCGCCATGGCCGCGGCGGTCGCCGTCATTTCCGGCCCGGGCCGCAGGCCCGGTCAGCTAGTAAGCGGACGGCCGTAGGGAACGGCCACCTCGACACCGACGACACCGCTGGCCGGGTGCAGCACGTACTGGACGGCACTGGTGGCGGGGTCGAACCAGAGCAGGGATCCGCCGCCGGGGCAGCCGCCGACCGCGCGAACCAGCAGGCGGGCGCCAAGGCCGGTCACGATCTGGTTGTTGCCAGCGGTTCCCGGGACGTTCACCGGGTGCGCCGCGCCGCTCGTGTCCTGCCTGGCGATGAACTCGCTCCCGCACGCACCGAGTGCCTGCAGGTAAAGGCCGCTGGTTAGCCTCCAGGCGGCGAAGTCACCGAGGTCAGGGCCCTTGTTGCCGCGCTGCGGGGTAAGGGCCTTTACCGTTCCGCCGCCGACAGGGAAGAGCCACAGCCGGCTCGTCGAGAACCCCTTCGCCGCGCATACGGCCAGTACCGTCAGGGCATTCCAGTAGCGCACTGGCGAGCACCAGGCAACAGCCACCGGAGCATGCAGCGAGCGGCTGAACTGACCGGTATTGCCGACTACCACAAGCCCTCGGCTCGTTCCCGCGACTACGGCAGTGCCGTCGGGCGAGTCGATCACGCCATCGAAATTCGAGACAGGCGTCAGAACGGCCTGCCGGTGGCCGGTCAGGTCATATCTGACGACCTGGTCAGCCGACCCTGTCGTGGCCCGGAGCGCGAGCAGGTTGAGACCATCAGGCCTGGTATATCTGGCCGGCGACACGCTCGTCGGAAGGCTGAAGGCAGAGACGACCTTCCCGGTGACAAGGCTGATCTGCTCCAGTCGATTGACCGTGCCGTAGGAGGCCAGCAGCACCCGCTGACGGTCACCTGACCAGTCCAGGAGCGTGTACCGCAGCCCCTTGTACGTGGCTGGCCAGGTATAGAACGGGTACTTGTGACCCTGCGGGCTGGTCAGGTACAGCGTTGTCGGGCCCGCCTTGTCCTTGCCCGGGAACCCTGGCACGAAGATCGACGCGTTGTACTCGGCGATCGCCCAGCCCGGCCCGGCGCTCTGCCACGGCACCGTGGCCAGCGGCGCCCGGACCGCTGCCGCAGGCGGCACGGCGACGGCAGGCGCCGCGCTAGCGGCAAGGACGAGAACACTGAGAGCCGCGGCCACGGGCCTGGACATCGACCGGGAGCGGCGCGCTAGGCGCGACGTATCAACCACGTAAGGTGGCCCTTCTATCGGATTAGCCGCAACCTAGCGGACATCCCCTTCGGGCGCTGCCCTGGCGAGAGATTTCAGCTGGCCGTCTGCCCGATCGCGGCGGGCAGGTCGATGGTCACCGCCGCGCCGCCGGACGGCCCGTTGCGGGCCGTCGCCACGCCGCCGTGCGCCGCGGCGATCGCGGCCACGATGGCCAGGCCAAGGCCCGCACCGCCTTCCGAGCTGCCGCGGGGGGTGTCCGGCCGGCCGAACCGCTCGAACGCGTGCGGCAGGAAGCCGGCCGGGAATCCTGGTCCCTGATCGGCGACCTCGATGACCAGCCGGCCGTCCGCCGACCGGCCCGAGATAGCCACCGCCGACCCCGGCGGGGCGAAGCGCAGCGCGTTGTCGATCAGGTTGTCCACCGCCTGGCGGATCCGGTCCTCGTCGAGGTTCGCGACAAGGCCGGGCGGAGCGTCCACCACGCACGTCACGCTGCCCTGTGCGGCCCGGCCCGCCGCACGGTCGGCGCTGCGCTCGAGCAGCCCCCGTACGCCGGTCGGCGCGACTCGCACGGGAAGCCGCCCCTCGTCGCTGCGGGCTAGGACGAGCAGGTCGTTGGTGATCCTGGTGAGCCTGGCCACCTCGTCCTCGGCGTTGGCGACCGCCTGGACCAGCTCGTCTCTGCTGCGGCCCGGCCGGCCAGCCAGCTCGAGCTCGGCTCCGAGCACGGCCAGCGGCGTGCGCAGCTCGTGACTCGCGTCCGCCACGAACCCGCGCTGCCTCGCCAGCGCGCCCTGCAGCCTGGCCAGCAGCGCGTTCATGGTCCCGGCGAGCGCGGCAAGCTCGTCCCGCGTCCGCGGCACCCGAACTCGCCCCTGGGTGTCCTGCTCCGACAGCGCGGCCACCTCCCGGCGCATCCGTTCCACCGGGGACAGCGCGGTCGCAGCGAGCCAGTACGCGCCGAGCCCGCCGAGGAGCACGAAGATTACGCCGCCGATCACCAGGCCGGTCGCGGCCGTCCGAACCGTATCGCTCTCGGTGGTCCGCGAGATCCCCGCGACGGCGACCCAGCCCGGATGCCCTGGCAGCCGCCCGGCGAGCAGCCGGTAGGACTCCTCGTCGATCGAGGCGTTCCAGGCGACGTGCCGGCCGCGCGCCTGCGCCAGCTGCGCGGCGCTGGGCAGCGGGGTACCGCCGAAGTCCGGGCTGGCGTTCACGACCTTGCCCGACGGGCCGATGATCTGGATCACGTAGCTCTCACCTGGCGGCCGAATCGTCGAGCCGGCCTTCGGGAAGTACTGCCTGGCCGCATCGAGCTGGATCGCCAGGCCCCGGTCGGTCGCCTGCTGCTGCTGAGCGGCGAGCTGGACGACGAACAGCCAGCTGCCCAGGGCGAAGGCGATCGCGAGTGCGAGGGTGAAGACCAGCGCCACGCGCAGCTTGATGGACACGGCGGCTACTGCGCCTCGGCGTGCCTGAGCCGGTAGCCCATGCCGCGCACCGTCTCGATGTCGTGCCTGCCGAACGGAGCGTCGATCTTGCGCCGCAGGTAGGTCACGTACTGGTCGACCACGTTGGAGGTGCCCTCGTAGGCGAAGTCCCACGCCGCCTCGAGGATCTGGGACCTGGTCAGCACCGCCCCCGGGTGCCGCAGGAAGAG
>DASWAA010000558.1:0-4424 GCA_036391385.1 Streptosporangiaceae bacterium
ACGTGCCAGAGATCAAGCTGACCGACGGCGGGCCCGGCTAGCTGCCCGTTAGCGGGCCACCTCGATAGCGCGGGACTCCCGGATGACGGTGACCCGGATCTGACCCGGGTAGGTCAGCTCCTCCTGCACCTGGCGGGCGACGTCGCGGGCGATCACCTGCGCGCCGACATCGTCGACGGCCTCGGGCTTGACCATGACCCGGATCTCGCGCCCGGCCTGCATCGCATAGGCCTTCTCTACTCCTGGCTGTGCCAGCGCGATCTGCTCCAGCCTGTCCAGCCGTCTTACGTAGGCCTCCAGCGACTCGCGGCGCGCGCCGGGGCGCCCGCCGCTGATCGCGTCGGCGGCCTGGGTCAGCACCGCCTCGACGGTCCTGACCTCGATCTCGTTGTGGTGCGCCTCGATGGCATGGACCACGTCCTCGTTCTCGCCGTACCGGCGGGCGATCTCGGCGCCGATCAGCGCATGGCTGCCCTGCACCTCGTGAGTCAGGGCCTTGCCGATGTCGTGCAGCAGCGTGCCGCGCTTCATCAGGGCCGGGTCGAGCCCGAGCTCGCTGGCCATCATCCCGGCGATATGCGCCGACTCGACGAGATGCTTGAGCACGTTCTGCCCGTAGGACGTCCGGTACCTGAGCTGACCGAGCAGGTGAGTGAGCTCGGGGTGCAGGTCGGTGATGCCGACCTCGATCAGCGCGTCCTCCCCCGCGCGGATGCACAGCTCCTGGATGGAGCGCTTGCTCTGCTCGTACACCTCCTCGATCCGCGGCGGATGGATCCGGCCGTCGGCGATCAGCCGTTCCAGAGTCAGCCGGCCGACCTCGCGGCGGACCGGATCGAAGCAGGAGAGCAGGACCGCCTCCGGCGTGTCGTCGATGATGATGTTCACGCCGGTCACCGTCTCGAAGGCACGGATGTTGCGGCCCTCGCGCCCGATGATCCGGCCCTTCATCTCGTCCGCCGGCAGGTGCAGCACGGAGACCACGGACTCGCTCGTCTGCTCGCTGGCGACTCGCTGAATCGCCAGGGTGACGATCTTCCTGGCCCGCTGCTGGCCCTCCTTCTTCGCCTCGGCCTCGATGTCCCTGACGATGAGGGCAGCCTCGCGCTTGGCCTGCTGCTCGATGGCGGCCACCAGCTCAGCCCTGGCCTGCTCAGCGGTCAGCCCGGCGACCCGTTCAAGCTCGATCTGCCGGGCGGTTTCTGCCCGGTCGAGCCCGGCCTGCCTGGCGTCAAGCTCCCGGCTGGCCCGATTGAGGTCGACGGCCACCTGGTCGAGCCGGCGCGTCTCCGCGTCGAGCCGCTCCTCCCGGTCGGCGATCCGCTCCTCCCGGCGCTCCAGGTCGCCGCGCAGCTGCCGTAGCTCGGCACTCGCCGCGCGGACCTCCTCGTCAAGGTCACGGCGGGCCTGTTCGGCCAGTTCGGCGGCAAGCTCGGCCTTCCTGACGACGGCCGCCGCCTCAAGCTCGGCCGCCTCGATCTGAGCCGCTATGGCGACCTCGACCGGCTCTGGCTCCGGCGCGACAGGCAACGGCTCTAGCATCGGCGCGACCGGTGGCGGCCCGACCGGTGCCGGCGCGACAGGCACCGGCTCTGGCATCGGCGCGACCGGCACCGGCGCAGCCGGTGCCGGTTGCGAGGGCACCATGGCTCTCGTCCCCGTTTGCATGACGCGGTCGGCGGACGAGCGGGATCCAGACACCATGCGGGCCATAAACGCGATTGCCGCGATCGCCACTACGAGAGCAACGGCGGCAGTGCTGGTCGCGACTATCAGCAGCGTGCCGTTTCCCACCGCGCGCATTCCTTCCCGCTAACGGCTCCGTCGCATCGGTCGAGCCCGATACGGGAACCTGCTCGCAGCGAGGACTACGGCGCGCCCGGGAATCTGGTTCACGATCCGTCCGGCGTCGTATCGCCGGCCCGCATCGCCGGGTCCGGGACGTGGCGTGCCGGGCACGCACGCCACGTCGTCGTCTCGTGTGCCGTCGCCCCTTCCGGCTGTCGCCCTCGTTCAGTGGTCCCGGCCGCAGGGACGGCCCGGCCAGCACGAGTGTTCTGGCGCCTGGGTGACCTGACCCCCTCGGGTAACGTCAGTGCCGCCCGGCAGCTCATCACAAGTCGCCGACTGCTCGCTATCCGCTCGCGCGGAGTAAACCTCACTGTTCCGTGAGGCTAAGCCGGGAATAACGAAATGGTCAAGCTCAGGCCACGCCGCGAGAACGGTTACCCACGGTCTGCCTAGTTGTCGTGGTAAACGGCTGGGTGGACGACTCTCGTGACGACCGTCCGGCCATTCACCACGTGCGTGGTCGTGGTCACGGTCGCGCCGGATCCGCCCGATGTGGTGACGGCGCCGCCGACATGCGGAGCGCTGGCAGTCTGCGTCCCGGCAGCATTCGTGCTGCTCGACGTGGCCGCCGTCGTGCTGGCCGGAAAGGAGTGCGTCGCGAGTGCGACCGCGGCCGCACCGGTCCCGGCCAGGAGTGCGGCTGCCGTCCAGTTCGACATGCGCCTGACGCGCCTGATCCCGTCGCTGCGAGATTGCCTGGCGCCCGCGAGAACGTCAGGGCCGCCTGGGCCAGCCGGCTCAGCTGGCTCGTAGTCCGGCAGACGCCGGCGATCGGTGTCCATCGTGGGTTGTCCCTTCCGTAGAAGACACCCCCATCGTGCGTCAGAACCGATGAGCCGATCGTGAGAGGACAGTGTGAGCATTCACATCTAACCGGGCGGCTTCGCCCAGCCCGCTAGGCGAGCATGCGGTCAGCCGTCCCGCTCGCTGAGTCGCCGCCGGACTCCAGGTAGTGCTTGAGGCCGGTCCAGATGACTTCCTCCTGACGCTTGCCCTGCCTGGCAATGAGCGGCGTCATCAGCTTCAGCAGCCCGTGCGGCTGCACGTCCCAGCACCAGCGCATCAGGGTTCCGCCGGGGCGCGCGTCGAACGAGAGCGTGCCGTGGATGGCCATGTTCGACAGCACCGTCGAGGACTTCAGCCGCCGGGGCCGCTCGTAGCCGGTTGTCTCGATCGTCATGTCCACCGGACGGCCCATCGTCATCGTCCGGGCGGTGAAGGTCGTCCCCAGGCCGACCGGCCCGGGCGAGGTCTTCTCAGCGAGGACCATGCGCGGGTTGTACCGAGGCTCGTTGCGCTCGTCGGCGACGAAGTCGAAGACTTCGTCAACCGGGCGCTCGATCATGATTTCTCCCTCTATATGAGCCATGCCTTCGCTCTCCTTGTCCTGCGCTCGCCGGCGCCACGCCGCCTTCAGGACAGACGCGGCCTACCGGTGCGCACGCTCCCTGGTGAAGAAGTCCGCCGGGATCTCCGGCGGGACCCCCGATTCGGTCGGCGGGCCAGGGACCACGCCACCGCGCGCCGCGAACATGATCCGCGCGATGATCGCCGTGGCCACCATCGCAGCGCACCCCCACTCCACGAGAGCGACCCACCAGATCCCCAGATCGTTGCCGGCGGTCAGCGAGTGGACGAACGCGACCGGCCAGGCCAGGTAGGCGAGCCAGTGCACGACTCGCCAGGCCCGGAAGCCCATCCGGACCCGCAGCAGGCTAGTGATGATCACGGCTCCGCCGACGTCGACCGCCAGGGTGCCGAGGCCGATCTGCCACGCCCGGTAGCTCGACAGGAACGGGAGCACGGTGGCCGGCCACCCGATCGTGACAAACGGGTCCAAGATCGCGGTAACGACGTGCAGCGCGAGGAACGCGATGCAGAAGAGCGCCAGGTTGCGGTGCAACTCGACGAACACGAAGCGCGGCCAGCCCCTGGGTGACGTGCCCATCCGCGCGGCTACGCCGAGCACGACGACAAGGCTGAACAGGACTACCAGCACGAGCCCGCTCGCGCGCGAGACGTACCACAGGACTGGCGTTCCCGCCGCCGCCGCCATCCCGCTCATCCCGCATCCCCCCGAAGGCCGACCGGGACGCGGTGCCCGCCCGCACGCACAAGGGCGGCACACGCGCCCGTTGATCACAGCCTTCCGCGGCGACAGACCGCCGGCTAGGGCCGAACGACCCGCGTGCCACTGCCCTTCGGGCTAGGCCGTGTCCCATAGATCCTGGCCGTCGCGAGCGGCGCGCAGCAGGCTGAAAATCTGCGGGCTAGGCCTAGTCGACTAGCTCCTCGTCGACCTGCTCCGAACCGACCATCTCGTCTGCGTCGAGTCCGGCCGCCGCTTCCTCCTGGCCGGCCTGCTCCAGCGCTTCGCGGACGACCCGGTAGGCGAGGCCGGGCGGATAGCCCTTCCTGGCGAGCAGGCCGACCAGCTTCCTGATCCGCACCTGAGCTGGCTGGCTCGCCGTGCCGGCGAGCTTGCGCTGCACGAGCGCCCTGGCCGTGGCCAGCTCGGTGTCCGGGCTGAGCTGGGCCACGGCAGCCTGGATGTCCTCGCGATCGACGCCACG
>DASWAA010000559.1:0-6080 GCA_036391385.1 Streptosporangiaceae bacterium
AGCGGGCGCCCAGGCGACGTCCGCGGCCATCAGCATCGGCTGGTCATGCTCGGTGTCACCTGCGGCGAGCCAGCGCGGCATCGCGCCGGACTGCCCGGCGATGCGCTCGGCGACGAATGCGGCCGCGCGCTCCTTGCCGAGGCCGGCCGGGAAGACGTAGAGCTTGCGGCCGATCAGCGACGCGCGCCAGCCGAGGTCCCGGCAGCCGGCGGCGATCGCGTCGAGGTCCCCGGAGCACAGCTTCCCGCGGTCGACGATCGCCACGCAGCACAGCTCGTCATCCTCCCCGAGCCGCTCCAGCCAGGGTGATCCCGCGAACCCGGCGAGCAGCGCGCGTACGGCGGCCGCCGGCGCCACGCCGGCCAGCTTCCGCGCGATGCGCTCGGACCAGTCAGGGTCCGGTACGCCGTCGACCAGGACAACTCCCCCGTTCGCGGCTATGGCGTAGTCGACCCGGAACGGAAGCCGCAGCCTGGCCAGCCGCGAAATGCTGCGGCTCGTCGCCAGGCACATCCTGACATGGCCGGGCAGCGCGCCGATCGCGTCGCGCGCCTCGTGGCAGAGCTCGCCGGCGGTCTGACTGCCGGTGATCTCCACGACGTCCGCCGGAAGTGCACCGCCAAGCTGGCTCGTCGCCCGCGGGCTGAAGATCAGCGTCCGGTCAAGATCCGTGGTGATCAGGACGGGACCAGGACTCACAGGTCAGCTCCGGCGTCAGGCCTGACCAGACCGATGCTGCTGTACGGCATGTCGGGATACTCGATCACGGGTACGTCGCGCTCGGCGGCGAGCAGCAGCAGGTGCGCCAGCATGTCCCGGCAGTCCGGGCGGACCAGGATCCGCCACGGCAGCCGCCGAAGCAGTACCCGGGTCGCCTCGCCGGCTCCCGGCTTGACCAGGTGCTGGCTCGGCAGGCCGAACTCGGCCTGGATCCGGCAGACTACCCGCCGGCCGGCGAAGGTCACCGAGCGGTCGGCGGCCCAGGCGGCAGGCCAGCGCTCAGCTACCCGCCCGGCGACCTCGGGAAAGCGACCGCTGAGGGCGTCGAGGAATTGTGCCGACCTGTCCTGGCTCGCCAGCTCGCGGTACACCTTCGCGCCGTGGAACATCCCGGGGCCGATCAGCTCGTCGTTCAGCACGGTGCGGCTCACCAGCCCGCACACGGTCGAGTTCAGGCAGGCGGACGGCACCAGGATGTCTTCCCTCGTGCCGAACAGGGTCGAGCAGTGGCCAGGGTCGGCGATCACCGCCAGGTCGCCGGCCAGGGTGGCGCCGCCGGCGGCGGCGTATCCGGCCAGGGCCTGCTCTAGCTCGGTGGCGATCGCGCCCTTGCCGGTCCAGCCGTCGACGAACAGGATGCGAGCCGGGTCATGCCTGGCCGTGATGTGGTCGAGCGCGACCACGTCGATCCCGCGGCCGCGCACGATGGAGACTGAGTAGTGCGGTATCGGTTCGGCACGCGAGAACAGCGCCCACCGGCGCATGAGGATGCCTATCGGAGTGCCGGCCCTGGCGAGTGAGACCAGGACGGGACGACCGCCCCGGGCGGCGAACGCCAGTTCGGTCAACACGCCGACGTGCTCGGCGAGCTGAAGGGAGAACTGCTCGAGCAGGGTGTCAAAGAGCGCGAGGTACTCCGGGCCCGGCGCGAACTCGACGGGCAGCATCTCGGCATAGTTCCGCCCGGCGGCAATGGCCCGCTCGCGCTCGCGCAGGCCAAGCTCGAGCGCATGGCCGGACAGGTCGGTGAGCAGGAAGCTCACCTCGTCGGTGCGGTAACTACTGCGCAGCATGCTCGCCTGCCGGCCGCAGGATGATGACATGCAGCCCGCTCCGCGCGCTCCGGGCGAGCAGGCTGGCCAGGCTGGCCACCCGATCGCGCTCAGGCGCGTCCGTGACGAGCACGATGTCGTCGAAGCCCGGCGCGTTCCCCGGATCGTCGCAGGCGCTGGGCGCCACGTTGTAGGCGTAAGCGGGACGCTGGCCGTCCCGGGTGGCACCGAAGGCGAGCACGGTCCGCAGCGGATAACCGGGCCGGTCGCAGACCACAGCGGGAGTCCTGGTCGTCGTGGACGTTCGCACCTCCTCGCCAAGTGCTCGGGCGAGCAGTTGCGGCAGGTACATGTGCTCCTCGTCACCGAGCACGAGGGTGCGCCCGTCGCGGGCGACTGGCAGCGTCGCGGCAAGCCGCGCCATCGCCGCCGCGGCGGCCTCCTCCTGGTCACGGCGCCAGCGGTGCATGGCCGTCGTCGGAACGCCCGCCGGCAGCGTGCTGTCGAGCCAGGACACAGGCACCTGCCTGGATCCGGGAATGGCATCAGCCGGCCGCAGGCCGCGCGGCTCTGGCAGGCCGGCCGGGGCTGGCAGCGTCCCGATGAACGCACGAGCCCGGTCCAGATGGTCCCCGGCAAGCTCGACCTCGCCTTCGAGCAGGCAGACGCTGACCACGCTCGCGCCGAGCTCGCGCACCGCCCGGGTCACCTCCGCTCGCCGGTCCTGGTCGCGGCAGTCGATCAGGGAGGCGAGGACGTAGTCCCGGCGGGGCCAGGCACTCTGTATCGCCCGGATCGCGTTCACCGCCGTGCTGCCCGTCGTCAGCTCGTCGTCCACCAGCACCAGGGGCGCGCCGTCGCGCAGGTCGGCGTCATCGAGCAGCGCCAGCGCCTGGTCGGTGGCGTGACTGTGCTCCTCGGAGAACCGGACGACCTGCGCCGCCGCCGGAGCCGGACGCCGGCTGGTGTGCAGGCAGGGCGCTGGCCCGCCGTCGGCGGCGGCGACGGCGGCGACCGCGTGCCCGAGACCCGTCGCCGTCTCGGCGAACCCGACGACGACCGGCGTGCGCCCGCCGCACGCCGCTCGCACCAGCGCGCCGAGTTCGTTGGCCGCGGCCAGGACGGTGCCGGCCGGGACCGGGATGTGCTTGCCGAGCACACGGGATACCAGCAGCTGGGCCCGCCTGGGATTGCGTCGCAGGCCGACCTCCACCGCGTCGGCGAACCTGATCGCGGCGGGCACCGCCGGCCTGACGCTAACCCGGATGCCGAGCCCGGCCGCGACGGAACCGCCAGTCAGCCCCGTGCTCGCCGCCGCTGCCATCATCGGCCGACGTCCTCGATGTCGAGCAGGTCGACGAAGGTGCGGTCGGGATGCAGCACGCCGAACACGGCCGCCCGGCGCATGATGCCGGCCGCCCAGCGCGCATGCGGCTTGCTCTCGATCATCTTGTTCGCGTACAGGCTGGACCGGACGCCGCCGTCGGTGAGGCACAGCGTCGTGAGCGCGTCGCTGTACTCCTCCGCGGTGACGACCAGCATGGCGTGGACCGGCCGGATGTGCGAAGGATGGATGACCGTCTTGCCGACGATGCCAGTCGCCTTGTCAAGGACGACCTCCCGCAGCAGGCCGTCCAGATCGTGGCTGACCAGTTCCCGGCGGACGCTGACCGCGTTAGGCAGGTCCTCGCGTCCCCTGAACGGTGATTCTCGGAGCTGAGGCTTGAATATCCGCTCGCCTCGCGCGAAATACTCCCAGACGGGCCCGGATATCGTGAGCTGACCATCGCGACCGAGGATGTTGACGATGTCGGCGATGGCCTCGCGGACGACGCTCAGGTCATAGACGGTCTGGTCGTTGCTGCGCCGGAGACCGAAGATCCCGCACAGATCGGTCGCGCCGATCCGGACGGCCAGGATCGAATCGAGCTGCGACAGCAGAAGGGCACGGACGGCCAGCAGTTCGCTGATCCGCGTCTCCGCGTAGATCGTCTCTGGCGACTCGAGGACCGGCATGGCGTAGAAGGGCAGTCCCGTGTCGGCTCGCGCCTGTGCGAGCGCGCCGAGATACTCGGCGCCCGACGCCGCGGTGAACTTCGGAAAGACGAAGCCGGTCAGTACCGGAGCCGCAGGCCCGAGTTCCTTAACCAGGAAGCGGATCTGGTCGACGTCGCGAACCCGGACGAACAGCATGGGTACCGGCACGCCGCTTCGGTGCAGCGCGATCAGCTGCCGCACGACGTTGCGCTTGGCCACGCAGACGTCGGCGTCGCGGATCGCGTCTTCCAGGCACAGGACCGCCGAGGTCACCCCGCCGCCGACCAGGACGGGGACGCGCTGCGCGTAGTCGGTCGTCGTGCCAGGGGTATACAGGGTGGCACCGAGCGCCACGGCCAGGACCTCCCGCTCGCTGGCCGCCTCGAACGGCGCCGGCGGACGAGCGAACAACGATTCGTCCTGACTCGGTGCCAGGTAACCAAAGTGACGCACCTAAGCTCCCCAGTAAGAACGTTCGCCGCGGCCGTAACGGGCGGGCGCCGCCGATGCGCGTGCCGCGACATCGGTCCGCCCGCGAGGACGGCTTGGCACACGGACAGTACTCACTTAGCCGCGCTTTCGCAGCAATTATTCGCGATAGTCGCACAGAGTTCGATGGACCGACATCTGTCCGCTACGCCGACCCTGGGCAGCCCTGACCACGATAGCTAGGGTGGCCTGGTGAGCGCACTGCTGCCGACGCACCGGACATATGCCGAGCAACTAGACGCGGCCGACCCGCTCGCCGGGTTCAGGGACCGCTTCGTCATCGCCGACGAGACGCTGATCTACCTGGACGGGAACTCCCTCGGCCGGCTGCCGCGCGCTACCGCGTCCCGGGTCGCCGAAGCGGTCAGGTCCGAGTGGGGTGCCGGCCTGGTCAGGTCGTGGGGAGAGTGGATCAGGCTGCCGGCCGAGGTCGGTGACCTCATCGGCGAGCACCTGGCCGGCGCCGGACCCGGCCAGATCCTGGTCAGCGACTCGACCACCGTGAACTTGTTCAAGCTGGTCAACGCGGCGCTCGACGCCCGGCCGGGCCGGACGGTCCTGATCACCGACGACGACAACTTCCCTACCGACCGCTATGTCCTGCAGGGCATCGCCGCTCAGCGTGGCTGCGAGCTGCGGATGATTCATGCCGACATGGACCAGGGCCTGGCGCAGGACGTGCTCCTGGATGCCCTGGGAGCAGATGTCGCGCTGGTCAGCCTCTCGCATGTCGCATACCGGAGCGGCGCGCTCGCCGACATGGCGCGGATCACCGGCCTCGTGCACGAGGCCGGTGCCCTGATGCTCTGGGACCTGTGTCATTCGGCCGGATCAGTCCCCGTCGAGCTTGACGCGAGCGGCGCGGATCTCGCTATCGGCTGCACGTACAAGTACCTCAACGCAGGCCCTGGCGCCCCTGCCTTCCTGTACGTGCGCAGCGAGCTGCAGGACGGGCTACGGCAGCCGATCTGGGGCTGGTTCGGCCAGCAGGACCAGTTCCAGATGGGGCCGGCCTATGACCCGGTCCCGGGGATCGAGCGATTCGCCACGGGCACGCCGCAGATCGTCGGCACCGTCGCGGTACAGGAAGGCGTCCGGCTGCTCGCCGAGGCCGGGATCGATCGGCTGCGGGAAAAGAGCGTGGCGCTCACCGGCTACCTGATCCAGCTGGCCGGTGAATGGCTCGGGCCGCATGGCTTCACGCTCGCGTCGCCGCGAGCCGATGCGCGCCGGGGCGGTCACGTGACCTTGCACCACCCAGACGCGTGGCGGCTGAACCAGGCTCTGATCAGGTCAGGAGTGATCGGTGACTACCGGACGCCGGACCGGATCAGGCTCGGGCCTGTGCCGATCACCACCAGGTTCACCGACGTGTGGGACGGGCTGGACCGGCTCAGGACGATCGCGGCGGACCGGGCGCACGAGGACCTTCCAGCCGAGTACTCCCGGGTTACCTGAAAATCACGTCCGCGTTACTCCCACTCGATGGTGCCGGGAGGCTTGCTGGTGATGTCGAGAACGACGCGGTTGACCTCGGGTACCTCGTTGGTGATCCGCCCCGAGATCCGGGCGAGGACGGCATCAGGAACCCTCGCCCAGTCCGCCGTCATGGCGTCCTCGCTGGTCACCGGCCGGAGCACGATCGGGTAGCCGTAGCTGCGCCCGTCGCCCTGGACACCGACCGACCGCACGTCGGCTAGCAGCACAACCGGGCACTGCCAGATCTGCCGGTCGAGCCCGGCGGCGCTCAGTTCCTCCCGGGCGACGGAGTCGGCATCGCGC
>DASWAA010000560.1:0-2358 GCA_036391385.1 Streptosporangiaceae bacterium
TCACGCGACGCTCGATCCGCTCGCGGCACGGCGCCCGGACGGCGGCCTGCTGGCCTGGGCGACTCTGGGCGACGACGACCCGGTGAGCCCGCCGCCCGGCCGCGCCGGGCACAACTCCTCGGCCGCCGCCCTGCTCTCTTACGACATCCCACACCACGCGCCCTGGGGGTGGCGGGTGAGCCTGTACACCTGGACCAAGGGCATCGGCGCCGGGGCGTTCATGGTGCCCGTGCTGCTGGCCCTGACCGGCTTCCTGAGCTGGGGCGACCCGGTCAGCCGCTGGGCGGCACCGGTCCTGGCGCTGGCCTTCACCGGGGTCACAGGCGTGCTGCTGATCTGGGACCTCAAGCACCCGCTTCGTTTCTACCTGATCTTCACCCGGCATCACTGGCGGAGCTGGCTGGTACGGGGAGCGTTCATACTCGGCGGCTTCGGCGGCGTGGTCACCTTGTATGCCCTGGCGGAACTGGCGGGGCTGCCCGGGCCCGTGCCGCGCGTCCTGGCCTGGATCGGCCTGCCGCTCGCGCTGGGGACCGCCGTCTACACCGCCTACCTCTTCGCGCAGGCTAAGGCCAGGGACCTGTGGCAGAGCCCGCTGCTCGCACCGCATCTGGCCGTGCAGGCTCTGGTGGCAGGCGGAGCGGTCACCGTCCTTGCCGCCGGGCTCCTGTCCCCCGACCGCGGCGTGCGGGCCGCCGAGGTACTGCTGGCGGCGTCGGCGGCGGCACACGTGCTCTTCGTCGCGTCGGAGACCACGATCGGCCACGTCACCGAGCATGCCCATTGGGCATCCGCGGCAATGACGCGCGGCCGTTACGCGAGGTACTTCTGGCCGGGCCTGGCCATGGTGGCCGCGGCCATCGCCGCACCCTGGGCCGGACCCGTGGCGGCAGTGCTCGCACTAGCCGGGCTGCTGGCACACGAGCACGCGTACGTGCAGGCCGGCCAGTCCGTTCCGCTGGCCTGAGGAGGCGGCACATGGCATTCGACGGCAACCACACCGCATCCGGCGGCGACCACACCACACCCGACGGCAACCACACCGCACCCGACGTCGACCAGGGCCTTGAGTCGCTTGGCAGGCGGGTCCAGGCGGACCGCACCAGCGTGGAAGCCCGCGGCGAGACCTTCTACCAGGGCGCCAGCAAGTCCCTGCTGGCCGCCTTCCCGCCAAAGGAGCGCTGGGACGACTGGGTCGAGCTCGACTCGCGGTCCTGGCCGGCCAGGGTGGAGCGCCACTCCATGCTGGTCCCGACGACCTGCTTCAACTGCGAGTCCGCGTGCGGCCTGCTCGCCTACGTGGACCCCAGCACGCTGGGCATCCGCAAGTTCGAGGGGAACCCCGAGCATCCCGGCTCACGCGGCCGTAACTGCGCGAAGGGCCCCGCCACCATCAACCAGGTCACCGATCCCGACCGGATCCTTTATCCGCTGCGCCGGGCCGGCGCGCGCGGCGAGGGCAAGTGGGAGCGGGTCAGCTGGGACGAGGCGCTCGACGCGCTTGCCGGGCGGCTGCGGGCCGCGCTGCGCGAGGACCGCCGCAACGAGATCATGGTGCACATCGGCCGGCCAGGCGAGGACGGCTACACCGAGCGGGTGCTGGCCAGCTGGGGCGTGGACGGTCACAACTCGCACACCAACGTCTGCTCAAGCGGCGGCCGGACCGGCTACCAGTTCTGGATGGGCATCGACCGCCCCAGCCCGGACTACGCCAACGCGAAGGTCATCTACCTGATCAGCGCGCACCTGGAGACCGGCCACTACTTCAACCCGCACGCGCAGCGGATCACCGAAGCCAAAGCCAATGGCGCGAAGGTCATCGTCCTGGACACCCGGCTGTCCAACACCGCCACGCACGCCGACTACTGGCTCTCGCCGCAGCCGGGCAGCGAGGCGGCCATCAACCTCGCCATCGCCAGCTACCTGATCCGGACCGGACAGTACAACCGCGAGTTCGTGCGCCGCTGGTGGAACTGGGCGGAGTACCTGACCGCGTGCTATCCCGAGCGCCCGGTCACCTTCACCGAGTTCGAGGCACTGCTCGCCGACCTTTACAGCGACTTCACGTTCGAGTTCGCGGCGGCGGAGTCAGGGATCGACGCCGCCGTCCTGGCCGAGGTAGCCGAGGTGGTCGCGGGCGCGGGCACCAGGTTTTCCTGCCACAACTGGCGCTCGGCGGCAGCGGGGAATCTCGGCGGCTGGCAGGTGTCGCGCACCCTGTTCCTGATCTCCGCGCTGCTCGGCGCGGTGGCGACCGAAGGCGGGACGTTCCCGAACGCGTGGAACAAGTTCGTCCCCCGGCCCATTCACGTGCCGCCGCATCCTGGTGTCTGGCAGGACCTCTCCTGGCCGCTGGAG
>DASWAA010000561.1:0-21125 GCA_036391385.1 Streptosporangiaceae bacterium
GGTCGAGCCGGTGCTCGTCGTCGAGGTCGAGTTCGCCGAATGGACGGCATCGGGGCGACTGCGGGCGCCGTCATACCAGGGGCTCCGCGACGACAAGGACCCGGCCGAGGTAGTCCGCGAGCCGGCGTCGTAGCGAGGCGGTCGCCGGCAATAGCCCGCCGAGGGCACTCCGCGGGCCGGCACCCAAGCCAGGTGCCCCGGTTCCGGCTGCCGGATGCGCCGGACCGGAATCGATGTGGCCATTGCCAGCCTTTCGCCGCGGTTGCAGGAAGTTGCCGGTTATATTCGCCGGGTAAACGCGCGGTGAACCCCCAGTAAGTGTCAGCATTACCGTAAGCAGGCACCGAAGGGAGATAACGTGCCCCGACGTCTAGCCATCCTCGCTGTCCTGTGCCTCGCGACGACAGCCGCCGCCTCCGCTCCAGCCGTCACGGGCCCGCACCGCATCTACCATTTGTGCTATCCGGACCAGATCCTTCGCGTCACCAATCGCGCGGGCGAATCCCTCGTGATCCGCAACGACGTGTTCGGCGCCGACCACGAATGCCTGCTGGCGTTCGCCAGGACCGGCGACTTCGTCGTGTCGAAGTCCACGGCCACGGCTGCCGGGAGTCAGGCGGTGGCCTTCCCTTCCATCTTCTACGGCTGCGTGTGGGCCATCTGCAGCACAGGCAGCAAGCTCCCCGAGCCGGTGACCAGCGCGATGCACGCGCGCACCTCGTGGGTGACGCAGCCCGTCCGCCCCGCGGGCACCTGGAACACCGCCTACGACATCTGGTTCTTCCTGCACCGTCACCCCAGCGGCCAGGCCAACGGAGCGGAGCTGATGATCTGGCTCAACACCACGTTCCCGACCCCGCCGCGCACCAGGCAGGTCGTCCGCATCGGCATGTTCCGCTACTGGTTCCAGCACTGGCGGGTCTGCCGCGTCGTCCGGGGTCAGCAGCACTGCTGGAACTACATCCAGTTCCGCAGGATCCGTGCGGTGTCGTCGGTCCGCGACCTCGAACTGGGCCCGTTCATCGCGTTCTGCGAGCGGCTGAAGCTGATCCGCTCGTCGTGGTGGCTCGCGAACGTCGAGGCCGGCTGGGAAATCTGGAAGGGAGGCACCGGCCTGCGCACCATGTCGTTCAGCGTGCGGCCATGACAGACGACGGTCGGCAAGCAGGAGTCCAGGTCAGATCCGCCGCCTGATCATTTGGCGAAGAAGTGCAGGCCGAGCCAGGCCCAGGCGACGAGGATGCCGACGCGGCCGGTCCTGGTCCGCATGATGCGGGTGAACACCTGGCCGAAGGCAGGGACGTGCGAGCCGGGGCGGCGGGCGGCCACTTCGGTCCCGATCAGGGCTGCCAGGACGACCAGGAATCCCGCGACGGTGACGTCGTGGGAGTTCATCGCTCCACCAGGAACGCGCCCAGGCCGACCCAGCCAAGCAGCGCGACCGAGCGGCCGAGCGATGAGTGCAGCAGCGGGTTGGTCAGCGTCGAGATCGTGGGGTGCGCGTAGGAGGACTGCTCGAACGTGGGCTGTCCGAGCAGCGCGCCGAGCTCCCACAAGCCTCCCGCGACAAGGATCGACCCCCAGGCGAGGACTCCGGTGCGGGAGAGCCTCCGCGAAGAGTCGCGCTGCCTGACCGGGCCGCCCCATCCGACCACGACCACGCCGGCGCCAAGGCCCACGACTCCCGCGGTCGCTGGCCACGAGTACCGGGTGAACGAGCCGACCGTGAGCGAGTAGACGACGGCCGCTCCGGTGCCGAGCACCAGACGACGAAGTCTCGGGCGCCTGGTCCGAAGCCGCCAGGCGGACGGCGGATCAGGCTCGGCCGGCTCCGGGTGGGCAGAGCCCTGGCCCGCGGCGGGGATCGCGGTCTGCGCGGCTTCCCTGCGGGCAGCGGCCTCCCGCGCGCTGATGCCGGCGTCCCGCGCCAGTGCCGTCGCCACGATGACCAGCAGCAGTCCGTCGAGCGGCTTGCCCGAGATGACGGTGAAGAAGGCGATGGCCAGCAAGATGGCGACGATGGGCTGACGGGCGCCAGCCAGGGTGAGGAGTACCCGATCGGCGAATCCGGCGGGGGCTGCCTCGGGTGCTGTCGCGAGCCGCTGACCGGACGGCACGTCACTGGCTGGCTTGCCTGCCCCCGACCGCCTCGTACCTCCCAAGCGCTCCATGCTCCCCCTTTGAGTCACCTCAGCGAACTCGCCGCAAATCAGGAGGTATTTGCGATGCTAGATCATCTACCAGGCGGTTACAAGGACGGCGCCGCCACCCTGGCATCATCTGACGGGGAGCTTCGCCGTCTGCTGACTCGACAGTCGGAGCGAGCTCAGTTGCCCGGAGCGCCTGGTTAGGCGCAGTATCGGGGAATCGATCCGACCCTTTGGAGCTGACCATGAAGGTGCCGCTGACCATCTCCGATTTCCTCCGCCGGGGCGCGCTGGTCTACCCGGACCGGCCGGCGCTCGTCGACGAGCCGGGGACCGCGGGCACGCTGGGCACGATCACCTACCGGTCGCTTGAACGGCGAGCGCGCGGGGTGGCCATCGCGCTTGACCAGATGGGCGTCGGGCACGGTGAGCGAGTGGCGGTCGTCAGCCCGAACGCGGCCAGGTTCGGGATCTTGTTCTACGGGGTCAGCGGCTTCGGCCGGGTGCTCGTCCCGATCAACTACCGGCTCAACGCGGACGAGGTCAGCTACGTCGTGGAGCACTCCGGCGCCAGCGTGCTGCTGGTCGATCCCGAGTCTGACGAGGCCCTGCGCGATGTCAAGGCCGCGCACCGGATCGTCCTCGACGGCGTGGACGACGCCGGGCTGTTCGCCGAGGCGCCCGATGACGCCGAGCCGGCCTACTGGGAACCTGACGAGGACGCGACGGCCAGCATCAACTACACGAGCGGCACGACAGCACGGCCCAAGGGCGTGCAGCTCACCCACCGGAACTGCTGGCTCAACGCGGCGGTCTTCGGCTGGCAGACGACGGTGACCGATCGTGACGTCTACCTGCACACGCTGCCGATGTTTCACTGCAACGGCTGGGGGATGCCGTACGCGGTCACGGCCATGGGCGTACCGCAGGTGGTGGTGCGCAAGATCGACGGCGAGGAGCTGCTGCGCCGGATCGACGAGCACGGCGTGACGCTGCTCTGCGGCGCGCCCGCCGTGGTCGCCGCGATCCTGGACGCGGCGGCGACCAGGCGTGCGGCCGGCCAGTCCGTGCCAGGACGGGACCGGGTGCGCATCGTCGTGGCCGGCGCGCCCCCGCCGTCGAAGACGATCGAGCGGGTCGAGGCCGAGCTCGGCTGGGAATTCATTCAGATCTACGGCCTGACCGAGACCGCTCCGCTGCTCACGATGAACCGGCGGCCAGCCGAATGGGACGACCTGCCGGCCGCCGAGCGGGCCAGGCTCCAGTCCAGGGCAGGCTCGCCCGCCGTCGGCGTTCAGATCGCGACCGACCCGGCCGGGGAGGTCCTGGCCAGGTCGAACCACGTCTTCGCCGGTTACTGGCAGCAGCAGGAGGAGTCGGCGAAGGTACTCGTGGACGGCTGGTTCCACACCGGCGACGAGGGCCACGTGGACTCAGACGAGTACCTGGTCATCTCGGACCGGAAGAAGGACGTGATCATCTCCGGCGGCGAGAACGTGAGCTCGGTCGAGGTGGAGGACTGCCTCTACCAGCATCCCGCCGTGGCGGAGGCCGCCGTGATCGGCATCCCCGACGAGAAGTGGGGGGAGACGGTCAAGGCGCTGATCGTCGTGCGGGCCGGTCACGAGGCAACCGAGGCCGAGCTGATCGAGTTCTGCCGGTCCAGGCTGGCGCACTTCAAGTGCCCGACGACGATCGAGTTCCGGGACGTGCTGGCCAGGACCGCCACAGGCAAGCTGCAGAAGTTCAAGCTGCGCGCCCAGTACTGGGATGGCTACGAGCGCCGGGTCAACTGAGTCGCTGACGCGCCGGAGTCTCAGGCGGCCAGGGCAGCGGGTTCGGCGGACTCCGCGTCCGCGGCGGGCTCGAGCGCGAGGTCCAGGACTTCGCGGACGTCGCTGACCAGGTGGATGTCGAGAGCCTGCCTGACCTTCACTGGCACGTCGTCCAGGTCGGGCGCGTTGCGTGCCGGGATCAGCACGGTCGTGATGCCCGCCCGGTGCGCGGCGAGCAGTTTCTGCTTGAGCCCGCCGATCGGCAGCACCCGGCCGGTCAGCGAGACCTCGCCCGTCATCGCGACATCCGCCCTGACCAGTCTGCCCGACAGCAGCGAGGCCAGCGCCGTCGTCATGGTGATGCCGGCGCTTGGCCCGTCCTTGGGCACGGCCCCGGCCGGGACGTGCAGGTGCACGCCGCGCTCGGCAAGCTCGCTGACACCGAGGCCGAGGGACGGGCCGTTGGACCGCAGGTAGGACAGGGCGATCTGAGCGGACTCCTTCATCACGTCGCCAAGCTGGCCGGTGAGCGTGACGCCGCTGCTGCCGCTCGAGGCGTCGGCGAGCGACGCCTCGATGAACAGCAGATCGCCGCCGGTGCCGGTGACCGCCAGGCCGGCCGCGACGCCCGGGACTGCCGTTCTCTCGGCGGACTCGGGAGTGTGCTTCGGATGGCCCAGGTAGTCGGCCAGGTTCTCGGCTGTGACCTCGACCGGAAGACCTGGCTGGGCCGGCGGGACAGGCTGCGCCATCCTCGCCGCGATCTTCCGCAGCACGCGAGCGATCGAGCGTTCCAGGGAGCGGACGCCGGCTTCGCGGGTGTATTCCGTCGCTAGCTTGCGGAGGGCTCCGTCGGTGAAGCTGACCTCGCTGGGCTCCAGGCCGGCTCTGGCTAGCTGGCGTGACAGGAGGTGGTCGCGGGCGATGGTGAGCTTCTCGTCTTCGGTGTAGCCGTCGAGGCGGATCAGGTCCATCCGGTCAAGCAGGGGCTCGGGGATCAGCTCGGCGACGTTGGCAGTCGCGATGAACAGGACGTCGGACAAATCGAGCTCGACTTCCAGGTAGTGGTCGCGGAAGGTGTGGTTCTGCGCGGGGTCGAGCACCTCGAGCAGGGCGGCCGTCGGGTCGCCGCGGTAGTCGGCGCCGAGCTTGTCCACCTCGTCGAGCAGGATCACCGGGTTCATCGAGCCGGCCTCGCGGATCGCGCGGACGATCCGGCCGGGTAGCGCGCCGACGTAAGTGCGCCGGTGACCGCGGATCTCGGCCTCGTCCCGCACCCCGCCGAGCGCGACCCGCGAGAACTGACGGCCCATCGCCCGGGCGACGGACTCGCCGAGCGAGGTCTTGCCGACTCCGGGCGGACCGGCCAGGGCGAGCACCGCGCCGCTGCGGCGGCCGCCAGCGACGGACAGGCCCTTGTCGGCTAGCCGCTTGCGGACGGCGAGGTACTCGATGATGCGTTCCTTCACCTCGTCGAGACCGGAGTGGTCGGCGTCGAGGACGGCGCGGGCGCCCGGGATGTCGTAGGAGTCGTCCGTGCGCACGCTCCACGGGACGTCGAGCACGGTGTCCAGCCAGGTCCGGATCCAGCCGGCCTCGGGCGAGCCGTCCGAGCCGCGCTCCAGCTTCGCCGCCTCGCGCAGCGCCGCCTCACGGACCTTGTCCGGCAGGTCGGCCGCCTCGATCCTGGCCCGGTAGTCGTCCTGCTCGGAGGCGGGCGTCCCGTCGAGAGCGGCCAGTTCCTTGCGGATGGCGGCGAGCTGCTGGCGCAGCAGGAACTCGCGCTGCTGCTTCTCCATGCCCTCCCGGACGTCGTTGCCGATGGTCTCGGCGACGTCAAGCTCGGCGAGGTGGTCCCGCGCCCAGGTCACGAGCCGCTCGAGCCGCTGCTCGACGTCGATGGTCTGCAGCAGCTCGGCACGCTGCCCGGCCGACAGGTAGCTCGCGTAGCCTGCGCTGTCGGCCAGCGCGGACGGGTCCGTTATCCGGGAGAGGGCATCGACGACCTGCCACGCGCCGCGCTTCTGCAAGACCGCGGATGCCAGGCTCCGGTACTCCCGGGCCAGCTCGGCCGCTCGCGGACCAGCGGGCGGCTCGGCGGCGATCGTGCCATGCACCCACAGGGCCGCGCCCGGGCCGACGGTGCCGGCCCCGATGGTAACCCTGGCCATGCCGCGCAGCACGGCGCCCGGCTTGCCGTTCGGCAGCCGGCCCTCCTGCTCGACGACGGCGAGCGTGCCGACCGGTGCGTAGGTGCCGCTGATCCGCGGCACGAGCAGCAGCCGCGGCTCGGCGCCCGGCTCGGCAGCAGCCCGAGCGGCCGCGATGGAGGCCCTGGCCTCGGGGTCGGAGGTGTCAAGCGGCACGACCATGGTCGGCAGCACCACATCGTCGTCGAGCGGCAGCACGGGCAGGGTGAGTGAGCCGCTGAGGGTTTCGCTCATCTGACGTCTTCTTCCAGCGCAGTATTACTTGATTACAACGCTCAGCGCTGGGTCGGACCCGTTTGTTTCCTGATTATGTTCGCGGTCAGCAAACACGTGCCTGGAGGCTGACTCCCGGCGCCAGAGCTACCAGCCCTGAGCAGGCTGCTGGCCGGGGAAAGGCTGCTGGCCGGGGGAAGGCTGCTGTCCCTGGCCGATCGCGTTGAGCGTGCGCACGTAGCTGACCCTGGAATGGATGTCGGCTATCTGCTCAGGACTGAACACCGGGATCTGGGTCGTATGCACGAATCCGGGGCCGTACACGCTGACCTGCACAGAGCCCTTTGTGGTGGTCTCCTTGACCAGCAGGAAGAGCAGGCCGAGCAAGCAGAACAGGAAGAAGACGATCGCGCACACGATCGCCCAGGTCGGAATGCCCTGGTTGGTCAGCGACATGTCGGTGACGCTCCACTGGACCTCGGACAGCGGGCGGGTGCCGCTCGGCGTGTAGACCTGGGTCGCGGTGACGGAGATGTCGCCGATGCTGACCAGCACCTGCTCGCCGCCCATGACCGGCGCGGGCCCTGGTTCTGCCGGCGAGCCAGAGGCGAATCCGGGCAAGGGCTGAACGGATGCGGCCTGGGTCGGCGGCGGGTACGAGGGCGCCTGGCCCTGGTTCTGATCCTGGTCCTGGTTCTGGTCCTGGGGCACCTGCTGGGTCGGCTCTGGCTGCCACGCGGACCCTGCCAGCTGGGTCGGCTCAGACTGTGCCGGGGTCTGCTGTGCCGGCTTCTTCAGGAAATCGGGATGCTGCGCCGCAGGCTCGGTAAAAGCATATGGCTGCTGGTCAGAGGGCTGTCCCGATTCGAAGCTCCCCGGCATTTCGCTCATGGGCGAAAGTGTAGCCGCGTGGTAGCTCAACGTCCTTGCACAGCGCTTATTCGGCACATAGCGCATTACCGTTTCAATGCCGCCGAACAGGCGCGGCGCCGCGGCAGCGGGTCGGTTACCAGCCGGCTGGCGGCGGGATCGGCCAGGCCAGGTGGTCGGGCAGGTGGTCGGCCAGGTGGTCGGCCAGGGCGGCCAAGGCGTCCCGCTAGGCTTCTGATCAGGGTCCGGCTGATCGGGGTCGGGCTGATCGGGTCCGGCCACCGCTGATCAGATGCGGCCACCGCCAGGACCTGAAATGAGGGGAAACTGTGACGACCAATCGAGCTGACGAGGCGAGCGAGCCCGACGCGCGCTCCGAGCCCGCCCTGATCGCCGCGCGCGCCCGGGGCGTCGGTGCGCCGCTGCGGATCGCGCTGCTTGGCTGCGGCGTGGTCGGCTCGCAGGTGGCGAGGCTGCTGACGGAACAGGCCGCCGACCTCGCGGCCAGGTCGGGCGGGCCGCTGGAGATCGCCGGAATCGCCGTGCGCCGGCCCGAGCTTGCCCGGATCTCCGGCGTGGACGAATCGCTGCTCACCGGCGACGCGGTCTCCCTGGTCACCAGGCCAGACGTCGACATCGTGGTCGAGCTGATCGGCGGCATCGAGCCGGCCAGGTCGCTGCTGCTGGCCGCGCTGGACTCCGGCCGCTCGGTCGTCACGGCGAACAAGGCCCTGCTGGCCAGCGACGGCGCCGCCCTGCACAAGGCGGCGAGCGCCAACGGTGCCGATCTGTACTACGAGGCCTCGGTGGCCGGAGCGATCCCGCTGCTGCGGGCGCTGCGCGAGTCGCTGGCCGGCGATACCGTCCGCCGGGTGCTCGGCATCGTCAACGGGACGACGAACTTCATCCTTGACCGGATGGACTCACGCGGCATGGACTTCGGCCCGGCGCTGACCGAGGCGCAGCGGCTCGGCTACGCGGAGGCCGACCCGACGGCCGACGTGCAAGGACATGACGCGGCCGCCAAGGCGGCGATCCTGGCCGGGCTGGCGTTCCACACCGAGATCACCTCGGCCGACGTGCACACCGAGGGCATCACCGAGATCACCGCGCAGGACATCGCGAGCGCCCGGGCACTCGGCTTCGTCATCAAGCTGCTGGCGATCTGCGAGCGGACCAACGGCGGCGTCTCGGTCCGGGTTCATCCGGCGATGCTGCCGCGAGTGCACCCGCTCGCCGCGGTGCACGAGGCGTATAACGCGGTCTTCGTGGAGGCCGAGGCGGCGGGCAGGCTGATGTTCTACGGGGCCGGAGCGGGCGGCCAGCCGACGGCGAGCGCCGTGCTCGGGGACATCGTGGCGGTAGCAAGGAACCAGCGCGCCGGACTGCGCGGGCACGAGCCTGCTACCTACGCGGAACTGCCGATCGTGCCGATGGCCGACGCCCGGACCCGGTACTACGTCTCGCTTGACGTAGCCGACCGGCCCGGCGTTCTTGCCCCGGTAGCGGAGAGCTTCGCCAGGCGCGGCGTCTCGATCAAGGCCGTGCACCAGGAGGGCCGCGGCGAGGATGCCACCCTGATCATCGTTACCCATACGGCGCGGGAGGCCGCGCTGGCCGAGACGATAGCCGACCTGGCCGCCATGGACGCCGTGCGGGCAGTGGACAGCGTGCTGCGGGTCGAGGGCGAGGAGGGCGAGTGAGGCCGTGGCGTGGCGTGATCGGCGAGTATGCGGCTAGCCTGCCCGAGATCGCGACCGAGGCCGTGGTCACGCTCGGCGAGGGCGGCACGCCGCTGCTCCCTGCGCCGGTCCTGTCCGAGCTGACCGGCTGCCAGGTCTACCTGAAGACCGAGGGCATGAACCCGACCGGGTCGTTCAAGGACCGGGGGATGACGGTCGCGGTATCGCTGGCCGCGGCCAGGGGCGCCCGCACGGTCATCTGCGCGTCGACCGGGAACACGAGCGCGAGCGCCGCAGCGTACGCGGCCCGCGCCGGAATTGAGTGCGTGGTGCTCGTGCCGCGCGGCAAGATCGCGCTCGGCAAGCTCGCGCAGGCGCTCGCCTACGGTGCGAGGCTGCTGCAGGTGGACGGCAACTTCGACGACTGCCTTGAACTGGTGCGCAAGCTTGCTGCCAGCAACGACGTGGCGGTGGTCAACTCGGTCAACCCGGACCGGCTGGCCGGCCAGAAGACCGCGGCTTTCGAGGTGGTCGATGTCCTCGGAGACGCGCCTGACGTGCACTGCCTGCCGGTCGGGAACGCGGGCAACATCTCGGCCTACTGGATGGGCTACAAGGAGTACCTCGCCGCCGGCCGGTCCACGAAGGCGCCGCGGATGCTCGGCTTCCAGGCCGCGGGCGCTGCCCCGCTGGTCATCGGCGAGCCGGTGCTCAACCCGGTCACCGTCGCGTCAGCGATCAGGATCGGCAACCCGGCGTCCTGGGATCTCGCCGTCGCGGCCAGGGACGAGTCCGGCGGGATGTTCGCGGCGATGACCGACGAGCAGATTCTGGACGCCTACCGGCTGCTCGCGGTCCGGGAGGGCGTGTTCGGCGAGCCGGCCTCGGCGGCCGGCGTGGCCGGGCTGCTCCAGGCCTGCTCGGACGGGCAGGTCGAGGCCGGCTCGGTAGTGGTCTGCACGATCACCGGGACCGGGGTGAAGGACCCGGACACGGCGGTGGCCGGCCTGCCCGCGCCGCGTACCGTGCCCGCCGACGTGAACGCCGCGGCCGCCGAGCTCGGCCTGAAATGACAGTGGTGACCTGGCCGGAAGAGCCGGTCAGGGTGCGGGTCCCGGCGACCAGCGCCAATCTCGGCCCCGGATTCGACTCGCTCGGCCTCGCGCTCGGCCTGCACGACGTCGTCGAGGCTACGGTCATCGATGGCGGGCTGCGGATCGAGGTCACCGGGATCGGCGAGCACGCCGCCAGGTTCGGCGAGAAGCACCTGGTGGTCCGGTCGATGCGGGCGGCGTTCGAGGCGCTGGGCGAGTCGCCGCCGGGGCTCGCGCTGCGCTGCGCCAACGCGATGCCGCACGGGTTCGGCCTCGGCTCGTCGGCAGCGGCGATCGTGGCCGGCATCCTGGCGGCCCGCGAGCTGTGCGGCGAAGCCGGGTGCACGCGGCTGCCGGACGAGGCCGTCCTGCGGCTAGCAGCCGACCTCGAAGGGCACGCGGACAACGTGGCGGCCTGCCTGGCCGGCGGCCTGACGATCGCCTGGACCGCGGATACCCCGGGCGCCGCCGGGCCGCCCGCCCCAGCGCCGTCCCCATCGATGGGGTTCCGGTGCGCCAGGCTGGAGCCGCTGCCGGGGCTGGTGCCGGTGCTCTGCGTTCCGGCCGTGCCACTGGCTACCGAGGTGGCGCGGCAGGTGCTGCCGGCGACGGTGCCGCACGCCGACGCCGCGAATAACGCCGCCCGCTCGGCGCTGCTGATCGCCGCGCTGACTCAGCCCGAGCTGGCCGCGCGGCCCGGGCTGCTGCTCGAGGCCACCAGGGACTTCCTGCACCAGCCGTACCGGGCAAGCTCGATGCCGGCCTCGGCCAGCCTGCTCGGCGCGCTGCGGGAGGCCGGCATCCCGGCGGTCGTCTCCGGTGCCGGGCCCGCCGTGCTGGCCCTGATCGTCCCCGGTGCGGCGGCCGGCGCCGACACCGTAGCGGCGATCGCCGCCGCGTCGGGCGCCGCGTGGACCGTCACCGCCCTGGCCGTAGACCGCGCCGGCGCCACCGTGCTGCCGCGCTTAGACCTGCTCGGTCGGCTCTGCTCGGTCGGCTCTGCTCGGTCGGCTCTGTTCAGGCAGCTTCGCGCATGCGGCGAAGGGTGCCGGCGCGGAGGGCGGCCGGATCGGCACCGGCGGCGGCGATCGCGCGCAGGGCACCGTTGTCGCCCTGGTCGATGAGCCCGATCAGGAGATGACCTGTCGTCAGCTCGCTGGAGTGCCCGCGGCGCGCCTGCCGCAGTGCGAGTTCCAGTGCCTTCCTGCACTCGCCGGTCATCCTGGCCCTGGTGGCAGCCGGTCGCTGGCGCGGCCGGTCGATCGCGCCAGGCCCGAAGGCGGCGTCGGCCGCACGCCGCACCTCGTCGAGGTCGATGCCGACCAGCGCGAGCGAATCGGAGTCGAGCGGGTCGGCCGCTAGCTGACCGGACGCGAGCTCACGGAGCCTGGCACGGTCGAGTCCGGCGGCCGCCAGTGCGCTGGCCGCCGGGCCGGATCCGGCGTCCGCCAGCCCGATGAGAAGGTGCTCGCAGCCGATCCGGCTGGCGCCGAGATCGCGCGCTTGCGCTAGCGCGCCCCGCACGGCCTGCCTGGCCTGCGTACTGAATCGCTCGAACATCGTCTGCTCCTGTCTCCTGCGCTCTCCTGCGCGCTAACCCGGCCAGCCGGACTGGCGCTGAGGCCGGTCACTTATTCCGGCCGGCGTGCTTCTTGTGCACGGCCTGCTTGCTGACACCGAGGAAGAAGGCGATCTCCTGCCACGACCAGCCCTGCTTCCTGGCGCTGGCCACCTGCAGGGCCTCGAGCCGCTCGGCGAGCTCGCGCAGTTCCCTGGCCGCTCGCAGCCCGGCTGCCGGATCGGCTCCGCTGGCCGCCTCGGCGAGTCCCATTCCCTGGCTCATAACGTCAACATACGTTGACGGCCCCTGGGGTGTCAACCCTGGTTGACGAACGGGAGATGCGCTGTTTTCGCCGCGCTTGGTCGCCGTCAGCCGGGGGAATGGACCCATCCGACGTCGTCGGGGGGAACCGTGGAGCAGATCACCAGGTCACGTGCGGCACTGGCCTTCCTGGTGTCAGCGGCACTCGTCTTCGTGCTCGGCACGGCCTTCCAGGTCGCTGCCTTCGCGAGCCTCACTCCGGCTAACCTCGCCCTGTCCGGCGACTTGGCGCGCGCCGGCGACTGGCTTCGCTTCGCCGGCGCGGTGATCGCGATCATCGGCATCTGCGCGGCCGGGTGGGAGCTCGTGCTCGGCAAGTCGTGGGTCGATGCCGCGGAAGCCGGCGCTGTCGCGCTCGGGGCACTGCTGCTCGCGATCGGCCTGCTCGTCAGGGCCGCGAGCAGCCAGGCGAGCTCACCGGCGCACATCGTGGCGGCCGTAGGCGTCGGCTGCTGGTCACTGCTGGTGCTGATCCGAGCCGCCCGCCGATCGCTCGGCGAGGAGCAGGCAAGGGCCGCGGGAGCGTCCGTCCCGCACCAGGCTGTGCTGTGGCTGGTGTCAGCGGGCGGGCTGCTGCTCTTCGCGGTGGGATCGGGGTTCGCGCTCGACGTCGCGAGCAGCGCCACCGGCATCGCGTCGGGCGTCCTTGAAGCCGCGGGCGCCGCCCTGGTCCTCGGGACGGCGGCCGCCGCCCGGGCGCAGGGATTCCTGTCCTCACGGGCGATGCCGGCCGTGCTCGCCGGGCTGGCCCTGCTGACGGCCACCGGGATCGCCGTGGCGCTGGTGTCGGGCATCGCACTGGGGCCGGACGCGACGCTCACCGGACTCCGGGTGGGTATCTCGGTCTCGGTCACGGTGGAGTTGCTCGCCGTGGCGGCGCTGGGGATCGCCGCCTGGCTGCGGCTCGGCGAGCAGGTGGTGTCCGGCACGCAGGCGCGCGCGCCTGGACGCACGAGCCGGAGCATTCCGCCCTAGGCAGCGGCACTGGCGGCGGCGCTAACAGGTAGCGTGCCGCTATGGGTTTTCGCCGGCGGTGGTCCCGCCTGGGGCTAATTGCCGGCTGCGCTGCCGTGGTCCTGCTGGTCGGCGGCGGCGTGGTCGCCGCTTCGGTCGCCGGGCGGCCCGCTCCCTACGGCGCGCGGAACGTGCGGATCGCCGTAACCGACGGGCCGCGCGACAACCAGCGCGTCGTGCTCGACGCCACGTTCTTCACCCCGGCAGGCGGCGGCCGGGTGCCGGCCATCCTGCTCGCGCACGGGTTCGGCGAGACCAAGAACTCGGTGCAGGCAGAGGCGATCGGGCTCGCCAGGGCCGGGTTCGCCGTACTGACCTGGTCGGCGCGAGGCTTCGGTCAGTCGACCGGCCAGATCGCGCTCGACTCGCCCGACTACGAGGTCAAGGACGTCGAGCAACTGGTCAGCTGGCTGGCACGGCAGCCTCGGGTGCTGCTCGACCATCCGGGAGATCCGCGCGTCGGCATCGCCGGCGCCTCCTACGGAGGCGCGATCGCGCTGCTCGCCGCAGGCTATGACCACAGGATCGACGCTGTCGTGCCCGAGATCACCTGGAACGATCTCGCAACCGCCCTGTTCCCGAACGCCGCTGGCGGTCCCGCGGTCGACGGCGTGTTCAAGCGGCAGTGGGCCGGGCTGCTGTTCGCGGCGGGCACCTCGGGGTTCGGGGCGGGCATTCCGGCCGGCGCCGGGCTCGGCGGGATCGCCGGGACGGGCGGTGCGGGCGCTGCGGGCGGCAGCGCGGCGGTCGCTGGCGCACTGGAATGCGCGCGCTTCCTGCCGTCGCTCTGCGCCATGTACCAGCAGGTCGCGACGCTCGGCAGGGCAACGCCGCAGGCGATCGCGATCCTGCGGGCGTCAAGCCCGGCGACGGTCGCCAGCCGGATCCACGCCCCCACGCTCCTGATCCAGGGCGAGAACGACTCCCTCTTCGGGCTCGATCAGGCTGCCGCCACGTACCGCGAGATCCGGAGCAACGGCACGCCAGCGGACATGGTCTGGTTCAGCGGCGGTCACGACGGGGGGAATCAGGAGAGCGCCAGGGTCGACGGCCTGGCGATCGCGTGGTTCGACCGCTGGCTGACCGGGCCGCCCTGGCGGCCGGCCTCCGGCGGCGCGGCGCGGGCCGGCCTGGCCGGCGGGCCTGCTCAGGCCGGCGCGGCCGGATCGGGTCAGCCCGGCTTCGCCGTTTCGCGAAATCTCGGCTTCGACCCGTCCACGGGTGAGCAGTCGCTCGGCATCGCCACCGCGCCGTCCTTTCCCGGGCTGAACGGCACCCGGCGGACGCTGATCCGGCTCGCGGGCCCGCCGCAGGTCGTGCTGAACCCGCCTGGCGGCGCGCCGCCGTCGATGTCCGTCTTCCCCGGCTTCGGTGCGCTCGGGGGCGGGGCGTCCGGGCTGGGCCTGGCCTTCGACATGCCGGGCCAGAGTGCCGGATTCGAGTCGCAGCCGCTCTCGACCCCGCTCCAGGTCACTGGTGCGCCGACGGTGCGGCTCAGGGTCAGCGGGCCAGCCGGGACGACCCTGTTCGCCAAGGTCTACGACGTGGACCAGGCCGGAAATGCCACGCTGCCGTTCTCGCTGGCCGCTCCGCTGCGCGTGGGCCAGGCCTCTGCGGCCAGAGTCGTGACCGTACGGCTGCCTGCGATGGATTACCAGTTCGCGGCCGGACATCGGATCAGGCTGGTGCTGACGGCGACCGACTTCGCCTACGCCTCGCCCGCCAGCCCGGCCGCCTACCAGGTCGCGCTGGCGAGCCCCGGCATCGTCATGCCGTCCGACCCGGCGCTCGCGCTGCAGGGCGCCGGGCTGCCGTGGTGGGTCGTTGCGGCGCCAGTCGTGGCGCTGGCGGTCGCCGCGCTGCTCCTGCTGACCGGGCGGCGGCGGACCGGCGAGGCAGCGGCTGGCGCCGGCCAGGGCGAGGAGGTGCCGCTGGAGATCAGCGGGCTGACCAAGCGCTACCGTGACGGCCAGCTTGCCGTGGACGGCCTCGACCTGCGGGTGGAGCGAGGCCAGATTCTCGGCCTGCTCGGGCCGAACGGGGCAGGCAAGACCACGACGCTGCGGGCGTTGATGGGCCTGATCCGCCCGGACGCCGGAACCATCACGATCTTCGGCAGGCAGGTCAGAGCCGGGTCGCCGGCGCTGTCCCGGCTCGGGGCGTTCGTCGAGGGGCCCGGGTTCCTGCCGCACCTGTCCGGCCGGGACAACCTCAAGCTGTACTGGAAGGCGATCGGCCGCCCGGACGCCTCCGAGCATCTGGAGGAGGTGCTCGCCATCGCCGGTCTTGGCGCCGCGATCGACCGCAGGGTCCGTGGCTACTCGCGTGGCATGTGCCAGCGGCTGGCCATCGCCCAGGCCATGCTCGGCCTGCCCGACCTGCTCGTGCTCGACGAGCCGCTGAACGGCCTCGATCCGCCGCAGATCAGGGAGATGCGCGACGTCCTGGTCGAGTACGCAGCGGCAGGCCGCACCGTGATCCTGTCCAGCCACATGCTCGGTGAGGTCGAGCAGACCTGCACGCACGTGGTGGTGATGCACGCGGGCCGGGGGATCGCGGCGGGGCCGGTAGCGGAGATCATCGGCGACGGCGGCTCCCTGCTGATCGGAACGCCGCGGGTCGCCGAGGCTGCGGACGTGCTGCGTGCGGTCGACGGCGTGACGAGCGCGGAGCCCCGCGAGGACGGCGTGCTCGTGCATCCCGGCGAGACCGCCGCGTCCGAACTGGTCCGCGCCCTGGTGAGCGCTGGCATACCGGTCGACCGGGTGGCGCCGAGCCGCAGGCTGGAGGACGCGTTCCTCGCCCTGATCGGGCCGGCCGGCCGGGCCGGTCCCGCTGTGCCTGAAGGTCTGGCAGGCTCGCCGGGCTCGCCGGGCTCACCGGGCTCGCCCGGCTCGGCGGGGCTGGACGAGTCGTCAGCGACGCTGGCGTCGGCGGAGCCGAGACCATGACCGCGCAGTCGGCCGGCCAGGGCGCGGGGGCCGGGTACAGCCCGCGCCGGACGCTGCCGCTCGCGGTCGAGGCCGTCAGGCAGTTCCGGCGGCGCCGTACGCTGATCGCGTTCGGCCTGCTGCTGATCCTGCCGTGGATCCTGGTCGGCGCCTTCGAGCTCAGCGGGACCGGCCCGTCCGACCCGCAGACGCCGGGCCTCGTGGTGACCGCGACCGCGGGCGGCCTGAACTTCACTGCCTTCGCGTTCTTCGCCTCGGCGGGATTCCTGCTCGTGGTGGCCGTCGCGCTGTTCTGCGGCGACACCATCGCCAGCGAGGCGAGCTGGGCCTCACTGCGCTACCTGCTCGCAGCCCCGGTGCCGCGGGCGAGGCTGCTGCGGCAGAAGCTGGTCGTCGCGCTCGGGTACTGCGCGGTCGCCATCACCGTCGTCCCGCTGATGGCGCTGCTCGCCGGAACGGTCGCCTTCGGCTGGCACCCGCTCAAGCTGCCGGGGTCCGGCGTGGAGCTCGGGACCGGCGCCTCGTTCGGCCGGCTCGCGATCATCTTGTGCTACGTGCTGATCTCCGAGCTCGTCGTGGCCGGGCTGGCGTTCGCCCTGTCGGTCTCTACCGACTCGCCGCTCGGCGCCGTGGGCGGCGCGGTCGGCGTGATCATCGTGAGCAACATCCTCGACGCGATCACCGCGCTCGGCTCCTGGCGGCTGCTGCTCCCGACGCACTGGCAGTTCTCCTGGCTGAACGCCTTGCAGCCGCAGGTCAGCTGGACGCCAATGATCGAGGGCGCCGTGGTGTCCTGCTGCTACGCGCTCGTGCTGATCGCGCTGGCGTTCCGCCGGTTCCGCGGCAAGGACATCGTCTCCTGAGCAGGCCGGCGGGCGCTGGCCCTGGCCGCTGGCGTGGCGCCGGCCTGGTGCCGCCTGGCACGATCGCGCGCGAGTGGGCCCGGATCGGCTGCATCGGGTTCGGCGGACCGCCGGCGCACATCGCGCTGCTGCGCAAGCTCTGCGTCGAGCAGCACGGCTGGCTGTCCGGCGAGGAGTTCGAGGACGGCATTGCCGCGACGAACCTGCTCCCGGGGCCCGCATCCACCCAGCTCGCGATCTTCTGCGCCTGGCGGCTGGCCGGCCCGCTCGGCGCGCTGCTCGGCGGCATCTGCTTCATCGTTCCCGGTCTGATCGTGATCCTCGCGCTGGCGGCGCTGTTCCTGAGCTCGCACCCGCCGCTGTGGGTGGACGGTGCCGCCGCCGGTGCCGGCGCGGCCGTTCCCGCGGTCGCGGTCGCGGCGGCGGCCGGCCTCGTCCCGGCGAGCTGGCGCCGGGCGGGCGACGGCTGGCCAGCCTTCCGGTGGGTCAGCTATCTGCTCGCCGGTGGTGTGGTCGGTGCGCTGGCGGGGCCGTTCCTCGTGCTGGTTCTGGCCGGCTGCGGCCTGGCCGAACTGGTGATCCGCGGGTCGTCCGGGCAGGCGCCGGAGTCCGGGCCGGCGCCGGAGTCCGGGCGGGGCCGGCTGGGTGCCGCGCTGCCGCTCGCGCTCGCGGTTCCGGCGGCGGGCGGCCTGCTCGCCGTGGCGTGGGTCGCGCTCAAGGTCGGCGCGCTGTCCTATGGCGGTGGCTTCGTGATCATCCCGCTGATGCAGCACGACGCCGTGCACACCTATCACTGGATGACCGGCGCTCAGTTCCTGAGCGCCGTCGCGCTCGGTCAGGTCACGCCCGGGCCGGTCGTCCAGACGGTCGCCGTGGTCGGCTATGCCGCGGCCGGCGTGGGCGGCGGCCTGCTGGCATCGCTGGTCGCCTTCACGCCGTCGTTCGCCTTCGTCCTGCTCGGCGCACCCAGATTCGGCTTGCTCCGGCGCGACACCCGGGTCCAGTCCTTCCTGACCGGTGCCGGGCCGGCCGCCGTCGGCGCGATCGCCGGATCAACGGTCCCGCTGGCGCTGGGACTGGCCCACCTGTGGCAACTGGCCGTGCTGGGACTCGCGGCACTCTGGCTGCTCGCCCTGAGAAAGAATGTGGTCGCCGCGATCACCGGCGCGGCGGCCCTCGGCGTTATCGCCGCTCTTGCCGGGGCCCCGCTCAGCTGACCCGGGCGAGCGTTGACACCGGACCAGCGGGGCATCTAGATTTTCGGTGTTCGATTACGGAACTTATGTACGTCATGCGTACATTGACCTGCCCCTCCATGCCTGGTTGAAGGAACGAACGTGACCTTTCCGATGCGCACCCAGGTAGCCATCGTTGGGGCTGGTCCGGCCGGATTGCTGCTTTCGCATCTGCTCGCACTCCGCGGTATCGACTCCGTGCTGGTGGAGAACCGCAGCCGCGCCTACTGCGAGGCGCGGCAGCGGGCGGGCGTGATCGAGGACGGCACTGCCCGGCTGCTCCGTGCGGCAGGCCTGGCCGAGCGGCTCGATCGCCAGGGACTTGAGCACGGCGGGATCTACCTGCAATTCGCCGGCGAGCGGCACCACATCGACTTCCGTGAGCTCACCGGCGGCCGCACGGTAACGGTGTACGCCCAGACCGAGATCGTGAAAGACCTGATAGCGCAACGGCTCGCCGACGGCGGTGCCCTGCACTTCGACGTAACCGATACCGAGGTCGATCACCTGACCTCGGACCAGCCGGTGCTGCGCTTCACCGACGCTGACGGCACCAGGCATGAGGTCGTCTGCGACGCGATCGCTGGCTGCGACGGCTTCCACGGGATCTGCCGTCCGGCGATCCCGCCCGGCCTGATGACGATCAGGGAGCGCGAGTACCCGTACGCCTGGCTCGGCATCCTGGCCGATGTGCCGCCGTCGACCGACGAGCTGATCTACGCGCATCACCGGGACGGGTTCGCCCTGCACAGCCTGCGCAGCCCGACGGTCAGCCGCCTGTACCTGCAGGTCGCCCCGGACGAGTCGGTGCACAACTGGCCGGACGACCGGATCTGGGAAGAGCTCGCCCGGCGGTTCGACCTGCCTGGCTCCGGGTGGACCCTGGAGCAGGGTCCGGTGCTCGACAAGGGAATCACCCCGATGCGCAGCTTCGTCGGCGCTCCGATGCGCTACGGCCGGCTGTTCCTGGCAGGCGACGCGGCGCATATTGTCCCGCCGACCGGTGCCAAGGGGCTGAATCTGGCCATGGCCGACGTGGCGGTCCTCGCGCCGGCGCTGGATGCCCTGCTGCACGGGGACGACGGCCTCGCCGCGGCTTACTCCGCCACCTGCCTGAACCGGGTGTGGCGGGCCACGCACTTCTCCTGGTGGATGACGACCATGCTGCACCGGACTCCGGGTGCCGACGACATGGAGGCCGAACTGCAGCTCGCACAGCTCCGCTATGTGGTCGGCTCGCGCGCGGCCGCCACGTCACTAGCGGAGAACTACACCGGGTATCCAGACCTAGAGCTGTACCGACTCAAGGAGCGATGACCGAACATGCGCACAACCCCGCCGTTCCGCGCTGACCACGTCGGAAGCCTGCTCCGCCCCGCGAGCCTGCTAGCCGCGCGGGTCGACTTCGCGGCCGGCAACATCGACGCGGTCGAACTGCGCCGGATCGAGGACGAGGCGATCGCCGACGTCGTGGCCATGCAGGCCGAGGTCGGCCTGCGGTCGGCCACTGACGGCGAGTTCCGCCGCGCGTCATGGCACATGGACTTCATCTATCAGCTCGGCGGGATCTCCAGGGCGCCGGGCAACCTGGCGGTGAAGTTCCGGAGCAAGGAAGGCAACATCGAGTTCACGCCCGCCGCGCTGCACGTCGGCAGCAAGATCAGGCTGAACCACACGATCTTCGAGGCCGACTTCCGCTACCTGCAGTCGATCGTCACCTCGGCCACGCCCAAGCTCACGATCCCGTCGCCGAACATGGTGCACTACCGTGGCGGGCCGGCCTCGATCGACCACGACGTGTACCCGGACATGGAGGAGTTCTGGTCGGACCTCTCGGCCGCCTACGCCGAGCAGATCCGGCGGCTCGGCGAGCTCGGCTGCCAGTATCTCCAGCTCGACGACACCAGCCTGGCGTACCTGAACGACCCGGCGCAGCGCGCGGAGATCGCCGAGCGCGGCGAGGATGCCGAGCACCTGCACCTGCGCTATATCCGCCAGGTGAACGACGCGCTGGCCGGCCGTCCCGACGGGATGGCGGTGACCACCCACATGTGCCGGGGCAACTTCCGGTCCTCGTGGGCCGCCGAAGGGGGCTACGACTTCGTGGCCGAGGCGCTGTTCAGCGAGCTTGGCGTGGACGGATTCTTCCTTGAGTATGACGACGAGCGGTCCGGCGGCTTCGAGCCGCTGCGGTTCGTACCGAAGGGCAAGATGGTCGTGCTCGGCCTGGTCACCACGAAGTCCGGCAAGCTCGAGGACCCCGACGTGCTCAAGCGCCGGATCGACGAGGCCGCCAGGTACGTACCGCTCGACCAGCTCTGCCTGTCACCGCAATGCGGCTTCTCCTCCACCGTCGAGGGCAACGTGCTGACCGCGCAGGAGCAGGCCGACAAGCTCCGCCTGGTCGTCAGCGTCGCCAACGACGTCTGGCGCTGACGGTAAGGCACGTTTCGGGCTGCCGGGAATCCTCGAACGGGCGCTTGTCGTCTACTCCGCGTGGCGCTAGATTGCTCCCTACTCAAGTAGGTAGTACTAGCTGGCCCGGTCCGCGAAGGAGTCCCGATGGCGCTGCCCGGCGTCACGCCGTTTCCGGCAGAGTTCGCCGCCCGTTACCGCGCCAGCGGCTACTGGGAGGACCGGCCGCTGATCGCGCACTTCCTCGACGTGTTCGGCGCCTATGCCGACCGGGTCGCGGTCATGGACGAGACCGGCTCGTACACCTACGCCGAGCTCGCCGCGCTCTCACGGCGGGTCGCGCTGAACCTGCTTGACCTCGGCGTCGCGCCCCGCGACCGGGTGATCGTCCAGCTGGCGAACACCCGCCTCTTCGCCTCGTTCTACTTCGCATTGCAGCGGATCGGCGCGATCCCCATCATGGCGCTGCCTTCCCACCGCTACCGCGAGCTGCGCCAGTTCACCGCACTGTCCGGGGCCGTGGCCGCGGCCGCTCCGGCCACAGCCAGGGATGCCGACTTCGGCGAGCTGCACCGGCGGGTCAGCGCCGAGCATCCGCAGCTGCGCCTGTCCATCCTGCAAGGCGAGCGGCCGCCCGGTGCCGCGGACGGCAGCGTCAGCCTGGAAGAGCTGCACGAGCGCCGGCCGGCGCGGCACACGGCCGCTGATCTCGACGCCATCGGCGCCAGCATCGACCCGTGTGATCCGGCCGTCTTCCAGCTTTCCGGCGGCACG
>DASWAA010000562.1:0-4050 GCA_036391385.1 Streptosporangiaceae bacterium
GAAGCCCGCGTACCGGGCGGGCCAGCCGCTCGCCAGCGGTACCGCGCAGACCAGGCCCGTCGTCGTGACGAGTGCTCCTGCGGTCCCCGCCACCGCGCTGACGGCGTTCCGCGCCCAGGCGGCGGTAACGCCGAAGACGACAGCCAGGATGGCAAGCTCGGCGATCGTGGTGGCCGGAGCGTCCAGCGACCACGCGACGGCGCTAGCGGCGAGCAGCGCACCACACCAGGTGGCGGTGCCGCCAAGGACGCGGCCAGTCCTCAGCAGGGCCGCCGCGGCGACGGTCAGCAGGGCCGCCGCAGCGGCAGTCAGCACGCCGAGGGCGGCCCACCCGGTCAGGTGAGTGACAGCCGGGATGCACCCGGCCGCGAGGGTGGCTGCGATCAGCGCAACGGCTCGGACCCGATCTCGCCGAGCCTGCGGCTCCAGGGGAAGGGCGGCGGGAACGAGCCAGCAGACTAGGCACACCAGCACGAGGACAGACCCGGTGACGAGCGCTCCGGGCCAGAGTGCGCGGACGGGCTGGTGCGCGAGTGGGCCGGCGCCGGTCCAGGCCGGGATGTACCGGCGCACCGGAAACAGGGCGGACAGCGCGCTCGGCGTCACGACGAGGCCGGCCAGGCCGAGCACGACCGCGGATCCCGTCGCGACAAGTCTCGCGCGGCGCGGGCCGCTGGTTACCAGGCCGTCAGCGACTCCGGCGCGCGAACTCCTCAGCGAGCGGCCCGCGGCGACAGCGCCGCCGGTGACCACGGCACCGCAGAGAGCCAGACCGGATACCGCGCTGCTCGCCAGCCCGGGTCCCGACGGCAGCATCCGGGCCACCGGAAGCGCGAGTCCGACAGCTAGCAGTACGCCGGAGACGACGCCGGCGAACTCCTCCGGCAGCATCGAGCCCTGCGGAACCACGGTCACCCCTGCCAGCGCCGCGGCGACCAGCGCGGCTGTCAGCCACGGCAGGCTCGCACGATCGGCAGCGACGACCGAACCCGCTAGCGCGGTCAGCGCTCCCGTTACCCACGCGACGGTCGCCGCGATCGAGCTCGCGACCATTTCCGGCCGGTGCCCGCGCCTGGCGAGGCCGGCCGCCAGCAGGGCGTCGGCGCCGCCGGTCACGACTAGCGAGAGAGCCACCGGCGCGAGCAGCCACGGATGCGGACCGCCGACAGACCGGGCCAGCCAGCCCGCGACAACCAGGCCGGGAAGCTGCCCCGCTGCGATCGCCGCGAGCCTGGGTCCCCGTAGCCTGACTGCGACGCCGTAGCCGGACCAGGCCGCCGCCAGCACTGCGCACCAGGCGACGATAACGAGCGGGCGGCCGGCAGGCGCGCGGAGCAGTCGCTGGACCAGGACGGCGTCGGCGATCGTCAGCGCGATGCCGATGACGGCGACCGACTCGGCGGTGGCAGTGAGCCTGCGGCGCCGCAAGACCACAGGGACGGCGAGCACGACGGCGGTTACCCCGAGCATGATGACGCAGCGGCCGAGCGAGCCGACCCGGCCCCAGTTGGCGGCGGTGAAGCCGGCGGCCGCGACGACGACCAGCACGGCGCCGGAGGCGAGCAGCAGGCGAGCCGCGGCGCGGACGGTCACCTCCGGGCGGTGAGCGGGCGCTGGAGGGGCAAAGATCGCGGTTCGGGACGCTGGCTCTGGCCCGCCGGCGGACACCCCGGGGACGGCAGGCTGAGCGGCGGCTGTCTTCGCCGGCTCAGCGGCCTGGCCAGCGACGGCCTGCTGCCGGAGCCGGTACAGCTCGGCGAGCAGTGCCAGGCGACGGTTGACCAGCCAGGTGCGGGCGGTGGCCAGCCGCTGGAACTCGGCCTCGATCCACCACAATTCCGCGGCCTGCGGCCCTGCCAGCCAGATGCCGCAGCTGCCGCAGCTCGGCTCACCGTGGCCTGCCCGAGTCCGGCAGCCTGGGCAGGCTCGCTGCGGCGGCAAATTCACAGATGTGCGCATAACATTCACACTGCCACTGCTGGCGGTCAGCCAGCATCGGCAGTGCAACTCAGCGCAGCGGCAGCGGTACTCAGTAGCGCCTGAGTACCTGATACCAGGAGCAGGCGATGAGCGTGCAGGCCCCGTTGTGGCGGTCCATCGCGGTCTTCCGGCTCGCCTCGCTGGCTTATGCCACGGCCCTGCTGCTGATCCGGCGCGAGAGTTACGCGCACTGGGGCTGGGCCTGGGTCGTGCTCGGCGGCATGGCCGCCTGGACGGTGATCAGCACGATCGCGTACTCCGTCCCGTCCCGGCGGACCTGGCCTTTGCTGACCGCCGACCTGCTGGTCACCGCCGCGGCCCTGCTGTCGACCGCGTTCGTGCAGGACCCCGGCGCCGCGCATCAGGGCGTCATGCCCGTCACCGCCACCTGGCTCGCCGGGCCGGCCCTTGCCTGGGCAGCCGCGCGCGGCGTGCGGGCCGGTGCGGCCGCAGCCGTCGTACTCGGCACCTGCGCGGTCGTGCTCAGGCATCAGCAGCTCGCCAGCGTCTACCAGAGCACCGCACTCGACGGACCGGTCATCTTGCTGATGGCGGCCATGCTGACGGGCTACATCTCCACCCTGACAATCCGCGCGGAGCTGGCACTTCAGCGCGCCACCGAGCTCGAAGCCGCCAGCAGGGAGCGCGAGCGGCTCGCCCGCACCATTCACGACTCGGTGCTGCAGGTCCTGGCGATGGTGCAGCGGCGGGGCGCCGAGGCAGGCGGCGAGGCCGCCGAGATCGGCCGGCTAGCCGGCCAGCAGGAGGCGGCCCTGCGCGCGCTCGTCATCGGTGCTGACCAGACTTCGCTTCCGGCCGACGAGCTCGACCTGAGCGCGGTCCTTGCCCGTGAGACATCTGCCCTGGTATCGGTGATCACCCCCGCGGACCCCGTTCTCCTTGCTGAGCGGACAGTGCGGGAAACGGCATCGGCCGTCCGGGAGGCGATCGACAACGTTCGGCGCCATTGTGGTGCGGCCGCCAGGGCGTGGGTGCTCGTCGACGACGAGGGCGCCACGGTGAGCGTGACCATCCGCGACGACGGGCCCGGGATCCCCGCCGGGCGACTCGCCGAGGCGGCGGCCGAAGGCCGGCTGGGAGTCAGTCAGGCCATCGGCGGGCGGATCAGGGACCTGGGTGGTACTGCCGACATCACCAGCACGCCTGGCGCCGGGACCGAGGTGCGGCTGCGCGTACCGAGGCCGCCGAAGACTTAGGTCGTCCCGGCGCAGGCGCGTGCCGACTCGGCGAGAATGGCGGCATGAGCGAGTCCGGCCTGCGGGTGATGGTGGTCGACGACCACCCGATGTGGCGCGACTCGGTCAGCCGTGACCT
This sequence comes from Streptosporangiaceae bacterium, assembly GCA_036391385.1. Classification (GTDB taxonomy): domain Bacteria; phylum Actinomycetota; class Actinomycetes; order Streptosporangiales; family Streptosporangiaceae; genus Chersky-822. Next base: position 3,316 of record DASWAA010000562.1, read on the forward strand.
CGGCGAGGCCGGCTTCGAGGTCGTCGCCACCGTGGGCGAGGGCGCGCAGGCGCTGCGGATAGCCCCGTCCGTGCGCCCCGACGTCGTGGTACTCGACCTGCAGCTCCCCGACATGTCCGGCGTCGAGGTCACCCGGGGCCTGCTCGCATCGCAGCCAGGCGTCCGGGTGCTGATCCTGTCAGCGAGCGGCGAGCACCGTGACGTGCTCGACGCCGTCAAGGCGGGAGCTACCGGTTACATTCTCAAGTCGGCGAGCCGGTCGGAGTTTCTTGACGCGGTCCGGCGGACGGGTTCGGGAGACACGGTGTTCTCCCCCGGGCTAGCTGGCCTGGTGCTCGGGGAGTACCGCCGCCTGGCCACCGATCCGGCTCCGCAGACACCAAGGCTCACCGACCGCGAGGCCGAGATCCTGCGGATGGTCGGCATCGGCATGTCCTACAAGCAGATCGCCGAGCGGCTGGTGCTGTCCCACCGGACCGTGCAGAACCACGTGCAGAACACGCTCAGCAAGCTGCACCTGCACAACCGGGTCGACCTGGTCAGATACGCGATCGAGCACGGCCTGGACACCGGCCCGCAGTGACCCGGGCTCACCAGGCCTGCGACTCACGCTGGTTATCTCCGAGCAGCTCGATCGTGACTGAATAAAGTGCTTTGATATGCCAAATGGGATCGACAATGGACGCCCAGGTGGACAAGCCGGTCAAGGGCCATGCATCCGCGGATGCCGGCCAG
>DASWAA010000563.1:0-4692 GCA_036391385.1 Streptosporangiaceae bacterium
GAGGCGACCCGCGCTGGGGTGCTGCCGGCTGGCCTCGGGGCTCGCGCGGCAATGGCGGAGCAGATGCGGCCTATCCGGATGGCCGCAGACCTGTTCCCGGCCAGCAGGACTTCGACGTAGGAAGCGACTCGCGCGGACCGCGGGGGCGCATGAGGCCGCGCAGCGAGTACGACTCCGCCTCGCGCAGCAATAGCGCGAGCCAGTCGTACTGGCGAGCCGACGGACCTGACCCACGCTGGCGCGGTCCTGAGACCGGACGCAGCGGCGGGCGGCCGGGCATTGAGCCCGACCCGGGCAGGTACGATCCGAATTCCGGACGCGGGCTCGGGCAACTGCCCGGCGGTTACGACGCTAGGCCGGGGCCAGACCCTGGTTACGACCCGGCCAGGCGGGGGCCAGACCCTGGTTATGGCCACGTCCGGGACGAGCCCGGCCTCCGTTACGACCCAGCCGCGCCCGGACCCGACCCTCGCATGCGTCCTGGCGTCGGACCCGCGGCGGCATGGCGACCAGATACAGGTCCTGGCCCAGGCTCGCGTGGTCCGAGCATGGGACACGACCCCGGCAGGCGCCCGGACAACGGCCCGTACCCAGGCCCGTATGGCGGGGACCCCGGCCCGGGACGTCGCGACCCGTCCACCGGACCCGCGGAGGCCTGGCGTTCGGCGGCCGGTCCTAGCCAGGGCTGGGACGCTCTCGATGCCAGAGACGACCATGCCTGGCGCGAGGGCAGGGCAAGAGAGACCGCCCGCTGGGAGAATGAGGGCATCGATCGCCACGGTAATGACAGGCGCGCGCCTGGCACGCACCGTGCGGACAGGCAGGATGGCTCCCAGGAGACCTTCGGCCGTCCACCGGGGTGGGACCAGCGCGATCGTTACGACCGGCAGATGCCTGAGCCGTACCCGGCAGATGTCCCACTGACCGGTGACGCCGGACTGAGAACAGGCAGCTACGGCCTGACCGCCGAGGGAGACCTCGCGGAAGCCGAGTTCGCACGGGCCAGGCGGGCCGCACCGCCAGGCCGCCGACCGCAACTGCCTGGCCCGGCCGCCGATAGCGGGGAAGTGGCGAGTCCGAGCCTGGTCCGCTCCAGCGGCGTCATGGCGATCGGCACTCTGGCCTCCCGGGTGACCGGCCTGCTCAGGACCCTCGTCCTTGTCGCCGCTGTCGGCCAGGCGGTGCTCGGTGACTCCTACAACAACGCCAACACGCTTCCCAACACCGTCTACAACCTGGCCATCGGCGGGGTCCTGGCCTCCGTGATCGTGCCTCTTCTCGTGAACGCGTCCAAGCGCGACGCCGACGGCGGAGAGAAGTACGACCAGCGGATGTTCACACTCGTCACCTGCGCCCTCGCCGCCGTGACGCTGGTGGCCACCCTCGCGGCGGCCCCGATCGCCACCCTGTACGACCCCTCCGCGACCGGGAACGGGCGCCACCTGCTCCTGGTCTTCGCTTACTTCTTCATCCCGCAGATCTTCTTCTACGGGGTCAGCTCGCTGGCCAGCGCGATCCTTAATGCGCGCGGCCACTTCGCCGCTCCGATGTGGACGCCGGTGGTCAACAACGTCGTGGTCATCGCGGTCACTGGCGTCTTCATGGTTATCGCCGGCGAGAACTCGCAGGTAGCTAACGGGAACATCAGCAGCGGCGAGGTCTATTTCCTGGCCATCGGCACCACGATCGGCATCATCGCGCAGACAGCGGCACTCGTCCCGGCGCTGCGCAAGGCGGGTTTCCGCTGGCGTCCCAGGTTCGACTTCCGGCGCCATGAGGTCGCCGAGATCGGCAGGATGTCCGGCTGGATGTTCGGCTACGTGCTGACTACGCAGCTGGCGTTCCTGATCACGACCATCGTGGCCAACACGGCGGGCCAGTGGGCGAAAGCGCACGACGTCGGCGTCGGCTACTCCGCATACAGCTATGCCTGGCAGCTCTTCCAGCTCCCCTATGCGATCGTCGCCATCTCGGTGATCACCGCACTGCTGCCGAGGATGAGCGCGAACGCCTCTGACCGCAGATACGACCTGGTCAGGAACGACTTCTCCACCGGGGTACGGCTCGGCTCGGTGATCGTCGCGCCTGCCGCCCTGGTGCTCGCGATGATCGGGCCGTCGCTTGCGGTGGTGATGTTCAGCCACGGAAGTAACAATCTCGCCAGCGCCCGGTACCTTGGCCTCGTCTTCGCCGTGTTCTCGCTCGGACTCATGCCCTACATGCTGTTCCAGCTGCTGCTGCGGGTCTTCTACTCGATACACGACAGCAAGACCCCGGCGCTCATCGGCGTGGTGACCATGATCACGAACATCGGCGCGAACCTCATCGCCTGGGCCGTCTTCCCTCCTAACCAGGTGGTCGCTGCACTCGGTGCCGGGTTCGGGCTGGCCAACCTCGTCGGGAGCATCCTTGCCTGGCGCATCCTGAGCAGGAGATTCGGCGGCCTGGCGGGCAGGCAGATCGGCGCCAGCTTGCTCAGGATGCACGCGGCCGCCGTGCCGGCGGCCCTGTTCGCCCTAGCCGTCGCCGTCGTTCTCACGACGGTCTTCTCCACCGCCATCCTGCTCGGAGCCGTCACCGTGGTCGTCGTCGGCGGACTTGGCGGTCTGCTGCTCTACCTGCTCTTCGCCAGGATGCTGCACGTCAGCGAGGTGACCGACCTGATGGGTATGGTGCGGTCACGGCTGCGCCGGTAGTCTGGAGCGGCAGTCCTTACCAGACCGACATTTTTGCCACCCGGTCCGCAGTCTCCGGCTGGTAACGGTTTGAGGAGCGGTAGGGTGGCAGCGGAACACCCGGGCATGATGTGCCACATCAATGAATTGTCCGGCCCGCCGATCAGCTTCCGGCAGCAGGAGGAAGCGTCGAGAGCCCGACCTGACTCGGCGCCACGTGAGATGGCCATTGACCGATGAGCGCAGACCGATGACCACCTATGCGTCTGAGCCAGGCACCAGGCTTGGCGGGCGGTACCGGCTTGAAGACCGGATCGCCGCCGGTTCTGGCTGGGCTGCCTGGAAGGCGATTGACGAGACGCTCGCTCGGGCCGTTACCGTCTTCACGTTCGCGTCGGGTTACCCGAGGGTCACCGAGGTCGTGACGGCCGCACGGGCCGCGAGCAGGCTGACGGACCCCAGGCTCGCGCACGTCTTCGACGTCGAAGATGCCTGGGACCGCTCGTACATCGTGATGGAGTGGGCGGCCGGGGAGACTCTCGGCGATCTGCTGTCGCACGGGCCGCTCGAGCCGTTCCGCGCCGCCAGGCTGATCTCCGAGGCTGCCGCCGCCCTGTCGTACGCGCATGCGGCCGGAGTCGCGCACATGTGCCTGTCGCCCGGCTCAGTGCGATGGAGCCAGACCGGCGAGGTCAAGGTGGTCGGCCTGGGCATCGATGCCGCGCTGGCCGGGGTGTCCGCCGACGACCCGGTACTGGCCGATACCCAGGGACTCGCCCGGCTGCTCTACGCGGCGCTCACCGCCCACTGGCCCGGGCCTGACTACCCGCCGCTTCGCTCAGCACCGATGTCGGGCGGCGAGCCGTGCAGCCCGCGCCAGGTCGTGGCCGGTGTTCCGGCTGCGCTGTCGGACCTGACCTGCCAGGCGATGCAACTGCGGTCCGGTCACGGATCGCAGCCCCTGACGACTCCTGGCGACCTGGCGAGGGCGCTTGCGGCCGCACTGCCTCCCGCGCCTCCGCCCCCCGCGCCTCCGGCGCCGTACGGGCGGGATCAGCAGGGCGGGCACCCGGGCCAGGCGGCCAGCTACCGTAACGAGGCGTCCAGGTACCAGGGCGAGACGTCCAGGTACCCGTCAGACCGGCCGCAAGGTGCGCAGTGGCGCGACGGTGACCAGGCCGACGCCCGCTACGGTCGCGGCGGACGTGGTGAGGAGCGCTGGGACAGGGATCAGCAACTCGGCGACGACGCCTGGCTGCGAGAAGATCCGGAGGCCCTGCTGCGGCGAGGCGGCCGCCAGGCAGATCCGGCTGGCCGGCCCGCCGGCACCCGGCGGGCGCCATCGAAGTTCCCCAAGGGACTCATCGCGGCCGCCGGAGTCGTGGTCCTTCTCGTCGCTGTCGCCGCGTTCACCCTGCTGCCGGGCGGCGGGTCACCGTCCACTGGCCCGACTACGAAGCCGACCAGCCCCGCGACTTCGGTGACCGCTCTCACTCCGGTCGGTGCTACCGGCTTCGACCCGCTCGGACACAACGACCCGGGCAACGAGCAGACAGACCTCGCCCCCCTCGCGATCGACCCCAGCAAGCAGACCAAGTGGGAGTCGCAGTGGTATGCGAGCGCCAGCTTCGGCGGCGTCAAGGCTGGCGCAGGCCTCATGATCAACATGGGAAAGCCGGTCAGCTTCAGCAAGGTCACCGTGACCTTCAGTTCCCAGCCAGGCTCGGACGTGGAATTGCTCGTCGGCAACTCCGCTACGCCTAGCGCCGGCAACCTCGCCTCGATGACCAAGGTTGCCACGAAGACCGGCGTAAGCGGGACTGTGACCTTCCAGATCACTAGCTCGGTGAAGGGGCAGTACCTGGTGATCTGGTTCACCAAGCTGCCTCTCACCGAGCCGAAGCATCCAAGGACTCCGTACGCGGCCCAGGTCTTCGACGTCGCCGTGCAGGGAACTGCCTGACCGCCCGGGCCCGATAAGCTACCCGAGTAGATCGCCATCCTGGCCGCGCCTGCC